>NZ_CP096016.1:1457000-1774000 GCF_023650515.1 Alkalimarinus coralli
TCGCTCCTAGATGAGACGCTTTCATTCGTTGGCAGACGGTGGTAACCGTTTCTTGTGATGTTGCGGTTACGAGGCTTGTTTTCATCACTTTTTTAACTAAAGCCATTTTAAAATCCTGTTGTTTTTCAGATTATTATTTTGTTGTGTATAGGATAGCAGGCATTTAGGGCGTTGATTATTGATTAATCTCATACTTGACGGTTAATTTAGTGTTATGTCTTACAACAAAGCGGAAACTGATCAGTGGTGAGCTTGATACGGGTAAGGAGGGGCGTGCAGGTAGAAAGGTTTAACGCAAAAAAATACCCACATTTAAAAATGTGGGTATTTTAGTCGTAACTTACAGCCCAATCGCTGCTGTGAGTTACGTAATTAAAACAACTTAGGCTTCAACTGAGGCGGTCGCTGCTTTTGTTGTGTACTCAGGCATCTTGTCAAAGTTCAAGTACTTGTACACTTCTGAAGACATGCTGTTTAGTTTGGATGCATACTGCATGTATTCTTCAGTTGTTGGAAGTTTACCCAGGATTGCACCAACAGCTGCTAGTTCTGCTGAAGTAAGGTATACATTGGCTCCATCACCTAAACGGTTAGGGAAGTTACGAGTCGATGTAGACAATACTGTGCTGCTAGCTGCAACACGCGCCTGGTTACCCATACATAGAGAGCAGCCTGGCATTTCAGTTCTAACGCCAGCTGTACCGAATGTATTGAAGTAACCTTCTTCCATCAACTGGGCTTCGTCCATCTTGGTTGGTGGAGACATCCAGAAGCGAGTCTTAAGAGGCTCTTTATTGGCGGCAAGCAGTTTACCGGCTGCACGGAAGTGGCCGATGTTAGTCATACAAGAACCGATAAATACTTCATCGACGCCAACGCCGGCAACATCAGATAGTGTTTTTGCGTCATCTGGGTCGTTAGGGCAGCAAACGATAGGCTCTTTAATATCGGCGAGATCGATCTCTACGATATGCTTGTACTCTGCATCGCTGTCAGCTTCAAGCAGTTCTGGGTTAGCCAACCAGGCTTCCATCGATTGTGCGCGACGCTCAAGCGTGCGTGGGTCACCGTAACCTTCTGCAATCATCCAGCGTAACATGGTGATGTTTGAGTTCAGGTATTCGGCAACTGATTCTTTCGAAAGCTTGATTGAGCAGCCCGCTGCAGATCGCTCAGCAGATGCATCAGAAAGCTCAAACGCCTGCTCAACGGTTAGGTTGTCAAGACCTTCAATTTCCAGTACGCGGCCTGAGAACTCATTGATCTTGCCTTTCTTCTCAACAGTCAGTATGCCTTGCTTAATGCCGTACAAAGGAATCGCATGTACCAGATCACGTAACGTGATACCTGGCTGCATTTCGCCTTTAAAACGAACCAATATTGATTCTGGCATATCAAGAGGCATTACGCCTGTAGCGGCAGCAAATGCAACCAAACCAGAACCGGCAGGGAAAGAAATACCCATTGGGAATCGCGTATGAGAGTCACCGCCTGTACCCACAGTATCTGGAAGAAGCATACGGTTTAACCAGGAGTGGATGATTCCGTCACCTGGGCGAAGAGCAACACCGCCACGAGTTTGGATGAAATCAGGCATGGTGTGTTGCATCTCTACGTCAACAGGCTTTGGGTAAGCCGCAGTGTGACAGAAGGACTGCATAACCAAGTCAGCCTGGAAGCCTAGACATGCCAGGTCTTTCAGTTCATCACGAGTCATTGGGCCTGTTGTATCCTGTGAACCAACGGTAGTCATTTTAGGTTCACAGTATGTGCCAGGACGTACACCCTGACCTTCAGGAAGACCACAAGCACGACCCACCATTTTCTGTGCAAGGGTGAACCCTTTTGTGCCAGCTTCTGGGTCAACAGGCAGACGGAAAACGTCTGTTGCGCCTAAACCAAGCGCTTCACGTGCTTTTGTCGTTAAGCCTCGACCAATGATCAGGTTGATACGGCCACCGGCTTGAACTTCATCAAAAATAACTTCAGATTTGATGTTGATTTCAGAAACAACTTCGCCCGCTTCATTTAAAATTTTACGGTCATAAGGACGAATTTCAATAATGTCGCCCATGTTGATGTTGTCTACAGGCGCTTCAAATACAAGCGCACCGGCATCTTCCATAGTATTGAAGAAAATAGGCGCCACTTTAGAGCCAAAACATACACCGCCAGTACGCTTGTTAGGTACACCTGGCATGTCGTCGCCGAAGAACCATAGTACTGAGTTGGTTGCAGACTTACGTGAAGAACCTGTACCTACAACATCACCGATAAACGCGACAGGGTATCCCTTGGATTTAATTTCTTCGATTTGACTGATTGGGCCTGTAACACCGTGTTCTTCAGGCGTTAGACCATCACGAGTCATTTTAAATGCAGCACGCGCGTGTAGAGGGATGTCTGGGCGTGACCATGCATCGGGCGCAGGAGAAAGGTCATCAGTATTGATCTCTCCTGTTACTTTAAAGGCTGCCATTTTGATGCTTTCAGCCACTTTGTCTCGGCTGGTGAACCACTCGGCATTTGCCCAAGACTCAATAACAGATTTAGCTTGCGCGTTACCTGCATCCATTTTCTCTTTAATGTCATTGAATGCATCAAATACAAGAAGAGTATGCTTCAGCTCTTTGGCTGCCAGTTCTGCAAGCGCAGGCTTGTCTAATTGCTCAACAAGAGTGGCAATGTTATAGCCGCCTTGCATCATGCCCAATAACTGAACAGCTTTTTCATCGCTGACTAAAGGTGAGGTAGCTTCACCGTTCAAGATTGCTGTCAAAAATGCAGCTTTAACGTATGCGGCTTCATCAACGCCTGGAGGGATTCGATTTTCAAGTAGGTCAACTAAAGTCTCTTCCTCACCTGCTGGCGGGTTCTTAAGTAATTCAACGAGACCCGCTACTTGTTCGGCGTTAAGTGCCTTAGGTGGTACTCCTTCAGCTTCACGCTCTGCTACGTGTTTACGATATGCTTCTAGCACAATTTAAACCCTCATCAGTTCCTGAGCCCGGATGACTTTACATCGTTATCCCGGGAGTTGTTGATTGATATATCCTTGCCGATACGTATCTGATTATCTTTAGGGATATAACAGTCTTAATTTTTTTAAGCGGCGGTATTCTACAGTATTTTAATAAAAAAGTTAAGATTGGAATCGGCGTGTATTATTGGTCTTTAGTAGATAATAGTCATTGTTGTCAGGTGGTTAATTAGGTGTTCGGGCTATATAATCGCCCCTTTTTGGGGCTGGCTTATTTACCTTATTTTGGAGTTATGCGTGGCGAATCAACAGGATTTAACTGAAATCTATTCATTCTTACCCTGTGAGACACCTGATGAATGGGTTCAATGTGCGTTAGATAATCAATCCATAATGCTGATTGATCACGCTCACTGTGAACGAAAAGCCGCGTCAACGGCTATTAATCTAATGTATCGTTATCCGGCCAAGTTGGATTTGCAGGCAAAAATGTCTAGATTAGCTCGAGAGGAGTTGCGGCATTTTGAGCAGGTGCTAGCGATAATGAAAAAAAGAAATATCGTTTTTAGGGGGATGTCGGCATCTCGCTATGCCGGTGGAATGAGAGAGTACGTCAGAAAAAGCGAGCCAGAGCAGTTGGTCGATGTTTTAATTATAGGTGCATTTATAGAAGCTCGATCGTGTGAGCGGTTTGCGAAGATTAGTCCATTTTTGGATGATGAGTTGAGACTGTTTTATCAATCGCTATTAAAGTCTGAATCCCGGCACTATCAAGATTATTTAAAGCTGGCGAGAGATGCGGCGAATGGATCAATAGATCAAAGGGTTGCGGAGTTCTGTGAAGTGGAGAAGGCTTTAATTACAAGTGCTGATAACGAGTTCCGGTTTCACAGTGGTGTGATGCCTTAATCAGCAAAATTCGTTTTATGAGTGAAGGGCAACCCTTTAGTCTAGTGCTCTAAAGGGTGGCTCAGTAGTTCAATTTCGCCCGTGGCATCTGCTTTCAGATACCAGACGTTTTTGTCCCAGTCGCCAAGTACAATCCGTTTGGCGGCTCTTCCGTTGGCTTCAATCTCATGTATTGCCGGGCGATGTGTATGCCCGTGAATGAGTGTGTTAACGTTATATTTTACTAGCGAAGATTCAACCTCGGACGGAGTAACATCCATTATTTCGAGTGTTTTGCCCTTGTTTTTTGCCTGGCTTATCGTACGAAGTTGTTGTGCTACGATTTGCCTCTCAGGCAGGCTGCGCTTTAAAAATAGCACTTGCCACTCGCTATCTCTCATGTTCTTACGGAACTTCATGTACTCAATATCATTAGTGCAAAGGCTATCGCCATGCATCAACAGAACATCCTTGCCGTAAAGGTTTACTGTCGTGGGGTCTTCCAATAAGGTGGCCCCTGTCTCTTCGCAGAACTGCTGGCCTATTAGAAAATCCCTGTTGCCATGCATTAAAAAGATATGGGTTCCAGAGTCTGATGTCTCTCTTAGCTTGCTTTTTACTTTGACCTGAAGTGGGGTATTTTCATCGTCACCGATCCAGGCTTCAAAAAAATCACCAAGGATGTAAAGCGCATCAATACCTTGTGCTTTGTTATCGAGAAACTCAAAAAACGCCCTGGTTATTTCAGGGCGCTCTTCCTCAAGGTGTAAATCCGAGATAAATAGAGTGGTCATTAACTCGCAGACTCATCTTCGCTTGCATTATCGATGACTTGAGCTGACTCGATCACCACGTCCTCAACAGGAACATCCTGGTGCCCTGCGGCCATAGTCGTCTGAACATTTTTTATTTTATCGACAACTTCCATTCCGCTGGTGACCTTGCCAAAAACAGCATACCCCCAACCTTCCGTAGTTTCAGATGTGTGATCAAGGAAGCCATTGTCTTTAACATTGATAAAAAACTGAGCTGATGCCGAGTGAGGATCCATTGTTCTGGCCATTGCGATGGTGCCGTTTAGGTTGCTAAGACCATTATTTGCTTCGTTTTTAATGGTTTCTCTGGTTTCTTGCGGGGTCATGCCTGGGCCGAATCCGCCGCCCTGGATCATAAAATTGCTGATGACTCGGTGAAAAATTAATCCGTCATAAAAACCGTCGCGAACATTTTTCTCAAAATTCTTGGCCGTCACAGGTGCTTTTTCGTAATCAAGCTCGAGAGTAATGTCTCCAAAGTTGGTTTTTAGTTCAATCATCAATGTAACCTATCGTTGGTTTGTTTAAGTGGGTGGTCAATAATCTATTATCAACCGATTGATGTAGCTATTGTAGTTAATCTGTAAGATAAAAAAAATGGCTCTCTGCAGGCAAATTGGTCGTTCATTAGTTAAATCTGGCGAGGTATTGTGTTTTTTTATTGTATATAATGCACTGCTATGAGTTTAACTATTTAATTCGCATCCTCTAATTTCGCAAGGTACAAGTAAAAGTATATGGCAACCACCGAGACGAAAGCATCAAGCAACTTTATTCGAAACATTATTGAAGACGATGTAAAAAACAACAAGAAAGAAAAAGTGGTCACGCGCTTTCCCCCAGAGCCAAATGGTTATCTGCATATAGGGCATGCTCGTTCAATTTGGCTTAATTTTGGTATGGCCCAAGAGTTTGCCGGGGAGTGCAATCTGAGATTTGATGATACAAATCCTGAAAAAGAGGAACAGGAGTATGTTGACTCTATTAAGGAGGATGTTCGGTGGCTTGGGTATCAGTGGAGTGGGGGCGTTAAGTATGCATCTGAATATTTTGACCAGTTCTATGAGTGGGCCCTTCACCTGATTAGAGAGGGCAAGGCTTATGTTTGCCATTTGTCTGCCAAGGAATCAAGCGAGTATAGGGGATGGGCAACCAAACCCGGTAAGGATAGCCCCTACAGAAACAGAACGGTCGAAGAAAACCTTGCGCTGATAGAGCAGATGCGAGCGGGAGAGTTCGATGAGGGCGCTTGTGTGCTGAGGGCAAAAATTGATATGGCTTCGCCCAATATGAACCTGCGCGACCCTATTTTGTACCGTATTCGAAAGGTTGCTCACCATCAAACAGGTGATAAGTGGTGTATATATCCCAGCTACGACTTTGCTCATGGCCAAGAGGATGCTATTGAGGGAATTACTCACTCTATCTGCACCCTTGAATTCCAAGATCACAGGCCGCTTTATGAATGGTTTTTGGATAACTTGCCAGTGCCAAACAAACCAAAGCAGTATGAGTTTGGAAGGCTCAATTTAAATTACACAGTGACCAGCAAGCGGAAATTAAAGCAGCTTGTTGATGAAAAGTGCGTTAACGGATGGGATGACCCAAGAATGCCAACCGTTTCGGGTATGCGCAGAAGAGGGTATACGCCGACCGCACTGAAAGCATTCTGCGATATGGTGCCTGTGAGTAAAAGCAACAGTGTCATCGATGTATCTGTGCTAGAGCGCGCTATTAGGGATGATCTAAATGATCATGCTCCTAGAGCTATGTGTGTTATGAATCCGCTGAAAATTGTGGTGACTAACTTCCCAGAGGGGCAGACTGAAGAGATGGTTGCCGCCTGCCACCCCAGCAAGCCGGAACTGGGTGAGCGAGTGCTGCCGTTTACACGTGAATTGCTAATTGATCGCGACGACTTCAACGAAGATAGCTCTCTGTCGCGTAAAAAGTTTAAGCGGTTAGTGCTAGGTGAGTGGGTGCGCCTAAGAGGGGCGTACATTATAAAAGCAGATGAAGTGGTTAGAGGGGCGGATGGTGAGATTGAGCAGGTTAATGTCTCACTAGTACCTGACACTGTTGGAAATGATGCGCCAGAAGGAATTAGGCCTCGCGGCGTCATTCACTGGGTCTCAGCTGAATGTGGTGTGCCCGCTGAAATTCGCCTCTACGATAGGTTGTTTAATCATGAGTCGCCTGATCAGGGAGAGGAAGATTTTATCTCGTATATTAATTCCGAAAGCCTGTCGATTATTTCTGCGGTAGTTGAGCCTTCTATTGCTGATTGTGAGCCTGAGTCTTCGTTCCAGTTCGAGCGTGAGGGGTATTTTGTGGCTGATCGTTATGATCATGCAGCTGGAAGGCCTGTGTTCAATATGACTATAGGCTTGAGAGATACATGGGCTAATAAGTAGCTTGTTTAGTGTTGATTTGTTTTTTGTAAGAGGTTTTACCTCAAATAATAGTTGTCTATTTAGGGTTTTATTTAATGTCGCTTCAAATTTTTAATACGTTAACTCGCAAAAAAGATGTCTTCGTTCCTTTGGAGGAAAATAAAGTGAAGATGTATGTCTGTGGAATGACAGTCTATGACTACTGTCATCTGGGGCATGCGAGGGTATTGGTTTGCTTTGATGTGATAGTCCGTTATTTAAGGTCGCAAGGTTATGACGTGACCTATGTAAGAAATATCACGGATATTGATGACAAAATTTTAAATAGGGCGAATGAAAATGGAGAAAAATTTACCTCATTAACAGAGCGCTTTATTGATGCAATGCATGAAGATGAAGCCAGGTTAAATGTTAAAAAGCCTGATTTTGAACCTAAAGCGACTGCTCATATTGCAGAAATCATAAAGATGATTGAGCAATTGATCAGCAATGGCTTTGCGTACGCGGCTCCGAACGGCGATGTTTACTACTCGGTTCAGAAATTCCCAACCTATGGCCAGTTGTCGAAGAAAAATCTTGAAGAGTTGTTGGCTGGTGCGCGTGTAGACGTTGAAGACTTGAAGCAAGATCCAAGGGACTTTGCGCTTTGGAAGTCGGCTAAGCAAGGTGAGGTGAGTTGGAACAGTCCGTGGGGTGAGGGGCGTCCAGGCTGGCATATTGAGTGCTCTGCTATGTCGACCTGCTGCCTTGGGGATACATTTGATATTCATGGTGGTGGGCCTGACCTGCCATTCCCTCATCATGAAAATGAAATTGCCCAATCAGAAGGGGCGACAGGGCAGAAGTATGTGAATTACTGGATGCACGCCGGCGCAATAAGGGTTAACAAAGAGAAGATGTCAAAATCTCTAGGTAACTTCTTTACTATTCGGGATGTGTTGGAAAGCTATCCTGCAGAGGTTGTACGATATTTTCTGGTGTCCAGCCATTATCGCAGTCAGGTTGACTACTCTGAAGGAAGCCTTAAGGAGGCTCAGTCAGCATTGTCCCGTTTATATACGGCGTTAAGAGATGTTTTGCCGGTCGAGACTGTCGGTGATGACTCGGATTATTTAAATGAATATCGAGCTCGATTTCAGAGTGCGATGAATGATGATTTTAATACTCCGGAGGCCTTGGCGGTGATGTTTGATCTTGTTAAAGAGCTTAATCGAGCTAAAGCGGACTCAGATGGGCGAGTAGGGAAGCTGGCAGGCTTGCTCAAGGAGTTTGGTGAAATCTTGGGGGTTCTGCAGTTGGACGCGGAAGCTTTTCTAAAATCCAGCGGAAGTTTTGGAGAAGATCTTATAAGTGAAGAGGAGGTTGAAATGTTAATTGCCGATCGGGTCAATGCAAGAAATAGTAAAGATTGGGCTGAATCTGACCGTATAAGAGACTATCTAAAGGATGCAGGCATAATTCTGGATGACAGAAAAGAGGGAACTGTCTGGCGGCGAGGGTAGAGATTTTAAGGTTGAATCCAAGTTGTAAGTGTTAGATGCAAGAAAGAGCGCCAAAATAGCGCTCTTTTTTGTTATGCTTTCACCCAATAAATGCGGGTCTCTTTATGAGTGGAGTTTGTCCGCTGCATAAAGTGTGTTCTCCATAAGGGTTGCGACTGTCATTGGGCCGACCCCTCCGGGAACGGGTGTGATCCAGCTTGCATTCTCTTTGGCTGTATCAAATTCAATGTCGCCAACAAGTTTTCCCGAATCGAGTCGGTTAATGCCTACGTCAATTACAATGGCGCCAGGCTTGATCCATTCCCCTTTAACTATCCCTGGTTTTCCAACTGCCACTACTACAATGTCAGCTTGAGAGATTTTCTGGTCTAGGTTTTGTGTGAATCGGTGGGTCGTTGTTACCGTGCAGCCCGCTAGTAATAGCTCAAGCCCCATGGGTCTGCCAACAATATTTGAAGCGCCAACAATGACGGCGTCCTTTCCTCTAATGGTTTCACCTGTGCTTTCAAGCAGGGTCATGATTCCTTTTGGTGTGCATGGCCTCAGTAGTGGGAGTCTTTGTGCTAGCTTACCCAGGTTAAACGGGTGAAACCCGTCTACGTCTTTATCAGGACGAATTTGCTCAAGAATCTTGTCTGCGTTCAAATGTTGAGGGAGGGGGAGTTGCACCAGGATGCCATCAATCTCCCTGTCCTCGTTTAACCGATCTACTAATACTTCTAGCTCTTCTTGTGTTGCTGATGATTCAAGCTTGTATGAGCGTGAGTGGAAGCCGACCTCTTCACAAGCGTTGGTTTTATTCTTTACATAAACCTGTGAGGCCGCATCTTCGCCGACAAGAACGACTGCCAGGCCAGGCACTCTAAGTCCTTTGTTGACCCGTTCTTTAACTCCGTCTGCTACTTTTTTTCTAACTGATGCAGCAATTGCTTTGCCGTCAATGAGATTTGCGCTCATATGAGTGTCTTCGCCTATTGATTAATGTATGGAAACGTAAAACAAACTATGCGTATATTTTCTCATGCTGGTAGCTGAATAAAAAGAGCTGATTAATCGTTATACTGAAATGAGTGAGCAGCAATTAAATGCTGCTTAGCTGCTATTTACACAATTTCCTGTTTGTAAAAATAAATATGCATGCAGTGGTTGACGGATGTTGAAACCGGCTGTATTATTCGCGCCATCTTGTTGAGACACAGAAGAACGAGACGGGGTATAGCGCAGTCTGGTAGCGCGCCTGCTTTGGGAGCAGGATGTCGGGAGTTCGAATCTCTCTACCCCGACCAATTAGTTTGTTTTATGGCTGGTTGTGGTTTTTGTGTCTTGTTGGATCGGGATCTATGCGCCCGTAGCTCAGCTGGATAGAGCAACGGCCTTCTAAGCCGTGGGTCGCAGGTTCGAATCCTGCCGGGCGCGCCATATTAGGTAGCTGGCAGAGAAAGATTCAATACAAGTGATGGTGGGCGTAGCTCAGTTGGTAGAGCTCAGGATTGTGATTCCTGCGGTCGCGGGTTCGATCCCCGTCGCCCACCCCAACTTTCTAATATCTAAGGGTATTCTAAGGTTGGTAAATAGTGTATAGTTAAAAAATGCGAAAGTGGCGGAATTGGTAGACGCGCTGGATTTAGGTTCCAGTATCGCAAGATGTGAGAGTTCGAGTCTCTCCTTTCGCACCACGTTTTAAGTGGTGATCCTTCAGAAAGTTCTCAGAGCGCTCAGCTCGATTTAATCTAAAAAATTGACTTGTTTATTGGTGTGATTCAATCGTACTGTTGTGCCTATTTCTGTGTGTTTTAGGTTGTATCTGGGCAGGAATATAAAATATAATTCCCTGTTTTATCATACGTGGTTTAGCGAAATCGCAGTCAGTGCATTACCGAGTTTTTCGGTTTCCTGTTAATTAGACTTCTAATTAACGGTTCCAGATGTGTAGAGTATATTGTCATATATTTTAGCATTGGGTGTTTGGTCGTGATCTCATTAGCCTTTATGAGGGTGGTGAGGCTAGGCTTTACCTTTTAAGTAATAATTAGAAATTAGATTCGAGGATCTTCCATGCAAGTTTCCGTTGAAACGACGTCTTCAATCGAACGTCGCATGACTATCGGTGTTCCTGCGGAGCAGGTAGAAAGCGAAGTGCAAAAGCGTCTACAGCAGACTGCTAAAACTGTTAAGATTAATGGCTTTCGCCCAGGCAAAGTGCCTTTTAATGTTGTTAAGAAGCGTTATGGGCAAGGTGTTCGTCAAGAGGTTCTTGGTGAAGTGATGCGCAATGCTTATGTAGAAGCGTTGGCAGAAGAAAAAATCACCCCTGCTGGCTACCCGAAATTTGAGACCAAGTCTGTAGAAGACGGAAAGGATCTTGAGTTTGTAGCGGTGTTTGATGTATATCCAGAGTTTGAACCAGCCGATATGTCGGGCATTTCAATCGAGCGCGAAACTGCTGAAATTAAGAAAACTGACATCAAAAATATGATCGATGTTTTGCGTCGTCAGCATGCTACTCCGAAGTCTGTTAAGCGTAAGGCTAAGAAGAAAGACGTACTGACTATTGATTTTAAGGGGACGATCGATGGCGAGGAGTTTGCTGGTGGTAGTGCGGAAGACTCTAAAGTAACACTAGGGTCGGGTCAGATGATTCCTGGCTTCGAGGATGGGTTGATCGGTTCCAAGCCTGGTGAAGAGCTTACGCTTGACGTAACGTTCCCTGAAGACTACCAGAATAAGGAACTTGCCGGTAAGGCAGCTCAGTTCGCTGTAACCGTTAAAGCTAACGAAGAGATGATTCTTCCAGAAATGAATCAAGAGTTTTTCTCAAAGTATGGCATTGAAGACGCAGATGAAGAGAAGTTTACCGCAGAAATACTTAAAAACATGGAGCGTGAACTGGCTCAGGCTGTCAATAACAAGGTTAAGCAGCAAATCGTTGACCAGTTAGTAGAAATAAATGAGTTTGATGTTCCAGGTACGATGGTTGATCAGGAAATTGATCGCATGCGTGAAGATGCTGTGCGTCAGTTTGGCGGTGGTCAGATGAAGGCGGCGGATCTTCCTGCTGAGCTATTTAAAGATCAAGCCGAGAAGCGTGTTAGGACGGGGTTAATTTTCTCTGCGATTGTTAAGGCTAATGACATTAGCGTTAATGCTGAAAAGGTAGATGAAAAAATAGCTCAAATAGCTAGCACGTATCAAGATCCAGAGCAGGTGATTGAGTACTATAAGGGTAATCAGGAGCAGATGGCTCAAATCGAGTCAGTCGTTTTGGAAGACCAGGTTGTAGAGCTTGTGTTGGATAAGGCGAGTGTCAAAGACAAGAAAGTGAGCTATGAAGATGCTGTTAAGCCTGCTGCACAGCCAGTTGCTTAATAGAAATCTGAAACTAGCAAAGAAAAAGCTGAATATTTTTTAAATTTAGCTAAAATAAAAACAGCCGGCCGAAAACCGGCTGTTTTATGTTTAGGGTACGGTATTTTTCTTTTTTTGTGTCATTTGAGGGAATTATAAAAATATGAGTAATCAAAAGATTATCGGGGACGGTTCAAGTATTATCACTAGCAGTGGCTTAGTGCCAATGGTGATTGAGCAAACTGCAAGAGGAGAGCGTTCTTTTGATATCTATTCCCGCCTGCTAAAAGAGCGGGTTATTTTTTTGGTTGGTCAGGTGGAAGATCATATGGCTAACTTAGTGGTTGCTCAGTTACTATTCCTTGAGTCCGAAAACCCCGACAAAGACATTCATTTATACATAAACTCTCCAGGTGGCTCAGTAACGGCAGGAATGTCAATTTATGATACTATGCAGTTTATCAAGCCGGACGTGTCAACTATGTGTATAGGCCAGGCAGCCAGCATGGGGGCTTTATTGTTGACTGGTGGAGCAAAAGGTAAGCGCTACTGCCTTCCGCACTCAAGAATGATGATTCACCAGCCTTTGGGCGGGTATCAGGGGCAAGCTACTGATATCGAAATACACACGAAAGAAATATTGACCATTCGTGAGAAGCTAAATCGCGTGTTGGCTGGCCATACAGGTCAAGACATGGAGACAATTGCGAAAGATACTGATCGCGATAACTTTATGGATGGAAATGCGGCAGTTGAATACGGTTTGATTGATTCCGTACTTGAAAAAAGAGGTTAGTGTAGCCAATACTAGATGGTATAGATCGCTTGCATTTATATAGTTGCGCAAGTATTTTGGTTATGTGAATTGTTATTTGAGTAAAGTGCTCTTAACAGTCTAAGAATAATGGTTTTGTTTTAGTGTATTGGGACTTATAGAATCCGTTCTTAAGTTATGAGCCTAAGGCAAAAAGCGAATTTAGAGGTAGTCGAATGGCTGACGATAAAAACGGTAAAGGCGAAGACAACGGTAAATTGCTTTACTGTTCTTTTTGTGGAAAAAGTCAGCATGAGGTCAGAAAGCTAATTGCTGGACCTTCTGTTTTTATATGCGACGAATGCGTGGATCTTTGTAACGATATTATTCGTGAAGAGATTCAGGAGAGTAGCACTGAAGAGACCAGTGATCGTCTCCCAGCTCCACAGGAAATCAAAACAACACTTGATGATTATGTTATCGGGCAGGATCGTGCGAAGGTGGTTCTCTCTGTAGCCGTTTACAATCATTATAAGCGATTGCGATTCGATGATAAGAAGTCTGATATTGAGCTTGGAAAAAGTAATATCTTGCTTATCGGCCCGACAGGTTCTGGTAAGACGTTGCTGGCAGAAACTCTAGCCAGGCTACTAAATGTGCCATTTACGATTGCTGATGCGACAACGCTGACTGAAGCAGGTTATGTCGGTGAGGATGTCGAGAATATCATACAAAAGTTACTTCAAAAGTGTGACTATGATGTTGAGAAGGCGCAGAGAGGTATCGTTTATATAGATGAGATCGATAAAATATCTCGCAAGTCTGATAACCCTTCAATAACCAGGGATGTCTCTGGGGAAGGAGTGCAGCAAGCGCTATTGAAGTTGATTGAGGGCACTGTTGCGTCTGTGCCACCTCAGGGCGGGCGGAAGCACCCTCAGCAGGAATTTTTGCAAGTTGATACTTCAAATATATTGTTTATTTGTGGTGGTGCGTTTGCCGGGCTTGATCGCGTTATAAGTGACCGTTCTGAAAAGAGTAGTATTGGCTTTTCTGCGGTAGTTAAAGGAAAGGATGACGTTAAGAGTGTGGGAGACACGCTTAAAGACGTTGAGACTGAAGATTTGGTCAGGTATGGTCTTATTCCTGAGTTTGTTGGGCGTCTTCCGGTTGTTGCTACGTTGACCGAACTGGACGAAGATGCACTCATTGAGATTCTAACTGAACCCAAGAACTCTCTCACCAAGCAGTATCATAAGCTGTTTGAAATGGAGGGTGTTGAAGTCGACTTTCGCGAGGATGCTTTGCGTGCTGTTGCTAAGAAAGCTATGGAGCGTAAAACGGGAGCGCGTGGTCTTCGCTCAATTTTGGAAAATGTGCTTCTTGATACGATGTACCATATACCTTCGGAAGTCGGTGTTTCAAAAGTTGTTATTGATGAGAGTGTGATTAAAGGAGACTCTGATCCAATAAAAATATATGAGAATACAGATCAGCCTAAAGCTGTTCCTGATGATTAGAGATCTCATTAAACAAAAAGGGCCGTTTGGCCCTTTTTTTGTGGCGGATAAAAACTTTGCGTGTGTGAATGATTAGTCGGTCTATAGTTAAACTAAGCTTCTGCAAAATTTTATAGTTGTAATCTCCATCTTTGCCCCCATCTAGGTTTCAAAGTGTGGAATTTGCCAAATAATAAGTCGTCCAGGGGACATCTATGACAGATATTGATAATCCAGTGACTCAAACTAGCTCAGAGCTACCCGTTTTGCCGTTGAGAGATGTGGTGGTTTTCCCTCACATGGTAATACCTCTATTTGTTGGTCGTGAAAAGTCTATCGAGGCTTTAGAGTTTGCAATGCAGGGCGATAAACAAATACTTCTGGTTGCGCAAAAAGATGCTGGTGAAGATGACCCCAGACAAGATGATGTCTTCAGTATTGGTACTATCTCGACTATTTTACAAATGCTCAAGCTGCCTGATGGTACGGTTAAAGTGTTGGTTGAGGGTGGTGCAAGGGCTCAAATAAACTCTATTAAAGAAGAGGCTTTCTATACCGCTGACATTACAGAGTTAGATGAAACTGAGCTATCAGAGGAAGACTCTAGCGCCTTGCTAAGAACGTTGTCTGGTCAGTTTGAGCAGTACGGAAAACTTAGTAAAAAAATACCATCAGAAATTAGTTCATCGCTTTCCAGTATTACTGATCCTGGCAGGTTAGTGGATACAATTGCTGCGCACCTTGAGCTCAAAATTCCTGAAAAGCAGGAGCTATTAGAAGAGCTTAATATTACAGACCGTGTTGAGCTTTTACTTGCCAGGATTGAAGGTGAGCTTGATCTAATTAAGGTAGAGAAAAGAATTCGCGGCCGTGTTAAGAAGCAGATGGAAAAGAGTCAGCGAGAGTATTACCTCAATGAGCAAATGAAAGCCATTCAAAAAGAAATGGGCGCATTGGGTGACTCTGGCAATGAATTTGATGATATTGAACAGAAGATTGCCTCCTCGGGGATGACCGCTGAAGCAAAAGAGAAGGCGGAATCAGAGTTAAATAAGCTTAAAATGATGTCACCTATGTCTGCCGAGGCTACAGTAGTTCGTGGGTATGTGGATTGGTTGGTCGGACTTCCCTGGAAAAAACGCAGCAAAGTTCGTCATGATATTGATAAAGCGCGAGAAATTCTTGATGCTGACCACTATGGTCTTGAAGAAGTAAAAGATCGTATTCTAGAGTATCTGGCAGTCCAGAGTCGCGTTAAGAAGCTCAAGGGGCCTGTGCTATGTCTCGTAGGCCCACCAGGGGTTGGTAAAACTTCATTGGGCCAGTCTATCGCAAAAGCGACAAACCGGAAGTATACCCGCATGGCGTTAGGCGGGGTTAGAGATGAGGCAGAGATTAGGGGGCATCGAAGGACCTATATCGGGTCTATGCCTGGGAAGCTGGTTCAGAAAATCTCAAAAGCAGGGGTTAAAAACCCTTTGTTCCTGCTTGATGAAATCGACAAGATGGGTATGGATCAAAGGGGAGACCCAGCGTCTGCGCTGCTTGAAGTGTTGGATCCGGAGCAGAATCACACATTTAATGATCATTATCTTGAGGTTGATTATGACCTTTCGGATGTGATGTTTGTCTGTACGTCGAATTCAATGAATATCCCCTCTGCGCTTCTTGACCGAATGGAAATTATTCGAATTCCAGGTTATACCGAGGACGAAAAAGTCAACATTGCACAACGGTATCTCATTCCAAAACAACAAGAGAACAATGGCCTGAAAAGTGATGAGATTTCTATTAGTGAGCAAGCAGTAAAAGAGATTATACGTTACTACACCCGTGAGGCCGGTGTGCGGGGGTTGGAGCGTGAAATTGCGAAGGTTTGCAGGAAGGTCGTTAAAGAGAATACGTTAAGACATAGCAATGAGCTGATTGAAGTTACTACAGATAATCTCGAGCACTACTCAGGTGTTCGTAAGTTCAGTTATGGTGTAGCTGACGAAGAAGATAGCGTTGGCCAGGTAACCGGTTTAGCCTGGACACAAGTTGGTGGAGAGCTCCTTACCATCGAGTGCACATCGGTTAAGGGGAAGGGTAAAACGATTAAGACTGGGTCGCTTGGGGATGTTATGCAAGAGTCCATTCAGGCAGCTTTAACAGTCGTTAGAAGCCGTTCGATGGCGTTGGGTATAGAAGAAGAGTTTCATGAAAAAAATGATATACATATCCACGTACCCGAAGGGGCTACTCCCAAGGATGGGCCCAGTGCCGGTATTGCTATGTGTACCGCGCTGGTTTCTTCTCTAACAGGTGTGCCGGTTAAGTCAGAGGTTGCCATGACAGGAGAGATAACGCTGCGAGGTCAAGTGTTGGCAATTGGAGGGCTTAAAGAAAAATTACTGGCCGCTCATCGTGGGGGTATTAAAACAGTTGTTATTCCTGATGAGAATAAGAAAGACTTAAAAGAGATTCCTGATAATATAAAAGAATCGCTAAATGTCATTCCTGTGAAGTGGATTGATGAAGTATTAGATGTTGCGCTAGCTTATCAGCCAGAGCCACTCTCAGTTGAAAAAAGTGCTCATAAACCGAAAGACGGTGGAACTGATGAGGATTTAGAGGGAAACGAGCGAATAAATACACATTAGGTGCTTTGGCTGCTTGACATGCCTTTCTACAAGTTGGTATAAAATAAAACGCCGTTAAGCAGCCAAAATAAGGCCTCGGGGGCTCATTCGAAATTGTTTCTGTTAAAAATATCAAATAGAAATAGTAGAAACTTTAAACTGAAATAAATACGTATAATTTAATATTCCTGCTGCGATATTTGCCGTTGGAGTGGTACGGTTTTTCTAATTCGATTTTCTGTTAATTAAGATATAAAAAAAGGGGTTAAGTGTGAACAAGTCTGAACTTATTGACGCAATTGCTGCATCAGCAGATATTTCTAAGGCTGCAGCGGGTCGTGCATTAGATGCAATGACTGAGTCTGTTACAACTGCTCTTAAGGATGGAGATCAGGTTACATTAATCGGTTTTGGAACTTTTTCTGTTAAGGATCGTGCTGCTCGTACAGGTCGTAATCCTCAGACTGGTGCCGAAATTCAAATTGCTGCTGCTAAAGTGCCTAGCTTTAAAGCAGGTAAGGCGCTAAAGGATGCTGTGAACTAAGCAGTTCTTTTAGTAGTCAATATAAAAGGCGCATTCTTTGGAGTGCGCCTTTTTAATTTGAATAGAAAAGAAATATCGATCCAATTTATAAGAATATAGCTGTCGGGGGAGCCATGCTTCAGGATATAAGAGATAACGCTCAGAGTACGGTCGCGAAAGTGATTGTCGGGCTTATAGTATTAACGTTTGCCTTATTTGGGGTTGACTCTATTGTTGGTGGTTTTGGCGGTGAACCTGAGGTCGCAGTTGTTAATGGTAATGAAATTAAAGAAATAGAATTTTTAAGAGCTGTTGATATAAAACGGCGCCAAATTCTGGGGCAAATGGGCGAAAATGCAGACCCGACGCTCATTGATGATCAGTTACTTAAAAAGTCTGTGCTGGAAGGCTTAATTGATCAGGAAATTCTGCTACAGGATGCACTTGAGCAAGGTGTATATATTTCAAGTTCTGCTATTGATGGGCTTATTACAGGAATTAATCAGTTTAAATTGGACGGACAGTTCAATAACGATCTCTTTTTGGCATCTATTAGAAACTTTGGAATGACAACGAACATGTTTAAGGACTCCATTAAAAAGGAGGTCTTGATTTCTCAGCCTAGAAACGCCATTGTCGCTTCGTCATTTATACTTGACAACGAATTTAATCGGGTTATAGAAATAGATAGGCAGACGCGGAGCTATTCGGTCGCTAAGCTGATGAGCGAGAGCTATCTCGATGATGTAACTGTTGATGATAGCGAGATAACAGAATTTTATGAAGCAAATAAGAGCGATTATACGACACCTGAATCTGTAGATGCTGAATTTGTGCAACTGGATAAGAGTGCGCTGCTTGATCGTATCGAGGTTTCCGAGTCTGAGCTGACTAAGCTTTACGAGCAGGAGCTGGAAGACTTTGAGGCCGCCGAAGAGCGGAATGCATCGCACATTCTGATAGAAATCAATGATCAGGTTAGCGACTCCCAGGCAAAACAAAAAATACAAGAGATTAGCGAAAAACTTGCAGCTGGTGAATCATTTGAAGCTCTGGCGAAAGAGTATTCCGACGATGTTGGTTCAGCTGCCCAAGGTGGTAGCTTAGGATTTACGGCTAAAGGTGCTTTCCTTCCTGAGTTTGATGAGGCTCTTTTTGCTTTATCAGAGGGGGATGTCTCTAAGCCTGTACTAACGGAATACGGATACCACTTAATTAAGTTACACGAAGTTCAGGTGCAGGAGATTCCAACATTTGAGGAAATGAAGTATTCCCTTGAAGCTGACGCAAAGTCTGAAAAGGCTGAGGCATTGTATGTAGAGCTGTCTGAAAACTTGGCTGACTTGAGTTATTCGTCATCAGACCTTTCTGAACCAGCGGAAGAGCTTGGTCTTGAGGTTCAATCACTGAAAAAAGTGACGACTTTTTCTACGGAAGGAATATTCGCAAACCCAAAGGTAAAAAAATCTCTTTTTTCGCCCGAAGTGCTTGAAGAAAGAAACAACAGTGACTTAATAGAAATTAGCAACGACAGTGTCATTGTATTGAGGGTAGCAAATCATTACCCCTCAGCTCAGAAAGCGTTGGAAACGGTTAAGGTCGATATTTTGGATAGACTTAAGTCTCAAAAAGCAACAGCAAAAGCGACTGAAGAAGCACAACGCATCGTCGAAAACTTAAGATCCGGCAGTACTGTTAAAGATGATGTGGTGTGGGAGTCATTTAGTGATGTAAAAAGAAATGAGGTGGCAATATCTCCAGAGCTAATTAAGCTGGTTTTTTCAATGCCAAATTCGAAGGATGAAGCCCCCGTTGCTGGTACAGAAATAAATGGCGATTACTATATCGTTAAGTTAGATGGTGTAAACGTTCCGAGCGCTGATGAGCTAGAGCCTCAGGAGCGTAAAACCATCGAAAAAGTTGTAGGCAGCGGTCTTGGCAATGCGGAGTATCAGATATATCAAACTTCGCTTAAGTCTAAAGCGGATATAGAAAAGATATAGCATTGTTGCTCCACAGGAAACGAGGCCGTAGCGCCTCGTTTTTTTTGCCCAGTGTATAGTTGAACACGCAATTAACGGTTTAATAGTACCAATAGCGAGACCTTCTTCACGTTACGAGAGTACACCCATAACTTTTTGTGTACTGGTTATCTTTAACTACGCCATAAATAATGTATCTTTAAGTAACAGCAAGTTACTAAGGTAAATGGGTAAAACTAATAGAAATATAATAAGAAAAGTTAACTAATAATTTTAAACAAAAGGAATCTCGAATCTTATGATTCTTGTACTTGTCGGCTCTGTCTTAGCGTTTACCATGGTTCAAGAGGCTAGTGTTATCGAACCTCATAAAAAGGGATTGGTAATATATGAGCGCTCTATTAATAATGAATCAACCTTCGTTCAAGAACGGGTAGTCGTTGAGCCTCTCTCAGAGTTACGGTTTAGAAATATAACTCGCCAAGCATACGACTATAGTTGCGGGTCCGCAGCGTTGACTACTGTTCTTGAGTTCTATTTGGGGCGTAAGTTCCAGGAAAGGCAGGTTATGGAAGGGCTGCTACATTACGGAGAAAGTGAAAGGATTGTCGAGCGAAGAGGCTTTTCTATGTTAGATATGAAACGCCTTGTGTCGGCCTTGGGGTATCCGGCTGGAGGGTTTAAGGCTGAAATTGAAGACTTGGAAGAGCTTGATCACCCTGCAATTGTGCCAATTCATCATGCTGGCTTTAAGCACTTCGTAGTGGTGAGAACTATAAAAAATGGCAGGGTATACATAGCCGACCCATCTCAAGGGAATATAACGTTCACAGTAGAGCGATTTAAAGAAAAGTGGGATCAGAACGTGCTGTTTGTGGTGTTCCCGGGGAACTCAAAGCCTATAGATGCTCTGGAGCTCAGGGAAGAAGATCTTAGGCATATCGATGATCAGACGATTACCTATCTTGCTTTTCAGCAATTTCCAGACTTCAACGAAGCGTTGGAGTTTAAGATACAAAACGAGCTTGAGCGTCAGAAGAACAATCCCGATGGCTCAGTTGACAATACTGTGAAGCACCTGCATTACAAAAGACAATAAATTCTAATAATACACATACTCACAATAACTAATTACTAATAAAAGGGATCAGGAATGAACCGTTGGGTAGTACCATGCTCTTTCTTATTTGTGTCAATACTCGCTTCAGAAGTTTACGCTGAAGAAAAATCAAGCGTTGATAAAGCCAGGGAAGCTTTAACTAAACAAGAAGGGGACTCAGACTCTGCTAAACAGCTCGAGGAGGTTTTTCAGGCAGCAGAGAAAAACTACTCTCTGTTAAAAAAGGGCAAGCAGTCCATGAGCTATAGTTTTGACTATAGCTATTTTGGTGATCAAAGGTTTGATATCGAAATCGTGAACAACTCTGTGCGGAACCTTGACGTCACCCCTGCAGCGACCCACACATTTACTAACTCTTTTTCGTACGACTACGGACTGCTCAATAACTTGACTGTTAGTGCAAGGGTTCCGCTATCGTCAAAGTTTGATACTCAAGATGAGCTGTCAAATACTGATCTTGGAGACATCAGTTTTACACTGCGTTGGCAGCCATTGGCTTATGTTCCTGGAAAACCATCGATTACACTGTTTAGTTCTGTAAAAACAAAAACAGGTGTTAGCCCCTACGAGATCGACGTGAACCGTGAGCTTTCTTCGGGCAGTGGTTACTATTCGGTTTCTGGTGGTGTTAGTACTTCCAAAGTTATTGATCCTGTTGTGCTATTTGGCTCGCTGAGTATGACCTATAATTTTGAGCAGGAGGACTTGAACCAGGTTCGAGGAGCTAGGTTACTTAGAAGTGTTGAACCAGGAATCAGTCTGTCTCTATCTGGCGGGTATTCCTACTCGCTTTCTTATGACACCTCTTTGAGCGCGTCAGTGCAAATTAGTTATTCAGACGAAACCATTCTTCATTTTAGCGATGGCACAGCAGCCAAAGCGCAGGATCAGGTAAGTAGCATACTCAACTTCTCACTCGGTAATCGAATTAGTGAAAAAACAATCATCAATACTAATGTTGGTTTCGGGTTAACAGAAGACTCTCCCGATGTCCTTATAGGCTTCTCCTTGCCTATTAATCTAGCGGGTTTAAAGGACGAATAACAAACTAATTGGGATGAGAAGTTGCTAATGAAAAGTATTAGACGTAGCGGCTACAAATTGGTGCAAGCTATTGCATTGTGTAGCTTGGGCATGCCAGTAATGGCCCAAATGACAACTAACTTGACTGGGCCTTCCAAGGCAATGTCGCTTGGTAATGCGGTTACTGCAGATACCCCCGGAGTATTTGCAATTCAGTACAATCCAGCTGGTTTATCAAAAGTTAAAGGGCGTCAATTCCAGTTTAATTTGTTGAATGCCTATATGGACATTGATGCCGACTTCATTGCGCCTCCGGGGTATGAAATTTTTGGCATTGATGGCTTGGCTATTGACCCGGTTACGGGACAGCAGAAAGATTGGGCTGCAAATAACCACAGCCATACCAACACAGTAGCGGTTTATTTGCCTGGTTATGGCTTACAGAAGCTGCCAAGAGGCCCCGGTGTTTTACCTACCATGGGTTTCTCCATTAATGCCCCTGGTTCGAAATTTACTTTTGGTAATGCGTTTTATATGCCTATGTTCGCTGGTTTTTACCGGGACGAAGGCGACCCCGGGAAATATATGCCTAAGGCAACCGCTATGCAACGGGTTACCTATCTTTCGCCTACTGTCGGTTATGAAATAAATGACGAGTGGTCTGTTGGTGCCGGCGTACAGTTCTCACATCAGGCTATTGCAGCAGACCAGTGGATGAGGGCTCCCAATATGCTGTTGGGCGTTGCCGAAATACTACAGGATGCGTTTAACTGTGAAAGTGGGAATGAGCCTTTAGCGCCTTTTATCGCGCTATGTGGTGGTAATGTTGGTCCATGGGATGACGTGGGCGCTATGAGCCTGGATCTCCAGGAAACAATATCGCCAACTTACTCACTAGGGGTCTTGTGGGAGCCAAATGACTGGTTTTCCTGGGGGGCATCCTACTACAGTGAGGCCGATATGAACTTAAAAGGGACATTCGAGCTGAACTATACTGATGATTGGTCAGGTTTTTGGCAAAGCTTAAATGGCTCTATTATTGGCGCGATAAGCGCAGCCATTTTAAGTCTTCCTTCGGGGGCGCCTCGTGAAGCGGGCAATGTTTCTTCCAAGTTAACCTATCCTCAGCACTTTAAGTCAGGTATAAGTCTTAAGGTGCACCCCAAGTTAACCATCAATGCCGATGTTGGCTATTATGACTGGAGTACCTTCGACGGACTTCATTTGCAGTTTGACAGGAATCTTGAATTCTTGGGGGCCGCGAAAATTCTTTCACCTGAAAACGCAACATCTAATACCCTAACGCTTCCGTTTAACTGGACGGATGAATGGAATATTGGAATCGGCTTCGAACATCACGTTACGTCACGTCTTGATTTAAGGTTTGGGGCAGAGATCCGAGACTCTATTACCCCTGATGACCAGCGGAGCTTGTTAGGTGTTTTCGGTGACTCAATTCTGTGGGGCGCAGGATTAGGTTATCAGTGGGATAAGGATAGTGTTGTTGATTTTCACATCTCTTATCTCCAATCCATTGAGTACATTCCTGCAAATGGTAGTTGTAACCTTAACTGTGATAACCTTACGAATATTATTTATAACCCTTATGCGGGCCTGGATGTAAAGACATCGTTGAGGTTTGCTTCGTTAGGTTTTTCGTTTAGAACAAAATTTTGATGATCAAGTTTCTATCAATACCCGTCAAAAATGCTCATTACCTTGCAGTGTTTATGGTGGGTATATTTATTCTCTCTATAGCTTCGCTATATTCTCCCTTAGCACAGGCTGAAAAGTATTTCACTTGGGTTGATGAAATGGGGCGTGTTAATCATACGCTTATCCCTGAAGAGGATAACCCCTTAATCAAATATAAACGAGAGGAAAAGCTTGACCAAGAGGTTATTGATGGTGAGAGCTATTCATCGAAATTAAATAATTCAGATTCGGTAGAAGAAAAAGCAACGTCCACAGTGGATACAAAAAAGCTCGAGGTTAGCCGCCAAAATGAAAGCACTAACGGTGCTGAAGAACTCGTTCTACAGCCTGATGAGGTGGCTACAACGGACAAACGAGCTATTAATGATTTGGAGCCTGAGCCTGATTCAGTAACACCCTCTAGCCGCAAGATTGTCATAAATGAAGAAGATTATGTCGATGGTGATCTGCTTCTGGAGCAAGGGGGCGTTAGAAGTCAGAGTGACTTGCCATATTACACATGGACTGATGAGCAGGGTAGAGTAAGAAATACGCCTTATCAGCCAGCCGTATCAAATATGACGTCCAAGGCAGCTCAACCAAAAAAGACGAATATAGTTGAATATTCGGTATATGAGGAATACAGACGCGGGATTAAAACCGTTAGTGTTGCTAACCAGGCTGATGAGTACGCAAGGGAGTTGTTTTTTGGTAAGGAAGAAGAAAACTTTATTGATGCCTTTGCAAAGAAATGTTGTGAAGAATTGCCAAAAGAATCACCCGATACTCTGACGTTTGAAGACTCTGTTTATGTTGAAATTGACAAAAAATCGGAATCCTTCAATTTTGCTGAAGGAAAAAGCCCGTTCCAGCTATTTCTACTACCCAACACCCAGGAAACCTATAGTCTGAGTCTCAAAACATTCGTTAAAAGTAGCGGCAAAACAGGCGTAAAGAATGGCGTTTTTTTCCCTCAACTTGTTTTCCTGGATGATAATTTCGAAGTCGTTCGGATCATTAGAAACCCCTCAATGGAGTTTTCTCCTGAGAACTGGCGGCGGCACGGCTATCTAAAAGGACTTTTTAAAATAAATGGAGTAGATAAGGAACGTTATGTTCTTATCAATACAACAAAAAAAATCTTGTTAACCAGGAACCAAATTAGAGGCAGTAAAGTTATTAATTTTAAAAACCAAAAAACTGGTTCCTTAGAGTTAGAAATTAAGAAAATATAACTGGGCAGGGCGCAGAGGTTTAACAATCTACGTTATACGTTATTGGTTACTTACTGACAGGTTGATCCAAGGTATAGATATCCAGCTAAAACGCCCTGTTTCGGTAGATCGTGATGTGCAATTATAGCGAAATCTTCGCATGTTGAATGGAGTTGGCGCTTTTACCATGTATGTTGATGCACTTTCTCTCACTTTTTCTAACCTACCAACTGAAGAACCAAAGCAATTGATGTTTTTTATTGCAGATGAATCCCCATAGATAAATAATTCTGGAGGGTTATTCCTATCTTGATATACGATACCGCTATTTGGCTTAAACGTTGTATTCTCGAATGCTGTGCTGTTTAACTTTTGAGCAAATTGAGGAAATTGTCCATACTGGTTCGAAGCAGGGAACCTGGGCAAAGCCTGAAAATCAGGCTCAGAAGGAATAGCCCCCGAATGCTGTCCAAAACTGATATACCCCAGTTCAGAGAGTATTTTCTTTGTAGTTTTGTCAAACTCCCCATAAGGATATGCAAACAGCTTAATATCCTGTTTTAGCTTCTTGTTAATAATTGACTGCGCAGTATTAATTTCATTGATGATATGGTTTTCCCGGACTTTCGCATTACTCCTGGGTTCAATCAGGTAACTATGATTATGAGTATGGTTTGCTATTGTTCCTCCGTTGTTTTTCATTTCTCTGAGTTGTGACCAGGAAATATGTGTGGGTCGGTTTGCTTCAATAGGGTCAGTATTTACAAAGACGGTAAAGGGTATGCCGTATTTCTTTAAAATAGGGAACGCGTTTTCATAAACTGAAATGTAGCCGTCATCAAATGTAATGGCAACGGTCTTATCTTCAACTTTTTCGTTATTAGTTAGTTTGTGGGTGATCTCTGTCAGTGGGGTGACTTTGAAGTCATTATTCACTATGAACTCTATATGGTCTTTGAACAGCGTTGGAGAGGTGCTAGTGCTGTCTGGAGTCTCTGTATCAACATGGTGATATTGAAGAACAACGGCGGCGTTTGAGAGAGCCGCCTGAAAAAGTAATATGCTAAGAACTAAATTGTGAGGTTTCATTTTATAGACGCTAGATTTCTGTTTTTATAGATACTGTTTAATGTAGCCATCGCTTGATTGATCTGTTGAGCTTTTTCTTTTGTTCCCCCTTTGTCTGGGTGGTGTTTTGATGCCAGCTTTTTATATTGTATTTTTATTTCATCATAAGAAACAGGGGCAGTAAGCTCTAGTACTTTGAGAGACTCTAAGTGTTTGTCTGGGCTGATAAATGTCTTCCAGAAAGACAATAGGAGTTGGTCGATTTCTTGTTTTGTTGTGTTTTTCAGGTTTTCAATGTTTAAGTAATATTGTGCAATCTTAGTGTTATGAGAAAACGTTAGCTCATTTGACTCATTTTCTTTATAGGGTGTGAGCGTAATATTAAGTGGCGAGATTTCAAGGTAACCAATCTTTTCATCCAGAAGCGTTTGTTGTAGCTTGTATAGTGAGTGGAATATTAGGAAGTGAAGCTGAAATAATTGCTCTGATTGATCAAAACGGAGCTTCGAGAGCGTATTATATTGATCAGACTGCAACATTTTTATTAGCTCGTACTCCGATAAAGTAGGCTTGGATGAAGTCAAAATAACCGTCTTTATAGTGTCGCATAGCTGAAATATAAGAGTGTCTGAGTTTTGATCGTTTTCAAGCATCGAATGACTTTAACCGAGAGTTGAGCGTGTAGTATAGACGTTTATTAATTTAATTGGAGCTGATATTAGTATGGCTAAAATTTCGCTGTTTACCATTTTAACATTATGCATTGTTTTCTCGGCTCAATCTGCACCTAAGGCCGATCTTTGGGTTTACTGGGACGCATCAAACGAGGGTAGTGTCGAGACTATCTCTCACAAAGCCTGGGAACGTTTTTTGGTTAAATATGCGTCATTCGTTGAGCCTTCAAGTGAAACAAGGCTTGTCGACTACTCAAGCGTTACCCGATCAGACCATCGGGAGTTAAAGGGGTATATTTTGACCCTTAGTCAACTTGATCCCCGAGACTTTAATCGCAATGAGCAGTTTGCTTATTGGGTGAATTTATATAACTCAACGACGATTGATCTGATTTTGGATAACTACCCTACAACTAGTATCACGAAGCTTGGCGGCTTCTTTTCGTTTGGGCCATGGGATCAAGATATTATTACGATTGCCGGAAAGCGTATTTCGTTGAATGACATTGAACATAGAATTTTACGGCCTATATGGAATGACAATAGAATTCACTATGTTGTCAATTGTGCAAGTATTGGTTGCCCTAACTTGCCATTGAGCCCGATTAGTTCATTGAACCTAAATGAGCAGCTGGACTCCGCTGCAAAGGAGTTTATTAACTCTGATAAGGCTCTAAGGTTTTATGGCGATAAGCTAATTTTATCGAAAATCTATGATTGGTATTCGGTTGACTTTGGGAGTTTTCAGGAGCTAAAAACGCATCTATCGCACTATTTAGATAAGTCGAAAGCAACTGTGTTAAAGTCATTTCAGGGAGATGTAGATTATGAGTATGATTGGCAGTTGAACGATACTAACTAAACCACAGAACGCCTTATTAAAGAGGTCTGTATGCCTTCCACTTATAGCGAAAGAACTATAAGTGGAAAGCGGTTGGTCGATGTACTAACTGACCGAGTCCGAGAGTAGGGTCGCTTGGGAAATCTCTTTGATTCCACCCATAAATAAGCCGGTTGCAAATTTTGCAGCCATTGTTGGGTCTGGCATAGAGGTATTTGCCACTCTCAGGCCTATTTCGTAAGCCACGCCAAAGAATGCGGCGGAGAGAAAGTGAGAATCAATTTCGGGAATAACGCCTCGTTTTATTGCATCATCGATATCTTTTTCAAGTGTCGCGATGTTAGTGCCGATAATACTTTCCCCGAATAGGTCACGAATGACTCTATTGTTGGTGTGCGCTAGCTGATAAACCACAGGGTCTTCGGAAATTGCTGTGAAAACGGCGAGGTAGGTCGAATGAATGAATGATTCCAGCGTTTCTGAGCTCTTTCTAAGTTCGTGAAGATGAGATCCCAGGCGTTCAATATAGTCAGAGAGTAAGGCTGAAAATATAGACTGCTTATCTTCAAAATAATTATAGAAAGTTCCTGACGCTAGACCTGTGCGTCGAATAATATCCCGAACGGTGACTTGATCGTATCCCTTTTCGCTAAAGCAGTCTCGTGCAGCAGAAATTATTGCTTTTCTGTTGTTGATCCGATTTAGCTCTCTCTTCCCTAAGTTCTCTTTAATCATCCTTATATCCTTTATGAATTAGAGCAAAAGGATTATATCTCTTTTAATTTTTATTGCACATAGGGGGCGTTGCTAAATTGCGCAAAAGTGTGACCTTAAGCCGATATTAATAGGTTTATCAATTAAGTAGCGACATTTTATTTGGTTGAGTCGATATAAACCCCGTTGGTTTTGCATTATGGTTTATAGAGCAAATGCCTTATAATCGCTGCCTGAAAATTGTGTCTTATAAGCGGTAGATAGACTGTTATGACGAATGCGGTAAAAGTAGACAAAAAAGAGCAGCTAGAGAAAAACAAACTACAAAAGCTGTTACGGCGTGAAGTAGGGAAGGCCATTGCTGATTTTAATATGATTAGCGAAGGCGATAAAGTTATGTGCTGTTTGAGCGGTGGTAAGGATTCATACGCGATGCTCGATATTCTCATGAACTTGCAGCAACGGGCTCCAGTACAGTTTGACATTATTGCCGTGAATCTCGATCAAAAGCAGCCAGGGTTTCCTGATACTGTCTTGCCGGGTTACTTAACATCGTTAGGCATTGAATATCACATCATAGAAAAAGACACTTACAGTATTGTTAAAGATAAAATACCTGAAGGCAAAACAACATGCGGGCTTTGCTCAAGGCTTAGGCGCGGCATTCTGTATAATTTTGCAGCTGAGCATGGCGTGACGAAAATAGCACTAGGGCACCACCGTGATGATATTCTGGAAACACTGTTTCTGAATATGTTTTATGGCGGCAAGCTTAAATCAATGCCACCAAAGCTAAAGAGCGACGATGGCCGGAATATTGTTATCCGTCCGATGGCATATTGCAGGGAAAAAGACATAGCTCGTTATGCAAACATAAAAGACTTCCCCATTATTCCTTGCAATCTCTGTGGTTCGCAAGAGAACATGCAAAGGAAAAAAATAAAAGCAATGTTCCAGGATTGGGATCGGCAGCATCCAGGTCGGCTAGAAAATATGTTTAGAGCTATCCAAAATGTAGTTCCCTCGCACCTTGCTGATACCTCAAAATACGACTTTGATAACATGACTCACGCAGAACCAATTGAGCCTTTTGAAAAGTTGGATGTGATCAACTTATAATGAAGTTGTGTTACTTTCCACGCTGGCTTACGCCGCATCGATAGCCTGAAGCTTATTCTTACTGCCCTCAATAGGGTGTGAGGTAGCCATAATCAGGCTGTTATAGCGTTTATGGAAATCGTATAGATTGTAATCGGACTCTTCTTGCCGGTAATGCTCATTCCAGTAGGCGGCAAGTGACTTGGTGGCCCCGTTTTCTATTATCAGGTTTGATCGCTTATAAATACACCATGCAATGGCTGTGGCGTAGGACAGGTTGGTACCAAGTTCCGTGTGAGGGTTAGTTAAGAAGGTTCTTTGGCTAGCAAGCCCTCGAACCTGGCTTGCTAAATCAGGATCAAATGCAAGAAATTGGTCCCAAATATCTATGTGGCGCTGACGTGAAATGTTAAACAGGCCTATCCCACTTTTCTCTACGCCTGAATTGTAAAACTCTAATGGTTTTAGCTGGGTTTCAACCGCTGCAGTGCCTAGTAGTAGATTCACCGCAGCAGGCGTATACCCGTTCAAATACTTGAGAGTTGGCTCAATAACCTGTTCTTTTAAACTCTGCGCATCTATTGACATGATAAAGCTCGCTAAACTAACTACAAACTAAAAAGGCAAATCCTGGGCCATTTAGTTAGCTTCCTTTTATAAAATATTTTTTAATAAAGCACGCTAACACACTGTTAACGTTAGTATAGGTACTAAACGTTATTGGTGCTGGAAGTCTGTGAAATTTAATTGTTACAGATTGTAAGTGATAGGGCTTGTCAATAAGGTGGCGAAGCCCCAGCCAAAAAACAGACAATTAAGTAAATTGAGCGTTTATATTTGGGGCATAGAGAGGTGTGAGATTTAGTCTGAACTAATTCAGTTTATATGAATTGGGCTAGAGCGGTATTTTTACAGTGAAAGCACCTCTTATATCGCCATGATCAAAGCCTGTTGCTTGATCGTTTGGGTAAAGCTCAGCGATTGATTCACGCAAGGCTTTATCGATATTTTTTCCATGACAAGCTAAACAGGGTTTTTGTGTGGGTATCGCTTTCATATAGCGAAAATATTTTTGCCCATTTATATTCATTATGCTGCTTTGATCAAGTTCACTGACGTTAGCTCCCGCCAATTTTTGTTTTTCAAACGAGACCAGTATCTCGCGTTCCCATTTATCTGGGGTATTAGATTGGTTTCTTGTTTTCAGGCTTGTTCTTTTCACTTCAAGATTTTTGCTGAGCGAAACGGATGAGGTAATTACTGGAGCTTTCACATTGCACACTTTAAGTGCTGCAATAGGGCCTCCTTCTTTCATTTTTGCAACCAGTTCAGATTTTAGCTCGGTTGCAAGTGATTTGATTGCATCTCTGCTTTGGTTTTCAAGGCTGGCGATGCGTTCAGACGCGTTAGCTTGGGTGGTTAATAGTGCTACCAGAAGAAGGGTAGAGGACTTTGTTTTTCGCATTTTTGTAAACATGATTCACCTATATCGATATGTGGTTATATAATAATACTAAATTGATATAAGTGGAAATAGATTTAAATCAAGTGATTGGGCTTGAGAAACGCCACCACAGTCTGAAATGGCGACGATGCAGCAAATTTCATTTATTGTGGCCCCGCTACGCCTGATGAGCGCTGTTGCCGTGCTCACTGTTTGGCCGGTGGCTATAACATCATCAAACAGCAGCACGTTGTCAGAGCTTGCGCACTCGTGCTCTCTAATATAAAGCGAATCATAATTGACCCCTTTATGTGCTTCTTCATACCAGCTTTCAGGGGTTCTTTTGTATTTTCTTATGCAAGACAACGGCAAGTTTAGCGAATAGGATACTGCCGAGGCAAAAGGAAGGGCATTCGTCTCTATAGCGACAATATGGTTGATATCAGAGTCAATATAGTTGTGCACTAAAGCATCAACTACCATTCTAAATGCTTTTGGGTTTGAGGATATTTTTGATAAATCAAAATAGCTTAAATTGTCTTCAGGCCAATTATTAAAACGAGTAATTAATGACTTTATAAGATAATCATCGAATACCATAGCGCTCACCATTGTCATTATCGTATGAATGAGAAAGTTGCGTGCAGCGTGATATAAATATCTTGGGTCTATAGGCTAAGTTTAGGACAACTTACTGGAAAGGGTAGGGGGAATGACTGGGAGTGGAGGCAGAATGCAATAACCACTACCAGTCATCGAGAGACTATATTATTCGAGAGTATCCTTTTTGAATTTCTTCTGCAGGGATGTATTTATCAAAAACTTTGCAAATTGCTCGAATAAGCAGTCGGCCGCCAGGTTGAACATAGATTGTATCGCCTTCAACTTTTATCAGGTTGTCAGCTACGTATTGGGACAGCCTGTCCAGCTCGCCCTTAAAGTACTCAGAGAAATCTAATGAATGCTGTTCTCCGAATGCTTTCATATCGAGGCTGAAATGGCAGATGAGTTGCATAATCGCATCTTTTCGAATCAGGTCATCATCAGTAAGCCAAACTCCGCGCTTAACAGGCAGTAAGTCTTGATCTATAGCGCTATTGTATTCTTCAAGGTCGTGGTGGTTTTGATAGTAACACTGACCAACCTGGCTTATCGATGAGACGCCCATGCTGATAAGGTCGCAGTCACTATGGGTTGTGTAACCCTGGAAGTTTCGGTGAAGTTTACCTTGCTTTTGAGCAATAGCTAACTCATCGTCTGGTTTAGCAAAGTGATCCATTCCGATGTAGACATAGCCAGCATTCAGCAGTGTCTCAATTGTTTCGTGAAGAATGACGAGCTTCTGGTCAGGAGTGGGTAAATCTTCTTCGTTAATTCTGCGTTGTGGCATAAAACGATGAGGCATGTGTGCGTAGTTGAACACAGAAAGCCTGTCCGGGCTCATATCGAGCACACGTTTTACTGTCTCTGCAAATGTTTCCGGCGTTTGGAAGGGAAGCCCGTAAATCAGATCCAGGTTTATCGACTTAAATCCGAGCTCACGGCCTTTTTCCAAAACAAAACGGGTTTCCTCTTCAGATTGGACACGATTAACCGCTTTTTGAACTTTGGGATTGAAATCCTGAACACCTAATGAGATTCTGTTAAAGCCAATGTCTCTTAATGTACTTAGCGTATCTTCGCTGGCTTCTCGCGGATCGATCTCAATAGAGTAGTCGCCACTGTCATCATCGAGCAACCGGAAGTTTTTCCGAAGCTCTGCCATTAATTCTCGCATCTGCTCGTCGGCGATAAAGGTTGGAGTGCCACCACCCCAGTGCAGTTGCTCGACAATTCGGTTTTCGGCAAACAGGTCAGACTGCATCTTAATATCCTTATACAGTCTGTCCAGGTAAGGCTGTGCGCGGTCTCTATGTTTAGTGATAACTTTATTGCATGCACAGTAGTAGCAAACATGAGCGCAAAATGGAATATGCACATACAATGAAAGCGGCGCCGAGCTCCCTCTACACATATTTGAAGCGGAAACACAGTCTTTTGCACCAAACTCTCCATCGAATTGTACTGCTGTAGGGTATGAAGTGTATCTTGGGCCAGAAAGGTCATAGCGCCTTATTAGATCTTCATTCCAAATTAACTTGTCGATATTGTTCATGCTTAGGGCTAACCTGATAGGGGTGGAATAGGTTCAAAGTATGCTGCTCAGTATAGCGGCATCTATAAATGGGTCGTTGATACATATCAACGGATGCTTTTTGCGTATTTTATTACTTGTTCACTAGGCGGCAAGTGATTGGACATACGGCAGTGTCCATACGCCGTAAGTTATTAGTAAAACGCCTGACACTGATCTAAAACCGGTGCTTTTTATCAGCCAGGATGTCCTTTCGGCGAGAAGGCCTGTAGTCATAATAGCGGGTAATGTTCCTAGACCGAAGGCAACCATTAATATTGCAGAGGTAAGAGGGGAGCTCGCCATACTTGACCATACAAGTGTTGAGTATACCAGTCCGCAGGGTAGCCAGCCCCAAAGAGTCCCCAGCAATAGTGCATTTTTTAAACTCTTAACTGGTAGCAATTTCTTAGACAGGGGTTGAATTCTTTTCCATAAATGACCTCCTGTTTTTTCAATGATGACCAATCCATTGCCCCATCCGGCGATATAGATCCCCATCAGCACTAATAACACTGCCGCAATATTCCGAAGTGCAAAAAATACAAATGAGCCCTGTTCTGCAAGTAGCCAGCCAAAGCTCCCAACAATAAATCCGGCGAGGGAGTAGCTAAAAATTCGACCGGTGTTATAGAAGAGTAGCGTTGTAATAAGGCGTTTCTGGTACCCTTCACCGGTAGGAATTGCCATTGAAAGTGCCCCGGTTATCCCGCCGCACATGCCAATGCAGTGTGTGCCACCAAGAAGTCCGATGATGAATGCGGTGCTAAGTTCGAGCGTGTTTTCCATATGGATAAAGGTCAGGGGCTGTTGAAATGCTATGATGAAGTACGTTCATCTTCACTAAGGGGGCGCTCATTCTCGGAAGCAGTTTCCTCTGTTGGAGGGATCATATCTTTATCATCATCATAAAGAATGCTATGTGCAGGCCCCTCAAGATCATCAAATTGGCCGCTTTTTACTGCCCAGCTAAACACCATTACAGCTAGAGTGATTAAAACAATCGATAAGGGGATCAGCGCGTAAAGAATTTCCACGGTAACTTCCTCAAATGGGAGTGGCAGGTAAATTATACCGAATTATGCTGCGGCTAGATACTCAGCGGTTTATTCAGCCCAGTGGTTACAGCTGCATTAGTTTCTGAGTCTCATTGCGTTACAAACCACGATGAGTGAGCTAGCAGACATTCCAATAGCCGCAGCGTATGGCGGTATCATACCGGCCGCTGCCATAGGCAGAGCAATCAGGTTGTACCCTATGGCCCAGCTAATATTCTGGCGGATAATATGCCGAGTCTTTTTCCCAACGCATAGCGCGAGTGGTAGCGTTTTTAGGTTGTTAGACAGTAGAATGGCATCAGCCTTCAGTTTTGTTAGGTCATTAGCATTACCCATGGCTATCGATAACTGGGTTCCTGCCATTACCGGGACATCATTTAGTCCATCGCCTATCATGACTGCATTGCTACCTGTTGCTTGTATTGACTGCATATATGCCAATTTGTCTTCCGGTGTTGCGCCGCCAATTGCATTGCTAATACCCAGCTCCTGGGCTGTAGATGAGACTGAGCCGGACTGGTCTCCACTTAAAAGAGAGCACCTATAGCCTTGAGCGTTTAAGTTGCCAATAACTTCTTTGCTTTCGTCTTTTAGTCTGTCTTCAATCTGAAACCAGCCAAGAAGGCCGCCAGGTGAGGTTAGAGCAAGCCACTGCCCATCAGTAGGGGGCATAAAAGGCGATTTTAACTTGGAGACTATCTGAGCTGCATACTTTGCGTGTCCCAGTCTGTATGTGGTGTTGTCGATGACGCCTTCGACGCCTCCTCCGGGGGTAGCAACAATGGCGTCGGCAATAACCGTTGTTTTATCGCGAGAGAAGGCCTTTGCTATCGGGTGCTCTGAATGCTGCTCCAGGCTCGCTGCAATTGAAAGTAACGCTGAGGCATCGAGATTTGCTTTTGGCACAATGTCGCTAATAACAATTTGCCCAACAGTAAGCGTACCGGTTTTATCAAAAATAAGCTCATCGGCCTGCGCCAGGGACTCTAATACGTGGCCTCTGGTAATCAGAAACCCATTAGACCGTAGCAGGTTTGTGGCTGCAGTGAGCGCCGTTGGTGTTGCAAGAGACAGTGCACAAGGGCAGGTGACGACCAGAACAGAAAGTGCAATTGAGAAGGCATCCTGAGAGCCCTGTAACCACCAATAGACAAAAACCGATGTTGTTATAACAAGTACTGCGGCAACAAAGTAGCTAGCGACCTTATCTGCTATCAATGCAGTTCTGGGCTTTTCTCCCTGAGCTCGGTTCAGGAGTCTCATAATAGAGCTCAACCGTGCATTTTGGCCAACCGCAGTAATTGATACTTCAATCATATTCTCAACATTGCTGGTGCCCCCAACAACGATATCTCCGACGTGTTTTTCAATAGGCATAAACTCGCCGGTTAAGGCAGATTCGTCGACGCTGCTTTGGCCTTTGGTTATGACCCCGTCTGAGGGAATGGGCGTGGCAGGCTTTATACGCACTATATCTCCTACCTTGAGATCCTTGGCTGCAATCACCACCTCTTCTCCATCAACAAGTTTTATCGCTGATGGGGGAATAAGGTTAGTTAATTGAGAGATTGATTGACCTGATTTCAATCGGGCCTGGCTTTCCAAAAAACGGCCAAGTAGAAGGAAAAAAGTAAACATGGCGACGGAGTCGAAATATACGTCTTCTCCGCCAAATATGGTTATAAACACGCTTGAAATATAGGCAATAGATATTGCAAGCGAGACAGGAACATCCATCGTCAAATGGCGTGTTTTTATATCTCTGAGAGCCGCTTGGAAAAAAGGGCGTGCTGAGTACAGAACAACAGGGGTCGTTACTAAAAGGCTAACCCAGCGGAACAGCAAGAGAAAGTTATCGGAAATTCCGCTGACCATACCAACGTAAAGTGGTACAGAGAACATCATGTTTTGCATCATTGCAAAGCCAGCTACTCCGAGCCTGATGATAGCTCTTTTTCTTTCCTTATTTAGAATTTCCTCTTCCAGGTTGGGCTTGAACGGGTGTGCTTTATAGCCAAGCTGATACACCATCATGAGAATATTGCTAAGCTTTATCTCTTCAGGGTTCCAGCACAGAGCTGCTCGCTGTGTGGTATGGTTGATCGAAAAAGAGTCTACCCCGACCTTTGACGATATGTGCTTTTCCAATAACCATATGCAGGCAGCACAGGTAATGCCCTCTATGATGAGCGTTGCTTCATTGCGAGCGTGACTGTTATCAGTTGAAGAAGCCGGGATGACAAACTCTTTTTGCAGCTCAATGTTATCATAGAGCCTCAACTCGTTTAGTGTTGTCTCTTCAATTTCCTGAGGGGTAACGGATGGCTGACTTCTATGCTGATAAAAGCCCTCCATCCCGCTTTCTGAGATTAATTGTGCAACGGCTTTACAGCCATGACAGCAGAATGCATGCTCTTCACCTGAGATAAGTAGACTTATTTCGGAGTTACTGGGATTGGGCTCCCCACAGTGATAGCAGAGCCCTGAATGTTGTCCCATTTATGAGCCCGATTCGAGTACAGTAGGAGTGGAGCTTGGTAGGGCTGTTTGGCCTTTCAACCTCCAGCTTGAATCCTGCGCAATAACATCAACATACCAACGGCCAGTTAAAGGAGTCGCCAGTTGAGTCGAGTAGACGTACCCTGGTTCAGGTAGGAGTTTTTGTTCGATATCCTGGCCATCGACGGTTGGGTGAAGCAGTTTAAGTGTTAAGAATGAGGGCTGAGTGGGTAAGTCTCCATCCAGAATGAGAGAGACTCGTCCGGCCTCGCCAAAACGTAGTTCAGCACTCAAATTAAGGTCTTTTGCCTTATTGTCCATCGCAAGACTTTGATTTATCGCAAGCCCATCTTTGTAATAATTGTCACTGACAAGGGAGTTTTCTGATGTAACTGCGAGATAGATCATAATGGCACAATAAATAATTGTGACCAAAGGGATTACGATTAGAAACCATGGCCAGAACTGCTTAAACCAAGGTGTTGTGTCTCTATCAAAGTTTGTCATATCAGGCTGCTTCTACATAAAACTAAAGAAATCGAGGGGCACATATTCGTGCCAGCACTCAATATGGGATTATCTCAATTGTATCCGTCAAAACCAAGCGTCAAATGCATATTGACTCTTGGTTTTGGGATTGATTCGAGAGCAAATTAATAACTAAGCGGGCCAAGAAAACGACTGTCTGATGTTGCTTTAACAGACTTGTCATCGTTGGCAATAACGACAAACTCAATGTCATGGTTGGTTTGTGTCATGTTAGCGGGGTCGACTTCAATACTTGTGGGTAAAGAGTAGACTTCACCTGAGTTTACCGTGAACCTTGTCTCTGTCGAGATTGATAGACCTTCTATACCGGTAACCGCCAGCTCAAACTCACGCGGCTGGTCAGACATATTAATGACCTTAAGCGTGTAAGAGTTTTCTACCAGGCCCATTCCGGTTAGTTGGTATAGCGCACCGCGGTCTTTAATAACATCAAGACCCAATGGTACTCTGGATGTTACCCCGTAGATGACAGACGCAATCATAAACAGCAGCATCAAACCATAACCCACTGATTTTGGGCGAACAAGATGGCTCTGCTTTCCTTCTAGTGAGTTCTCGGTGCTGTAGCTGATAAGCCCTTTCGGATAATTCATCTTGTCCATTATCTGGTCACAGGCGTCAATGCAGAGGGCACAACCAATACATTCATATTGAAGACCATCGCGAATGTCAATTCCAGTAGGGCATACCTGGACACACATTCCACAATCGACGCAATCCCCTAGTCCTGCTTGTTTGGGGTCAGCAGATTTTTTCCGGCTGCCTCGCGGCTCCCCCCGGTTGGGGTTGTATGAAACAACCATTGTATCTTTATCAAACATTACTGACTGGAAACGTGCGTATGGGCACATGTAAAGACAGACTTGCTCCCTTAACCAGCCCGCATTAATGTACGTGGCAGCAGTGAAAAACAGGATCCAGAAGTAAGCCCAGCCACCGATAAAGTTAAAGCTGAAAAAGTCAACGACCAGCTCACGAATAGGGTAAAAATAACCAACAAATGTTAGCCCAGTCGCGAAAGCGATTAGAAGCCATATACTGTGTTTAATAACTTTTTTAAGGGTTTTAGAGGCGTCATTGGGTGCTTTGTCCAGTTTAATTCGCTTATTTCTGCTCCCTTCGACTTTCTCCTCAGCCCACATAAAGATGAATGTCCATACGGTTTGAGGGCATGTATAGCCACACCAGATGCGGCCAAACAGTGAGGTGATAAAGAACAACCCAAAGGCACAAATGATGAGAAGCCAGGAGAGCAAGACAAAGTCCTGGGGCCAGAATGTTTCGCCAAACAGGTGGAACTTCCGACCAGGAATATCAAAATATATTAGCTGTTCACCATTGATCGAAACCCAGCAAAAAATAAAGTACATGCTCATTAAGAGCCACAGTGAGGCGGTTCTGATTCGTTGAAATACACCGGTTATTTCTTTTACATATATCTTTTTCCTTGAAGCATAAAGATCAATTGTCGTTTCTTCAGGCTTTTTCTTAGGAGAGGGATCTATGTTTTTGACAGGAATATTGGCGCTCATTGCACTCACCGTATTTTAATCTGTTTAGCAATGGAGTTTGGTTTAACTACATTGCATAAAAAGACTAGTGGAGTCGTTTGGATTAACTAACGTTTGCTACCGATCAATCTCTATTAATGAGTTTTTGCGCTGTTATCGGTCAAATTAAGCGCTTCTGATTCTAGCTTTGCTAGAAAGTTAGAGGAGGGGCGTTGCACCCTCCTCAACTAACCTATTTGCCTTGTGAAAGGCTATAAATATAGGCTGACAGCACATGAACCTTCTCTTCACCAAGAAGCTCATTGTGGGCTGGCATTACACCAGCACGACCAAACTCAATTGTTTGTTTGATCATCGATGGTGTGCCACCGTAGAGCCAAACATTATCTGTTAAGTTTGGAGCACCCATTGCCAAATTGCCTTTTGCATCAGCTCCGTGACAAGCCGCGCAAGCAGTTTGGAACATCGCTGCTCCACGCTCACTTGATGCTTTGTCTTCAGCTCTGTTGCTAAACGCCAAAAGGTAGTTTGTTAGATCATCAATGTCAGACTTTGACATTGCAGGATTTAAACCTTTTGCTGGCATATTCCCGTTTCTACCGTGCCCAATCGTTTGTTTGATAGCATCAGCAGAGCCACCATACAACCAATCAGAATCAGTCAGGTTTGGAAAGCCTAGTGACCCTCTAGCGGTTGAGCCGTGACATATCGCACAGTTGTTTGCAAACAGACGCTGGCCGACTTTAAGCGCAGCTGGGTCTTTTGAAAGATCTTCAACTGACTTCTCAGCGAATGCGGCAAATATTGGCCCGTATTCAGCGTCTGCTTCTTCAACTTCTTGTTCCCACTGGTTGGTAGAGGTCCAACCAAGAAGGCCAGGGTATGAACCCAAACCAGGGTAAAGAGCATAGTAAGCTAGCCCGAAAAAGATTGTCGCAAGAAACATGTAGAACCACCATTTTGGAAGTGGGTTGTCCAGTTCCTCAATGCCATCATAGGTGTGGCCCGTTGTTTCTTCTGTTTCAGTATTACTTGTTTGGCTCTTTCGGGTTGCGTATAGAAGCCACCAGCAACCGAAGACGCTACCCAAACTGATGATTATGATCCATGCGCTCCAAAAACTACTCATGGTCTTTTTTCTCCGTTTCGATCGTAGTACGTTTGGCTATCTCTTCATCTTCAAAAGGCAGATTAGCCGCGTCATCAAAGTTTTTTTTACGCTTTGAGCTATAAGCCCAAAGGCAAATACCGATGAACGCTATCATTACCAATATTGTTGAAATGCCACGTAACGTATTAATATCCATGATGTATTACCGCTTGTTCTTGAGCACTGTACCCAGCTGCTGAAGATAAGCCACCATTGCTTCAATTTCGGTTTTACCTTTTACTGCTTCGGATGCACCAGCAATATCCTCATCCGTGTACGGAACACCTACAGCTCTTAGAGCCTCCATACGTTTTGGAGTGATCTTGTGGTCGATCTTCGCGGTAAATAACCATGGGTAAGACGGCATCTTAGACTCAGGTACAACGTTTCTTGGGTTGTATAGGTGAGCTCTGTGCCAGTCGTCACTGTATCGTTCGCCTACACGTGCCAAATCAGGTCCGGTACGCTTGGAGCCCCACAAGAATGGATGCTCGTATACGTGCTCTCCGGCAACAGAGTAGTGACCGTAACGCTCGGTTTCAGCTCTGAAGGGTCTGATCATCTGTGTATGGCAAACGTGACAGCCTTCACGGATATAGATATCGCGACCTTCCAGCTGAAGGGCGTTTAAAGGCTTAAGTCCTGCAATAGGTTCGTTTACCTGCTTTGAGAAAAACAGAGGAACAATTTCAACTAGTGCGCCAAAACTGATTGCTACAATAACCAGAACAATCATCAGCCCAAGGTTTTTTTCTACAACTTCATGATTCATGCTAAACCTCCTTAAGCTGTCTGTGGGACGTTGTCAAGAGCCTGAGCGTCTTTTACGCGCACAGTCATCCATACGTTGTAAGCCATGATCAGCATTCCGGCAAGGAATATAGCGCCGCCAATGGCCCGGACAAGATAACCTGCATGGCTTGCTTCAAGTGATTCAACGAAGCTATAGGTTAGTGTTCCATCGTCGTTTATCGCTCTCCACATCAAGCCCTGCATAATACCGTTAACCCACATCGCAGCGATGTAAAGTACAGTACCTATAGTCGCCAACCAGAAGTGTGCGTTAATCATTGATGTGCTATACATGCCCTTGAGGCCATATAGTTTTGGAATCAAGTGGTACATTGCACCGATAGAAACCATCGCAACCCAGCCGAGTGCGCCAGAGTGAACGTGACCTACAGTCCAGTCGGTATTGTGAGATAGCGCATTAACAGTCTTGATTGCCATCATTGGACCTTCAAAGGTCGACATACCGTAGAAAGACAGTGATACGACAAGGAAGCGCAAAATAGGATCAGTACGCAATTTATCCCATGCACCCGATAGTGTCATCATACCGTTGATCATACCACCCCAAGATGGAGCAAGAAGGATCAGGGACATTACCATACCTGCGCTTTGAGCCCAGTCAGGAAGTGCACTGTAGTGAAGGTGGTGCGAACCAGCCCACACATAAATTGATATCAAGGCCCAAAAGTGAACGATCGATAGTCTATAGGAGTAAACAGGGCGCTCTGCCTGCTTTGGCACAAAGTAGTACATGATGCCCAAAAAGCCTGCAGTCAGGAAGAATCCTACCGCGTTATGGCCGTACCACCACTGAACCATCGCATCGATAGTGCCAGGGTAGATAGAGTAAGACTTCCATAGCGTAACGGGTATTTCAAGGTTGTTTACGATATGCAGAACGGCAACCGTTATGATGAATGCGCCAAAGAACCAGTTAGCAACGTAGATATGCTTGGCTTTACGCTTCATGATAGTACCAAAGAAAACCACTGCATAACCGACCCAAACGATAGTAATTAAGATATCGATTGGCCACTCCAGTTCTGCATACTCTTTAGAAGAAGTGTAACCCAGAGGTAAGGTAATCGCGGCTAATACGATAACCAGCTGCCAGCCCCAGAAGACGAAAGACGCCAGAGAGTCGGAAAATAGTCGTGCTTGACAGGTGCGCTGCACAACGTAGAAGGAGGTTGCAAAAAGTGCAGAACCACCAAAAGCGAATATAACTGCATTAGTGTGAAGCGGACGAAGGCGACCAAAGCTAAGCCAGGCCGTATCGAAGTTGAGTTCTGGCCATACAAGTTGCGAGGCGATCAATACGCCGGCGGCCATCCCAACAATACCCCACACGACAGTCATAATGGCGAATTGGCGCACCACTTTGTAGTTGTATGTCGTCTGATTGTTTACTGTGCTCATTATTCAGGATCCAATTTTTATCACAAGCTAGAAGTGAAGAGGACTACTAGAAATAACGTTAGCTATCTCTTTGTCGTTGAAAAAACATAACCGTGCTCCCGACCAGTTATTCCAACCTATTTGCTGCCCTATGAATCAATCGATCAAAATCGATTGATATCTATAGTAGCAGCGCGCGAAGGATACGTTTTGTTATTGATAAATGTCAATAGACGCACCTCATGGACAAAGTGTATTTTGTAGGTGGTTATAGGGGGGTTGATATATGTCAATATCAAATACAAAAATACCTCTATGGAGGTATTTTGTTGCAGGTAAGGGGTGTTTGGCTTAAATACTAAGCCCTTGAGCCTCTTTCAAATGCTCAAAGTTTGATATGTGAATGTACTTGCCACTCGTCTCGATAAGATCTCTATTTTGAATTCTCGTAAGTGAGCGGCTAAGCGTTTCTTTAGTAATGCCCAGATAGTTGGCGATGTCACTCCTGCTCATGCTTAGTTTAATATCAATATAGTTCTGATTGCGGTTTTTATGGCGGAGTGAAATGTTGTAAAGGAATGCCGCGACTTTACTTTCTGCGGTTGTTGCGGAGGCAAGACTCTTTCTAACTTCAGACTCATGATAGCTATCGATAGAAAATAATGTGACTATTTTGGTCAACAGCTGAGGAAGGCTGGTCGCACTTTCGAGAACATCTTTATACGGGAGAACGCAAATATCGCAGTCTTCCAGAGCAACCAATGAATTGGGGTATATATCGGTTGCTACTGCATTTTGACCCGCTAGCTCTCCTTTCAATTTAAACGATATTACTTGCTCTTGCGGCTGACCATATAAACATACTTCTTTAGCAGAACCTGATGTGATTGCGTACAGGAACTCAAAAGGTTGGCCTTCCTTATAAATGAGTTCACCTGTTTTAAACGGCTGCTTCTTCATTAGTAGCGTTTCTTTAACGTCAAACTCGACACTTCCAATGGGGGTAGGTTCACAAATTGGAGAGAGTGCGCAATCACTGCAGTTTATATGGCGAGAGTTCTCTGAGGTGGGTAAGTGAATATATTTCATAAAAAGGATTAAACGCCAGTGCACAGGTTTTGGTCATTGATAACGATCAACCAGCTCCAAATACTTTTTGGCTGTCGTTTGAACGTCACTGCTGTTGTTAAGGCTGCTCATTACTTCGAGCTCTGTTTTTTCGTGTGCGACTCGTAATGCATTCAGCAACACCTGTAAGTCATTAAATAACGGTTGATTAGCCGGGTTTGCTTCTTTATCTGTGCGGTTTTGGTTTAACAGCTGAGCAACGCGGCTAACTTCTTTTAGGGACAAACTAAGCTGTTCTAGCCCGGCAACTGTCTCTTGGGCGTTTTGTACAGTCGTAGTTAGCTCGCTTTTTGTAGCAGCGGTATCTAGGTTTAGGGCTTCAATTATTTGATCGATCGACTCTGTTGATTGTTGTGTTTTTGTTGCCAGTGTTCTGACTTCGTCCGCTACAACTGCAAACCCTCTACCTGCGTCTCCTGCTCTTGCGGCTTCAATTGATGCGTTCAATGCTAGCAGGTTTGTTTGCTCGGCAATGCCCTTAATCTCGGATAGAATGACCGCGATCTGCTCACCGTCTTCAATGAGTTTATCGGACAGCGTTGTTGCGTGAAGAGCATTGTTACAGAGTTGTTGGGTTTGTCCCAAAAATTGGCTGCTGTCATTATTGGCTTTTGTTGCCAGGTCGAGTAGGGCTTCACTTGTGCATTTACTGCCCCTTTCTGATAGCAGCAATGTTTCGGAATGGGAAATGCAATCTGATAGTTGTTTTGATAGTGTCTCAAATTGTTCGTTATAAGACTTAATATCCTCTTGAATACTATTCCTCGAGCCATCTATAAATGAAGACAAGGTAATAATGTCACTTGCTGATTGTTTGTAACGAAGCTTCATTACACCGCGCTGTCTCTCCAGTGTTTTCAGAGCGGTATGAATGTTTGATGTGTGAGATACTTTACCCGTGTACATGTATTGGGTTGTTTTACTTGAGGAAACCCGATTGACAATATCCTTTATATATTTAGATTCTCGGGTGAGGTATAAACTAAAAAAAGAGCCAGTGATAATGGTCACCAGCGCAATAATTGGCAGCGACCAGGATAGCGGTGCGGTTCGTACCAGTGCCACGCAAATGCTGGCCAATATCGCATAGGAGAGTAAGCCAATGGTGAAGGGCGGGATCTTATAATGCTTGGGAGTGTACTGCTTCAGCCCTTGGTTTATGCGTGAATAAATAATCTCTGCTCTTAATTTTTGTTGATCAGTTGCTGCAACGCCAACTGATTCATACCCAATAACATCCCCGTTTTCAATTAGTGGTTCGATATATAGATCAAGCCAGAAAAACTCTCCGTTCTTGCTCCTGTTTTTAATGATCCCCATCCATGGGTTACCGCTTTTTATCGTTTGCCATAATTCTTCATAAACGGGCTTAGGCACTTCTGGGTGGCGAAGGATATTGTGGTGTTTGCCTAATAATTCTTCCGCAGAGAAACCGGAAATTTCAATAAATGCATCATTGCAATATTCGATTTCTCCTTCGCCGTTTGTTCTGGAAACCAGGGATGTCGCAGCATCAAAACATCGCTCTTCGGTTGTATTAGATAAGATTTTTTGCACTAACTATCCACTAGTTAAAAGAGTAAAGGTTAAACCTTAAGAATAGGTGGCGATTCAGCGTTAGACAAATGATCTTCAATCAATTAGGTGGTGGTTACCTGTTGCTGATATCGCTTGCAGTTGTTACGCCCACTGTTTTTGGCAAGATATAATGCTTGGTCGGCTTCTCTAATGAGAATATTCTTATCGCTTATGGGCGCATCATGGGTGGTGATACCAATGCTAACGGTTAGTGATAGTTCGAGCCCTGATGCTGTAAAATGGCTTTGCCTTACAGAGTCCAGAATGTGTCTTGCAATTAACTCGGCCCCGGATGACGAAGTATTCGGTAAAACCGCAGCGAACTCTTCTCCACCATACCGAGCAAGGAAGTCCCCCGGTCTATGAAGGCAATGGTTAATAACCGTTGTTAAGTGTATTAGACACTTGTCTCCCACTAAATGCCCATAAGCGTCGTTCACCAGTTTAAAGTGATCAATATCGATGAGTAAAAGGCTTAGTGACTGTTGCTCTCGGTTTGCCAGTTTAATGTTCTCGTCAAGTGTGTCATTAAAAAATCGCCGGTTTGCAATGCCTGTCAATTCATCCGTTGTGCTAATGCTTTGTAACGTCTCATTAAGGTTCGATAACGTTGTCATTGCCTTTTCGAGTTGCTGCGTTCTCTGTGCCACCTGGCTTTCCAGTGTTTCTTTGGCTTTTGTTTCTGAATCAATGAGTTGTTGGTTTAGTACTCTTACACGCGTGGCCAAAGCGATGTTGATAAAAATCACCTGCGCGCCAGTTGCTATCCGAATGATATATTCTTGAATAAATTGGTTAGGTATAAAGCCGAATGTTGCCAACGCGTAGGTTAGGGCGGCTGCGAGAAATATTGTCCAGGCAAGAACAAACTGTTTAGCGGGTTTATAGTTTTCTGAGAGACGTGTAACGCCAATCAGGTATACGATCACTATCGCTATAACTCCAAGAAGAGTGCCTACTTTAACCGCGATATGATAAGGGGTCGTGAGGCCAAGTAAGATAATAACGACACCAAATGCCGTAATGACATTGATTGCTCTGAGAGTGTTGTGTTGCTCCTCAGATGTTAGGAGGAATGATCGGGCAAACAGCGCAATTGTTAGTATTACAAAGCCTTCTGTGACAGGTATGGATGTATTGGCAATGCCCGGATTATCTGGCCATATATACTGAAAGGAAAGGCCGCTAATGGAGAACATAAACAACCCAAGGGAGAGCATATAAAGCGCATTGTATAGATACGACGCACTCCTCGTTGAGCCAAATAGCAGGCAATTGTAAATAGATAGGATTAGCAGGGTGCCGTAATGAAGCCCCTGAAGCAGCGAATGTGTATTGCTCGTCGATAAAAGTTCTTCTGCTTGATAAAGCTGCAACGGAAGGGTGATAGCGCCGCTGGATACGACTCGCACATAAATATCTAATTCTTCGTTTGGTTCGAATAATATAGGGAATACAAAATACTGATGATTGACAGGTCTTGAGTCAAAAGGTTTTGAGTCGCCAGTGTCTATTGAGGATACACCGGTTTTGCGGACTATATTAAAGCTAATATCATCGAGTAATGGGTAGTTAATTTGTGCATACCAGGTTATGGGCATATCGGTGCTATTGAGCAGCTTAACGTGAAACCAGTAGGCAGAGTCTGTGCTGGTAAAAGATGGGGCGTTACCTTCTGATTTTGTAAATGCTAACGCTTTATCGAGTTCAATGACGTCATTTAGTGTCAATTTGGCAGGTTTGTCTTCATAATACGCGATTGCAGATGCCAAGTCGTGAATCGGGCTATCAGGTGAAAGAAGATAGAGGCTGCAAGCACCGTTACATGGTTTGTCAGATGTACTCGCAAGGCTTGAACCCGATAACAATAGAAGCATCACCGAAAGCAACAAACCTGTAGCCTTGGCAGGCAGAAAAAGGTAAACCCGTTTAATCATTTTTATAGTTTTATTAGATAATGGCAGACGTAATTATATTGCCGTTGATGATTAATATATATACAAAATACACCGATAATTGGTAAAAATGAACATAATATTATTGTACTGCCGTGCCGGCTTCGAAGGTGAGTGCTCCCAGGAAATACAAGACAAAGCGTCGTATTTGGGCGTATTTGGTTATTGCAGAACCAATAAAGGGCAAGGGTTTGTTGAGTTTGTTTTACCTACAGCCAAAGATGCCTCAAAAATATTTAAGCAGGTTCAATTAAGTGAACTTGTTTTTGCTCGTCAGTGGGCTCGCGTAAGTGAGCCGTTAGACGACGTTCCAAGAGAAGACCGTGTACAGCCCATATTGGAGTTTCTCGCTAATGAGGATAAAAATACTTGGGGCAGAGTCTCTGTGGACTGTCCTGATAGTGAAGGTGCCGCACACCTGAAAACATTCGTTAGAAAGTTTACTGCCCCTATTGCTAAGGCGCTCAGAGGTAATGGATTTCTGACACCTAAACAGGACTCGCGCTTACATACATTGTGCTTGTTTTTTTCAGACTTCGATAAAGTTTATATCGGGGAGCTGGATAAAGAAAACAGCAGCCGGGATCACTTGGGTATTCCAAGGTTAAAATTTCCAAAAGACGCACCTAGCCGCTCTACGCTGAAGCTAGAAGAAGCATGGCGAACTTTCTTGCATCCAGATGAGTGGTATGACCTCCTTGGGGGGCACCAAAAAGCGGTTGATCTCGGGGCTTGCCCTGGTGGCTGGACTTGGCAATTGGTTAATCAAGGGATGGATGTTTTTTCTGTAGATCACGGCCCTATGGATGAAGGGTTAATGAATAGTGGCCATGTTACACACGTACTCGAGGACGGATTTGTTTATAAACCTGCCAAAAAGGTAGATTGGATGGTGTGTGATATAGTTGACAAGCCCAAGCGTGTAAGCGCGATGATTATCGAGTGGCTTGTTGGTGGGTATTGTACAAAAACAGTATTTAATTTGAAATTACCGATGAAAAAACGCTATCAGGAGGTGCAAGAGTGCCTCCAATTAATCGAGTCTGCTTTGGCTGAAAATAACCAGCGTTGCAGAATTCAAGCTAAACATCTATATCATGATCGAGAGGAAATCACCTGCTTTATACAGGTGATGTAGTGTTTCGCTTAATATTAACTGGTTGCATGGTGATCGATTACTAAAAATCAGCTGCAAAGCTAAATTGGATAATTGCATGAAGACAGGCTTTGCAGTGACGGATTTGCAGGCATGTAGCGCTAGGCTTGTTCGAGTATGGTTACTTTCTCTTCAGTCTCAAGTATAGGGTTTAGTTCGTTCATCATTTCTTTTCGTTCTTCAGATTGAAACCAGCGGTACCAGTCTTGAACACTTCTCCAGTTTGATAAGATTAAACGGTGGTTGGGGTCATCTGCGTTTCTTAGTGACTCACCCGATATAAACCCATCTGCGGACACTGCCTTTTGCAGTGTTCTCTTTGCTACCAGTTCATAGGTTGTTTCTAAGGTATGAGCAATATGTCGTTCAATAATCACTCTGATCATATAGTTGAATTCCTTTTTTCTGATTTAAGTATTTATTAGCATAAGCCGCCTAAGTCGCTGTATGCTATAGAACTGTTTTAAAGGTTATATGAATTATAATAGTACGGCATGGCTGATTTTGGAACGAAATGTCAGTCAATTTTTTGTTCTTAATTCTTAATTAAATAATTATCTAGGTAAATCAAAGTGAGTCACGAGAAAGAGAGCGCCCGGCTGGATACCAAGGGGCTATATTGCCCCGAGCCTGTGATGATGTTGCATACCAAAATTGGAGAAATCGAAGAAGGGGGCTTGCTGGAGGTTGTTGCCACCGACCCGTCGACCAAAAGAGATATACCCAAGTTCTGCAACTTTCTCGGGCATGAGCTAGTTGAACAGCGTGAAGAAGATTCATGCTATTACTATGTAATTAGAAAGGGCGCATCCTAAACAGAATGTGGCGTGCTCGTTATGTCGCTTTATTTAGGGCGCTGAGCACGTTTGTCAGCTGTTTTATAAACTGCTCTTCGTTTAGTTCCCCCATCACTCTATACTCAACTAATTCGTCTCCATTGGGGTTAAAAAATAAAATTGAAGGAGGGCCAAATAGGCCGAATGTATCGAGCAACCTCTGGTTGCCTTGATCGTTTTCAGTAACATCTGCCTGCACCAAGGTGAAATGAGACATTAGTTGAGCGGCTGATGGTTGAGTAAACACTTCTCTTTCCATTACTTTGCAGCTAATACACCAGTCAGCGTAAAAATCTAACAAAACCGGTTTTTCTGTCGCTTTAGAGCGCTCTATCTCGCTATTGAATTGGTTCAAGTTATAGACCGTGTTGAACGGGGTGTGCGTCTGTTGCTCTGTTGAGGCCTGCTGGGTGTTCTTCGTTACGATATTTTCAAGTGGGTTAAGTGGATCCTGTGCCCCAGTGAGTGCGCCGATAAAAAGAGTTGAAGCATACAATACGAGAAACAGCCCGAGCCCCTTGATTACTCTTTGTTTGCCCGCTTGGGCTGCTTCGAAGGCGCCCATTTGAGCCCCGGTCAACCCTGCCAATAAAGACCATAGCATTAAGGTAATTGATGATGGAAGTAATCGTTCGAGCAACCATATTGCGACACCGATGAGCATTATCCCAAATACGGTTTTTATGGTTTCCATCCAGTGACCGGCTTTGGGTAAAAACTTACCTCCTCCTACACCTACTGCGATGAGTGGAACGCCCATACCCAGGCCAAGCGCAAAAAGAGAAAGCCCTCCAAGCGTTGCATCGGCCGTTGTACTGATATATAGCAGTGCGCCTGCAAGAGGCGCTGAAACACATGGCGATACAATGAGTGCCGACAGCGCACCGATAAAGAAGACGCCAACTGACTTTCCGCCCTTAATACCCTGACTGGTGTTGTTCAGGCGATTTCGAAGCCCCTCAGGTAGTTGTAACTCATAGAATCCAAACATGGAAAGTGAGAGAAGTACAAAGATTATTGAAAACGTTATAAGTACTGCGGGCGCTTGTAGATAGGCTTGTATATTTGCACTTGCGCCGAGCATGCCGGTAACAACGCCAGCTGTTGCGTAGGTCAGAGACATACCTAAAACATATGATAATGACAGGCTGAATGATTTCCAGGTACTGGGGTTTTTCTGGCCGGCAATAATGCTGGAAATAATGGGGATCATTGGAAAAACGCAGGGTGTAAATGTCAACCCGATACCCAGGAGAAAAAATATGCCGATTATTGCAGGTAAGGATGCTGACTGAATGAAGCTAAATATGCCGCTGGCACTCTCATAATCTGGCGCAACGCCCGCCTTTGCGGGCACTGAGCTTTGTGCGCTGTTGCCGTTACCGTTACCGTTACTATCGGTTTGTGCGTTAGTTAAAAAGAGGGCGGTTTTGGTTTGCGGAGGATAGCACAGCCCAGCATCGGCACAGCCTTGATAGCTCACTTCGACCGGGGTTTCTGAAAGGCCTGCTAGCGATACAGGTATCCTGATGTCAATGTCTTCATGAAACACCGTGACCTTGCCGAAGTTAGGATCATCTTTTTCGGAACCTTGCCTTGAAAAGACGGGGCTACCCAAGCTACCGTTGGTATCGGGTAAGCTAAACTTAAAGCGCTCTTTATAGAGGTAATACCCTTCTTCAATTTGCCAGGATAAGACAAGACTTTCTCCTTCAACGCTTGAGCTAAAATGAAATGCGTTATCGACAGGAAGAAATTCAGCGTCTCCAAACAAGCTTTTACCGAACGTAGAGCCGTTAGTGCCTTGCAGGGCGTATGAACTTGATGAAGAAATAAGTAGAATAAATGCTATTAGGGATAAAAACCTGTGCATAAAATTTAGCCGCTTAATTATGAAACAGTAGTTTGACGCACACTTTATACGTCTGACGCCAATATAATGCCAAAGTTCCTTTTAGTAAGTGACCTTGGTTAATAAACGCGAAATTCTCGCGTTGAATTATGTGAATAACGAGAGCTTGCTCACTTTTTGTTTGGCATTTGGGTTTTTATGTACTCATTTGGGTAATGAGCCAAAAGGGCCCGCCAACGCTTCGAGGTTTTTACCGTTTCGGTGGTTGATTATCAAGTTTCGTTGGTTAATATTTATTAATGTTTTATATGCCACCATGTTCTATGAGTAGATATTGGGGCATATTAAAGAGAATTCGTAGTTAATGCCTGTAAACCAAGACGTAGCCAACCTTATAACGCTATTTAATGACTGCTTCAAATATACCGAGAACACTATATTAGTTAAGGGTGAAGACGAACCTATCTACCTTCCCTCAAGTGATAAGCAGCCTCACAATCACATTGTGTTTGCCCATGGTTATTTCAGCAGCGCATTACATGAGATAAGTCATTGGTGCATTGCGGGTGAAGCAAGGCGTAAGCTTGTCGACTTTGGATACTGGTATGAGCCGGATGGAAGAACAATAGAGCAGCAGCACGCATTTGAGCAGGTCGAGGTAAAGCCCCAGGCGCTGGAATGGATTTTCTCTGTTGCGGCAGGGGTCAAGTTCAACATTAGTGCCGACAATCTCGGGGGGGAGGTTTCACCAACGGCAGCGACTTTTACGCAAAACGTGCGCAATCAGGCGGCTCTCTATTTAGAACAAGGCTTGCCTAACAATGCGCGGCAGTTTACCGAGATATTGGTGAGCTATTACGGAACAGAGGGTAAACTAGTTCCAGATACGTTTCTGGCAGAGCGGTTGTGAATAATGAACGGTTGTAAATTAAATGCTGTAAAGCTGTTTGCATTCGATTAAAGGCAAACGTGCAGCGAATAAATATATAGTTGAAATGTTATACAAACTCACCCAGTATTGGGTGTCTAAACCTTATTAAAATCAAGGAATACCCATTGTTAAACAAATTATTTGACCTTTTTAGCCGACTATTCCAAATCTTGGGGTTAAAGCCGAAGAACACACCGAATACCGGTGGCGCAAAACCCAATGGTGGTCAGCCTGCAAGTGCGGGCAAGAAAAAATCCTCAAGTGGCCATAACAGGCAGGATAAAGCTGGCAAAGGCCAGTCATCAGCAAGCCAAAATAATCCTAAAAAAGACAGCCCCAAGCAGCAAAAGTTTGAGGCAAAAAAACGAGATACCGCGAAAAAGGACGGTAGTGGTCAACAAAAACAAAAGGAGTGGACCGCTGATCAATTTGTTGTTCCCCCAGAAGAAGGTAAGTCACGCTTTCATGACTTTAATTTAGATAATCGATTGTTGCATGCGATTGCAGACTTGGGCTTTAAATATTGCAGCCCAATTCAGGCCGCCTCACTACCATATACATTACAAGGTAACGATTTCATAGGTAAGGCTCAGACCGGGACGGGTAAAACAGCAGCCTTTCTAATCACTACGATACAGAACTTTCTACTAAACCCCATTCCTAAAGAAGAACGTTATGCGAGTGAGCCCAGGGCGCTGATTATTGCACCCACACGTGAACTGGTGATGCAGATTGAAAAAGATGCGCATCACCTAACGGCTCATACAGATTTGCAGGTTTATTCGGTAATGGGAGGGATTGACTATCAGAAACAGCGTACGCATTTGAGGGATAAAGTCGTCGATATTCTGGTTGCAACTCCAGGTCGGTTAATTGACTTCTTGGGAAGCCAGGATGTGTTTCTGGATCAGGTTGAAACACTGGTTATAGATGAAGCTGATCGAATGCTCGACATGGGTTTCATTCCTGATGTTAAGAGAATTATCAGGCACAACAAACCGGTGGGTGAGAGGCAGACGTTACTGTTTAGTGCAACGTTCAATGATGACGTGCTAAACCTGGTGAATAACTGGACTAAAGACGCTCAATTTATCGAAATAGAAGCTGAGCAACAAACAACGGAAAAGGTAGACCAAACTGTATTTATGGTCTCAACAGACGAAAAATTAACGGTTATTTGCAACTATATTCAAAAGAATGATGTTAAAAGGGCAATCATTTTTGGTAACCGTAGAGATGAAACCAGGCGCTTACAGGAAACGATCAGACGACTGGGAATCAAATGTGCGCTGCTATCTGGAGAGGTTCCCCAACATAAACGTATAAAAACGCTGGACGGTTTTAAGAAGGGAGACATTGAAATTCTGGTGGCAACGGATGTGGCAGGTCGTGGTATACACGTAGATGATGTCACTCACGTCTTTAACTATAACTTGCCGGAAGACCCGGAAGATTACGTGCACCGAATTGGCCGCACGGGGCGTGCAGGCAAGGAAGGGAAGTCTATTAGTTTTGCCTGTGAGGATGATGCGTTTTTATTGCCGGAGCTAGAGCGTTATATCGGTATGAAGTTAGAGTGTACTTACCCAGATGAGACCCTTACACAAAAATAACTATTCGGATTGAATGATGAAAATCGTTGCAGATGAAAATATTCCGCTTCTACACAACTTCTTCAGTGATATAGGCCCCATTGAAACGTTTCCGGGTCGTGAACTGAATGCTCAGAATGTAGGCGATGCTGATATCTTGCTTGTTCGTTCAGTCACCAACGTTGACGAGGGCTTGCTGAAAAACAGCAACGTTAAATTTGTTGGTACCTGCACGATTGGTATGGATCATATTGATACCGAATATTTGCAGCAAAATAATATCGCCTTTGCCAGTGCGCCTGGGTGTAATGCAACTTCAGTTGTTGAATATGTGGTTAGTGCGCTCTCGTCTCTAACAGAGAGCAACGGTCTTAATCTTGAAAAAATTAGAGTGGGTGTTGTCGGTTGCGGTAATGTTGGCAGTCGAGTCGTCGAAACCTTAAAGCGCTTGGGTATTGATGTTTGCTGCAATGACCCGTTGATTGATCAGACTGGCCTGGTCTCTTTTGATGAAATTCTAAGCTGTGATGTTATTACTCTACACACGCCATTGACGAAGGATGGCCCATACCCCACTCATCATATGTTTAATGATGAAGTGCTTTCCCGGCTTAAAGAAGAACAAATTCTTATCAATACAGGTCGAGGCGCGGTTGTTGATGGGAGGGCCTTAAAGCATAAGTTACAAAAGCAGCCATCATTTACCGCCGTATTAGATGTATGGGAGTCTGAGCCTGCGATAGATATCGAATTGGCCAATCTGGTAACAATAGGTACTCCCCATATTGCAGGATACAGTTTGGACGGCAAAGTTGCCGGTACCGAGATGATCTATCAAGCAATGTGTCGTCATTTTGGTTTGCCTTCACGGCATAAGGCCGCTCAGTTTATACCTTCCCCCCCACTGTCAAAGCTGTACTTCACCTCAGAAGCAGAACTGAGCTGGTCAATGCATACCGCAATTAGGGCTTGTTACGATGTCAGGCATGATCACTATGCTTTGATGTCTAGCCTCAGCGGAACTGAAGTTCAGCGCAGTCAGGCCTTTGATCAGCTAAGAAAGAGCTATAGGCCCCGTCGTGAGTTTTCAACGATTAAAGTTTTGCTAAAAAATACCGATTCTTCAATGCATAGTCAGTTTAAAGCGTTAGGTTTTAATGTAAAAAGTGCTTAGATACTGAACGCACAGTAATAAAATAGAGACATAGCTTTGGCAGACGAAAATAATCAAAACAACAGTCAGCAACTATTTGAGAAGCTAGGTGTTTCAATTGGCGCACCATTAACCATTGAAACCGTGTCGCCTAGTAGACGCATGAATGTAAAGGTAATAGGCTATTTTGTTGGCAAAAGCCTTCTGGTTTCGCCGCCAGTTAAAGATGGTAAAGAACAACTGCTGGAAATTGGTGATATTGTTGCAGTCAGGATGCTGATTCGAAAGCAGATTTGTGCATTTGAAACGCGGGTTAAGTATCGCTCATTGCAGCCTTATTCGTACTACCACTTGGAATATCCAACTGAACTCGTCTCGCTTCAAGTTAGAAGTTCGGAGCGTGTTGATATTCATATTCCGGTTCAAATCGATAGCGATTTCGATATAGGGACTGATGAGTGGCCAAAGAGTGCAACAATTACAAACCTGAGTAAGACAGGGGCGGCGATATCAAGCGCGGAATCGTTTGGTGAAGCAGGACATGAGGTCATTGTCGTTTTGGATATTGAGGTCAGTGGTTTGAAAAGGTCACTGCAATTGAACGCAGTGATTCGCAACAAAGAGTCAGCAGATGATGGTTCAGGCAATATTACGTTTGGTGTTCAGTTTGTTGATCTCAAAGATGAAGACACGCTTTCTCTAACCAGTTTTATTTATGAAAATGACCATGGGGTCTAAAACGTATTTTCTGTCTTCCGTTCCACTATTATTAACGCGCTATTCGTTCAGACATTTCTCTTCATTTATTTAGGCTTCGCATGTTTAAAATCGGACTTATTGTAAACCCTGTAGCAGGCATTGGCGGGCCAGCAGGCCTTAAAGGCAGTGATGGGGAAAATATCTACCAGAAAGCCAAATCACTTGGGTTTGAAGCAAAGGCAATACAGCGAGCGATGATTGTCGTTAACTTTCTTGAACCTTTTGCAGATTCATTGGCGTTCATCACGTGCTCAGGCTCAATGGGGGAGGACTGCCTTAAACACTCAACACTAAACTATACCGCTGTTTACGCTGCCGAAGATGAGTCTCATACACGCGCTGAGGATACGCGCCAAGCTGCACTGTCAGTCATGGGGGCCGGGGTTGATTTAATTTTGTTCGTCGGTGGGGATGGCACTGCCAGAGATATTTGTTCGGTGGTTGGTACCAATCAGCCGGTGTTAGGGATTCCGGCTGGCGTTAAAATGCATTCTGGCGTGTTTGCGGTTACGCCTAAAGCGGCCGGTCAGTTAGTAGCAGACATGATACATGGGGGACTTGTGTCGATTGCTGAAAGCGAAGTCAGGGATATTGATGAGATCGCCTTTAGAGAGGGGGTAGTTAAATCCAGGCACTACGGCGAAATGCTAACCCCTCAAGAAGGGCGCTATTTGCAGCATGTAAAATGTGGTGGCAAGGAATTAGAAGAGCTTGTACTTGATGATATTGCTGCTGAAATCACTGAGTCGATGGAAGACGATACGCTTTATGTAATGGGGTCTGGCGGGACTGTGATGCACATAAAGCGTTCGCTCTGTAGTGATGAGTGCTCACTGCTAGGTGTTGATCTGTTCCTAAACCATAAACTCGTTGCGAAAGATGTTAATGAGCGCCAGCTACATGACTGGCTATCTGAATACCCCGGCCGCTTAGTGATTACGCTTATTGGTGGGCAGGGACACCTTTTTGGCAGGGGTAATCAACAATTAAGCCCCCGCAATTTGCGTAAAATAGGTCTGGAAAATATTTCGATAGTGGCTACCAAAAGCAAAATTAAAGAAATGGAAGGTCGCCCGCTTGTTGTTGATACCGGGGATGACCAGCTGGACAAGCAGTTAGCAGGAATGCGGCAGATAATTACAGGCTATGATGACCGGATTGTATACCCTGTCGCGTACCTGACGGAGTAGGGTGGCGATGAACGAACTGATTAGCGAGATTAACCATAATATACAACGACTTAACAAAGATAGTGGTCGGGTTTTTCATGGCAGAGGCAAAACCCTTGACGGTTTCGAAGATATCACGGTTGAATATTTGTCAGGAACACTGCTCGTCATTTTGTTCGCTGAAAGACCGGTTACATGGCTCAAGGCGTTCTCAGTCAAGCTATCTGAAACGGTGCCAATAGGCGCGCCTGTGCAAGTGTTGTTTCAAATGCGCTATTTAAAGAACGCACCTGTTTTAAATGAGAGCGGCGAAGCTGTGCGACTCGATAAAACGATGACTGAAAACGGATTAAAGTATCAGCTAACCCTTGGGGATTGCCAGAATTTTGGCTTCTTTACCGATATGGCCAATGGGCGTAAATGGGTAAAGGCACACTCGAGTGGACACAGAGTGCTTAACCTTTTTAGCTATACCTGTTCGTTCTCTGTGGCAGCCATATCAGGCGGTGCCGAAAAAGTGATCAATATCGACATGAGCTCAGCTGCTTTGTCGGTAGGTAGAAAAAATCATCAGCTTAATGAACAGCCGTTAGAGCAGGTTGTCTTCCAAAAACTTAATATCTTAAAAAGCTGGGGCAGAATTAAAAAATATGGCCCCTATGGGCTTGTGATTGTCGACCCTCCGTCGTTCCAAAAGGGAAGTTTTTCAGTGAGTAAAGACTACATGAAAGTGGTTAAGCGGCTTTCTGAAATGACGCTTGATGATGCAGACGTTTTATTTTGCCTCAATGACCCGCTCGTTACCGTAGACTCTTTCAAGCAGATGCTAAACAGTGAGCACTTTGAGTTTATTGAACGGATTGAAAACCCTGAGGTGATGAGGGAAGCCCAGGTAGACGTTGGCCTTAAGGTATTGCACTATAAAAAACGACCAACCAGCCCGGCGGTTAATGAGTGCGGCTCAATCTTTAAATAAGAGACGCTGCATCGCTTCTGCCAATTGCGTTGATGTGCCTTTGAGTTGAATTTTTCTAACCAGATTGATGTTGGTTTGAAGGTCTGATGGTATTTGTTTTGTTTGGCTGTTACTGCGCTCTGACAGCTCAATTATACGTGCATCGTTACATACTCGTGACAGCAGCGAAAATGATTTCTGGGTCAGAACGGCCTGGTCAATGGCGTCTTGTCTGATTGTAGACTCAAATCGAAGATATCCCTCTTCTTCAAGCCACAGCATACAACCAAAACAAGCCTGATGCCTGGGAGCATGAAGGCCATATTCATCGGGCGTGTCTTCACCCGAAATATCTTCGACAAAGACGCTGCTTTTTTTAGGGAAGTTCATGTAAAGCTGGCTTAGTATTTTAGCCGCATCTTTAAAAAAATCTTCTATATGTAAATCAGCCATAGTTTATGGTTTTTATTATTGTCGAGGTTATTGCTTATATTTGCTTAAAAAGTGAGCAAACCGACCGATGGCATCTTCCAGTATGTCGACTCTGGGGAGAAAAACCACTCTCAAATGCTGAGTATCATCGATATTGAACGCGCTCCCTTGAACAAACAGCATCTTCTCTTGTTTTAGTAGATCAAGTACGAGTTGTTCATCATTTTTGATATTGAAATACTCTGGGTCTAGCTTAGGAAACAGATAAAGTGCACCTTTGGGTTTAGTGCATGATACCCCGGGAATCTCATTTAGCAGTTTCCATGCAACATCCCGTTGTTCTCTAAGCCGTCCACCGGGGAGAACCAAGTCGTTAATGCTTTGATAGCCCCCGAGTGCCGTTTGTATCGCGTACTGGGCGGGTACATTGGCGCATAGCCTCATCGAGGAAAGCATCTCGATCCCTTCGATTAAATCAGTGGCCTGATGTTTTGCGCCACTGATAATCATCCAGCCAGACCGATAACCCGCAGCTCTGTAGGATTTTGACAGGCCGTTAAATGTGAGAAACAGCAGGTCGTCGGCGAGAGACGCCAGGCAGGTATGAACGGCGTCGTCATAGAGGATTTTGTCATAAATTTCATCGGCAAGCACAATCAGGCCGTGTTCTCTGGCAACGTCAACAATTTGGTTCAGAATTTCAAGAGAATAAACTGAGCCGGTAGGGTTGTTCGGGTTTATAACGACAATCGCCTTAGTATTTGGGGTAATTTTACTGCGAATGTCATCTATGTTCGGTTGCCAGTCATTCTGCTCATCGCACTTATAGTGAATAGCGTTTCCGCCACTCAGCTTAACTGCAGCAGTCCAAAGCGGATAATCAGGAGCCGGGATCAGTACTTCATCATCGGGGTTAAGCAGGGCTTGCATTGCCATGACGATAAGCTCACTAACACCGTTGCCCAGGTATATATCTTCTATTTCAACACCGATTATCTCTTTCTGCTGAGTGTACTGCATCACCGCTTTGCGGGCCGAGAAAAGGCCTTTTGAATCGCAGTACCCCTGAGCTGAAGGCAGATTGTGAATAATATCGGTTTGAAGCTCTTCTGGAACATCAAAGCCAAAAGGCGCCGGGTTACCTATATTCAGCTTTAATATTCGGTGACCTTCTTCTTCAAGCCTTTTTGCTTCTTTCAACACCTCACCGCGGATTTCATAGCAAACGTTATCTAACTTACTCGACTTTTTAATTGTTTTCATAAATGCTGACTTTCTTAAATGAGGTGGTGTGGCTTCTAAACGTTAGTTTCATGGATCACTTATTGTATATAATAGCAATCCATTTGAAAAAGCATTTAATTCAATAATCTAGTGCCTTAAACCGAGGACTTCCATTTTGCATGTTTTTGATCAGGTATTTTCCCTAGCAGCTAAAAAGTTTGACTCACTGGATGCTCTTGAGAAGGCGATGCCGCACGTATTAACTGCCGACCAGCTTAAGTCTCAAAGTGACGCATTTTACTTGTCCGCAATGACACGGCGTATTTTTCAAGCGGGGATGACACACTTGGTCATTAATTCGAAATGGCCTCATTTTGAAGAGGTGTTCTGGGGTTTTGACCCCAAAAAACTGGTGTTAATCGACGATACTTTTATGGAACGGGCCATGCAGGACAAAGGGCTCATTCGTCATTGGGGTAAGTTGCAGACGATTCCAGTCAATGCGTTTGAAATGAATGAATTAGTCTCATCACAAGGCGTCAGTTTTGGTCAATTTATTGCCGAGTGGGATCAGGATATTACCTTATTATGGGCACATATCTCGAAGCGTTTTAAAAGAATGGGTGGACAGTCTACGCCTTACTTTCTCCGTATGGTGGGTAAAGATACATTTGTTTTGACCCATGATGTTGTTAACGCGTTGCTAAACCATAATATTATCGATAGTAAACCGACATCTAAAGCGAGCATACAGAAAGTCAGCGACTTCTTTACCGAGCTACAACAGCATTCAGGTAGACCCCTTTCTCATATCAGTAAGCTATTGGCGTTATCGTTAGAGTAGCAATAAAAAGAGTAGCCAAAAAAGGTGCGGAGCCATTCGCTCTGCACGTATGTTATCCGACGATACGAAAGGGGTGTTGGCACTGCTGCTCTAACCGCTGAATCTTATATCGATCCTGGCTCAGAGTTTCTTTGCATTGGTTGCCGAACCACTCCAGTGAGGCATCCATATCGCGAATGTCGAGGCCATTTGGTGCCGTCTGGTTGTATATTAGATACTCCAGAAACTCATGGTAATCTACAGCGCCTTCAAAAATTGACACCATGCCTTCACGAGAGCCTGAAGCGGAGTAGACGTTTGGAGGTGAGAACACATGCAATAACTCAGCTGATCGTATGTTCTTCAAGTGGAAGTGCTGAATATGAGGCTTAAGTGTTTCGAAGGCATCTATGATATTTGCTCCTGACTCCCAGACATGCAACACATCAAAGTTAATTCTCAGGCTAGGGTGACCAACTTCGTCAATTAGCTGTAAGGTCGATTCAATATTATCAGCCAACGTTTTTGGGTGCACCTCTACAATCAGAGTAATACCGTGCTGCTCAACCCAGTGGCAAATATTTCTTAAACGAGCGGTAATGTCTGCACGCTCTTCTTTGGTTACTTCGTCGCTACCTTGTCCGCCCGCGAAGGTTCTAAGTTTTTTTGCCCCCCAGTGTTTGGCTAACATGCAAAGTTGTTGAACTTTACTAAAGGCTTCTTGCTCAGCCCCCTGTAACGGTAAATAGTCGCTGATCATTGATGCGTGAAGCCCGAATCCGGCCAGCCACTCTTTGTTGTAACTCGGTTGCTCAGCGAGGTTTTTGGCATGCACGCCCCAAAGCTCGATACCATGAAAGTGGTTGCTTCTGGCCCAGTTGACCAACTGATCAATTGAGGTGAGTTGATGACGGAACGAGATGGTACAGATTGATAGTTTCATGCTTATACCTCCTCCACAAGATTCACCACTGGAGCGGCTAGCTGGTTAGGCGCTAAGTGCAGTGATTTCCATTGTTCGAAGGCTTCAATCAGGTGTTTCTTGATATGCAGTTCGCGTTCGTCTTGTTGATCGAGCAAGCTGTACACTTCACTGACCAATTGTGGGTCAACGTTCTCAATAGTGCCTGACTTAGCGATTTTCATGGCCCGGAACTGGATCAACGTGTATGTTTCAACCAGTGCCTCAATAACTACGCACCAGGCTTCAAACACATCGTCGTCTAAGTTCATTTCTCGCCAAAAGTAAGCAAACCCGTGTTCGTATGCGTACTTCCGAATGGCTAATACTGGAATCTGTTTCAAAGCATCTGACAGGTCGCTTAATACCAGGTTTTTATCAGGGCTTAGGTGTGCGCTGATGATGGCTCTAACGGCGTAAGTCATAGGGTTGTGATCAGGCTTAATGCAGGCCATGAAGTAATCGTGAATGCTTTGGCGGTCTGTGGGTCGAATGTCGTCGCCGTCGAAGTAGTAACCGCCAGATACCGCTGGAGACTCAATGGCATTGAGGACTCTCGTCTTGGGTAATGGGCCTTCCCAGCGAAAATCCGGGTCGGTCATGAACCATGTGTTGGGGTCGTCTGTTTCTTCCAATAAAACGTAATGAGGGAAGGGGTTTTGATTGAACTTGTTTTCACGTTCCGGCAAGCGGTACATGTCTAGCATCACCATGACCCTGCGCTGTTCCGGTTTATTGTGCAGCAAAGAGAGAAGGCTGTTGATGTTCTCAGCTTTGCTAGCGTGATCCTGATACCAGGAGTGCATTTTCACGCCGTACAGTGTTTGATACCAGCGCTTGAAGAAATCGTGATTGATCTCTTCGGAGTGGTAGGAAAGCCGGAATTGTTCATCAACCACAACTTCCGCATCCCACACACCAAAATAAAATGGACGATGATCAACACGCGGGTCAGCTTTGACGATTTCACAGATACAACTGACAAAACAATGTACTTTAATATCTTCAAACTCTTCCGACGGCTCGGTGCTCGCGGGCTCAGCTTCCATTTCAGATTCTGGTAGCGAATTTCCGGTGATGCGTCTGTTCAAAAAGGTAGCCAAACTGGCAACGGTATCGAAGTCGTCTTTTTTCAAGGCATCATCAGGAATATCAAAACCCAGTTCAGTTTCCAGATTAAGAATAAGTTCCAATACCAGCACGGAGTCCAAGTAAAGATCTTCATTAAGGCGAGCCTCTTCATGGAATGCGTTTATTTGTGGAATGAACATGGTATCGCATAGTACCTGATGGATAGCGTTTATTATGTCTTGATGTTTCATGGGCTGTCTCTATCGTTAATCTGCTGAGGTATAGTTAAACCGCTGCGGTGTCAGTTTTCTCAGGCGCCATGTTTTGGGCTACGGGTTCTATTTGTGCTGGCCTGTTTTCGCGTTGTTGATTCGCAAACTGAATGGCCAATTGTTTGCGGTTTACTTTTCCGTTGGCCAGCCGGTCGACCTGTTCAACCTGAATAAGCAGTTGAGGTAGTTGAAATGGAGCAAGGCGATCAGCGCACCATTGGCGAATTAACGAAGGTTCCACTGGCGTGTCGGCAGAGTATTGAACACAAACTCGTTGACCTGCATAAGGGTCTTCAATTTTAAATACCACGGCGTCGTTGATATCCGGCATGGTCAGAATCACATCTTCCACTTCTTGTGGATAAACGTTCAGGCCTGCCACTATGATGGTGTCATCCAGGCGGGACAAGAACGAAAGCATATTCCCGTCTATGGCGGCATCGTAACGAAAGTGGCCAAGATCCTGAGTATGGATTTGCTGACCTTGTTTGGTGGTGACAACTATTTCTGCCGGGTTATCGGCGCTATCTCCTGCGACAACGTCTAAGTGTGGTAGCGGGATACCAACATCCATGGCTAAGGTCATGTTTGGGTTGATGGCAATGCAACCTGCCTCGGAGCAGCCGTACTGTTGGAAGAAATGATCAATGCGGGGCGCTAGTTGTTCAAACCGCTGTTTCGGCATAATGGTGCCCGATGTCATTGCTGCGTGGATATTCCTGTCTTTAGGTAATAAACGGATCAGGCCATGAAGCATCGTCGGTGAAGTGTATAGCAGTGGCTTTTGGGTGCTGAGTAGTCGTTTTGCCAAATACTTCGGGTTGATATTCGTGATGACAATGGGTTGCTGGCCTCGGGCCAATGCGACCAATACCCCGCAGATCAGCCCATAAGAGTGGGTGACCGGGCAGGCAATTAACGGCATCATGTCGTTGGGTTGGGTAAAAGCAGAGCAATAGCTTTGAATTTCTTCGTCAATGGTTGCCCAGCTGCGCTCAATGCATTTCGGCTCACCGGTGGTTCCCGAACTCATCTGAATGAGTACGCCATCTGGTTGGTTGCGGCTCTCTACTCCTGCGGCGGGGCTCTCTACTCCTACGGCGGGGCTTTCCAGCTGAATGATGTTGGATATTTCTTTGAAGTGAAGTTGCTCACAACCCGCTCTAGTGGCCATGCGTTTTGCCGCATCCAATGGCGTACTTGGGTGAATCGGCATCACCGAGCCGCCTTGCTCCTTAATAAACAAGCACAGCGCTATCCATTGTGCGGCGTCTTCCAGACAAACAGCCAGGCGCCTGTTGTTGGCCAGTGCGTCCGAGCGTCTGAATTCAAGGTGTCTTTGAGCAACATAGTCTGAGGTATAGTAATCGTCATTTATGTAAAACATAGTCGTTCCGAGTTCTTCTAATCTGTCTTTCGTTGAATTGTTAGTTGCTGAATAAACTGCTGAAAGCCACTGGTTTATGGTGATTGTGTTAGGCACGGTTAAGTGCTGGCACGCAGGTCTGATGAATTGGTTGTGTGCCGCATACTACATGCCTGGCTGCGTGACGTATCTGGACTGGGCGACGTATTTGGAATAGGCGGTTGCCGTGGTGTTTTGCGAGTTAAACGCGTACCGGAACGCAGTGGGTTAGGGATCGTATGGTGAAACTCGCCTGCACGTTGCCCGCTTAGTTTTTTCTTAATCAGTGATTCTGCTTGGATATAAGGCGCATCCAAAGGTATTGCCGAAATTCGGGCTTGAGGGGTATGACCTTCCTCCGCATAGGCGGTAAGTTGCGCATCAACAATTTGCCAAAATTTATTCTCAGAAAAGCCATATTCCACACTCAATAAATGGCTAACTTCTGTGAGATTAAATACAAACAGTGTATCGACAATTAGCTCTCGCAGGGCTTCGACCGAATCCATCCAAAAATACTGATTGTCCGGTGCAGGATGGCCTGATTTTGTTGTGTAATCTGAGTGTAGATTGGCGAAGTCCGGTATTAGTGATGGCTCAGCAAGGTAGTCTTTCTGATATTCCAGGCTTTCGTGAAAATCACGCAGTACCACTTTTTCGGGCCAGCCATTTCTATGCAATAACACCATATTTTGGCCGTGAGCCTCCAGCGCAATACCGTGATGTACCAGCAGGTGCCAGACGGGGATCAATGTCACATCGATTAGACGGCGAACCCAAGCATCAATACCGAACTCATTGACCCACAGATCAACAAAGGGCTTCTCGTCCAGTTCTTTGGTCATCAGCGCGGGAAAAGGCACTGCGCTCAGCGCGTCCGGGGTTTCGTGCGTTAAGCTCTTTCGGAAGATAACCGCAAGCTGGCCTTCAATTTTGCTTGCCCATGCCGGGTCGGACACCCACTCTTTTGCTTTGTTTTCGTCCAAAACAATGCCTGCGTACTCATCCAGTAAGCCCAGGTGTTGTCGGTCTTGAATGAACCTATCGTGTTGTATGAGTGTATTTAACCACTGGCTGATGAAGGGTGCTGTACATACCGAGTGGGGTTCAATGGTTCTTAGGGACGAGGAGTTCACCATATTCATCGGCAGCTTGATGTTAGGTTTGTCGGGGTGGGTGACGTTGACTAATGTGCGCACCGAGATAGTGGCCTGATAATAATCGCCAGCAGGCCCTAGATGAATAATTTTATCTTGCTCCATTAGTTCGCCTAACAACGATTGACCAATCGACTTCCATTGCCAGGGGTGAATGGGCATTAAGTTAAAACGATTCGGCTGATAGGCGGTTTCAGCTGACCCCAGGAACAGTCGTAGTTCCAGTTCGACCAACGTTTCAGCACCTAATTCGGCCAGCCAGAAGTCGCGGTTTTTTTGCGGTAGGGCTTGCTGCAACAGGCTATGGTCAATGGCGAGCCAATGGAGCTGGAATGAATTCCCGGATTCTGGCCCGTATAAGGCGTGATCTTCAAGGCTAAAGCCTGTTCTGGCTTTAAAGCAAGGGTGATAGGGGTGGCCCTCGTCCAATGCGGATTCCAGCTCCAGATAGGATAACGCCCTTCGGGAGGAGGGCTTCAGCAGGTGTTGTTGATTCCACTGGCATAGTTTAATGGTCTGCTGAAGTTCATTGTTGAGCGTTTCTTTGATCGCGTTGTTGGCCGGTAAGTCATCAATTAGCTGCTGTAGTGTAACTTCTGTTTGTTCTGGCCCTTGCTGATAACAGATACTTCCCGCTACCAGTCGGACGCGCCCGAAGCTGGCTATAGTTCCTCGTGCCTGGTACGAGACCTGATTCATAACGAAGTTGAACGTGCCTTGCGCGTACTGGTAGTCGACAACCTGTTCAAATAAAAGCGCTTCTATCAATTGGCGACAGACGCGCTGTTCGAATGGTTCTGGTTTTGTTTCAGTGGCTTTTTTATGCGGGTTCAAGGTGAACCTCACGACTTTTAGATATATGGGTATTAACTCTCGGGCTGGAAGCAAAACCAAGCAGAGGGTTGCTGATGGAGGTATAAACGGCTAACTCCAGCTCCGCCTGAAGTTCATCAACATCATCGATGCGTGTCAGTAAATTACCTTTGCAGGGAATCTCTCTGCGATTGAGAATGGACGTAACCAAGCTAACCCCGACGCCTTTTAGGCTAGGTTGTAGCTGCTGCAATTTGTTACTGGTGACTTTTAGCAGTTGCGCTTCGTTGATCAGGTCGTCGATGCCAAACCGGTTGATGATGGAGAATAGCTGGTTTACAACGAGATAGTAGGTGAAGCGGTCGCAGATCATTTCATCGGTATAGAAAAGATCTTCCGTGTCCTGCACCTTGGGTTCGAGAGCAATAAGTGATTGCCGATGGCTTTCTGATAGATAAAACCCCTGGTTATCCCGATAAAAGTATTGGCTTGGGTAACCCTCGGTGACATCCAGTAAACTATTTTGCTGATGGGCTTCCAGAGCAATACCATGCTGGTCGTATAACCGAATGGCTGGCTCAATGGCGCAGTCCCAATAACGGTCAAACCATTCCAGGCTGACGGCCTCGGTCGTGCGTTGTTCATCTTGGGTCAGCTTCATTATTACCTTTGCCAGCCGTGATGGTGTCTGCTCATCTATCGGGTTTTGAGTGATGGCGGCAATAGAGTGGACGCTAGGCTCTCTGCTACTTGGGTCGTCATTTTTTTTACGCTTGAAAGGGTTGTCCCGAATGATGACTTCAAAACCGCTCTGCTCAACGTTGGGTAGTTCGAGTGAAATATAGGCCGGGTCGTTTATGGTCTGAAAGGTTGGATAACGCTTGGAAAACTCAGTCAGCCGAAGCAAATTGGCAACAACCACGCCCGCTTCGAGTTCGTGATGCATGTTGATTCGAAGTGAGTTGGTTACTTTAACAGGAATGGATAACTTGAACATCTGGTTGCTATCTTCACTGTAGACGGTCCTGACCGAGGATGTTGGTGTGTAAAGAGGGCCAAGGGGGCCAATGTCTGACAATTGGTTGTTTTCGATTAATTGGATGATGTAATCCTGATGCAATAACCATTGCGCTTGAAGGGGGTGAACGGGAAGCAGTACTTGCTGATCATTCAACTCAGGTGTTGTCTCATTTAGGTTGCTTAAAATAATCTGTTCAGCGCTTTGCCCAAGAATTGAACGCTGTTTAACCAACGAACGCTGGGCCGCAAAATAGTGCAACTGAAATTGACCACACATCTCAGGTGTATAATCTTGATGTTGCCACTCATGAATGCCTTGACGACTTTTGGGTGTCGGGTGCAACCAATGACCAAACAGCAGCGACTGTTCGGAGTCAATGAAGCGTTCGCTATTCAGTGAGTTATCATCGGCTCGACTCTCCAGATATCTAGTCATGACCTGGTGGCTCTCAATTATTCTTGCCATCAACTCCAGTTGGTTGGTTTTTAACGCATCTTGCAGGTGAACTTGTTGATTTCGGTATTCTGTAGCACCGTAGATTTCATTCACCAATAGCATCAGTACTGAAAAGTATTCAACCGATTGCCAGCTTAGTTGATGGTTTGGCTGCTGATAGATGCGGGTTAGTGTGTGACGACCCACCAAAGAACGGTAACCGACACCAACGGCCAAGGTCAGTTGTTGAGAGGGGAGTTGTAGCTCTATAACATAGCTTTCACCTTCATTGAAAGAAAGACCTGTTAGGTTCGACCAATGCTGTGCTGAATGCCAAACGCCTGAATCCAGCTCCCTGAGATAACAATTCATAAACGCTTGAAAAGAAGCGCTGTCAGCGATTTGTTGTGCGGACCGACTCATATCATTCCTATTTGTAATTTTCTTAAGATTCCAGTGGCGCCAAAGTGTTCTCGTGCAGAGAATGTCAATAACCAGAATATGAAACAAATATAATGAGAATGATTATCATTAGCAAAGATATTTACATTTGTTACTTAGAGAGGGTTTTGAAACAGCTCAGGGGTGAAGCAGCGGCAAGACAAAAGCTAAAGTTAATGCCACGTAGGGCTCATCATGCAGGAGGTGAGTCACGGTCAGCCCAGAAGGTGCGTGGGTCAGTTGAGTTACGTTGGCATACGCTGTATTGGTATTTGCAGTAAGTGTGCAAGGTTTTCTTAGATCATTTGCCTCTTCATGCCGAGGCTTTGATCACCAACTTGGTTGGGCGGTAATACACACAAAGCGCGACGGCAAAAAAGAAGGTCGTCCACTCGGCCAGGGGGAGGGCGATCAGGAAAGGTTGTTCGGGGAGTAACAGGTAAAAGGCTGCCAGCAACCCCGCTGGTAAAAAGAGGCTGCGTGATAGAGCGACGGCAGTGGAAGGGATTGGTTGATGCATGGCAGTTAGATAGCATGACAGCATGACATTAACGCCATTGACCAGAAATAGTGGCCAGATTACCGAAATAAGCTCAGCTGAAATATTGGCCACTTGTTTTGAGTTATCGTCCAGAAATAGCTGGATGATCGCCTCTTGCCAGAACAGTAAAATACTGATCAACACCAGGCCGATAGCAGACACCGAGACGATAGACGTTAAAAAGAAATGTCGGATACGGAGGCTGTTTTTTGCCCCAAAGTTTTGGCTGACCAACAGGTGAAGGGCGTCTGCAACGCCGTAAGAGAGCATCAGGCTAAGAAATATCAGGAAATTGACGACGGTAAAGGCGGCAACCCCGTCGACGCCCAAACGGGAGATCAGCAACCAATTTAACAAGAATATGATCAGCCCGCCTGAGATCTCATTGACAAACTCTGATAAACCATTGAATGAGGCTTTCGCCATTTCCAGCCATTCAGTTTGTTTGAATGAAAAGCTAAGCGTCTTGTCATCACTTATAAAGTAGAGCAGCAAAATCAGCAGTTGGATAATTTGAGCGATAGCCGTGGCATAGGCCGCACCTTTTAATCCCATCTCTAAATAGCCGATGAAAAGTGCGTCGAGAGCAATGTTAATCAGGGCTCCAGTCACCAATGCGATGGTGGCGATGACAGGGTGCCCATCTGCACGAACGAAGTAATAAAGAGTCATCGTGACTAACTGAATAATAAGCACGAAGGTGATGATCTGGAAATACTCGGCCATCAATGGGTACAGGTTTTCCGGCGCACCTAATGCCCAGTAAAGAGTGTTATCGAATACAAAACCTAAAACGGCCGCAATGAATGAGAACCCCAGCGTAGCAATCAATGATTTGCTGAATATGGAAGAGGCTGCGGAGATATTGTTTTCACCAATATAAGTTCCTGCGCGAACAGAACCGCCAATGGCGATCATTAATGCAATGCCGAACAATAGTGTGAAATATGGGATAAGCAACGTAATCGACGCCAACGCCTCAGAGCCAACAAAGTTGCCCACGAACGCCCCGTCGACCAAATTTGCTGTGGTGATGGCGACCAGCCCGATTATGGAGGGCACGACGTAATAGAAGAAAGTAGGGATAATCGAACCACTCAGAACGGGGTTTGCCTTCGTTTTTTCATTCATTGCGTAATCGTTCCAAATAGATCATGAGCCATTTAATGCGCGGGCAGTGTTTAATTCAGGTTCGTGTCTAATTCCGGTTCGTGTTTAGTTCGGGGGCGTTTTCATTTTGTGGATAGTATCTGTTGCTAATACCCTGATCAATAACCCTTTACACTTGTGACATTTCACTGCTGGCGTGGATGGTAGCATAAAGAAACTCTAAATGTATTGATAATCATTATCATTCGTATTACCGTGCGCACTATAAATTACTTTTCCACTTTCGTCCGCTGGTACGCGACTTGCGCTTTCCAATCTTTAAGAGGTAGTGGACGCAACACATTTTCGACAGGTAACCCTATAAAAGGCTTTGGTATGACCACTATGGATTCTGCGCGCATATTAATCATAGAAGATGATGTGACCTTAAATGATCAGTTGGCAGATTTGTTGCGAGGTCGTGGTTTTAATATCACCCAATGCAGGGATGGTGAGCAGGGGCTAATGGCAGCAATTAAAGACAAGTTCGAATTGATTTTACTGGACGTGTTGTTGCCAACCATGGACGGGTTTTCTGTGCTAAAGAACTTGCGTAAATCCCGGCAGACGCCCGTTATGATGCTGACTGCCTGCGGCGCAGAGGAAGACCGGATTAGAGGGTATAGCAGTGGCGCAGATGATTACTTGCCAAAGCCCTTTAACTTCACCGAGCTTGGTTTGCGGATTGATGCGTTGTTACGCCGCTCTTTCGGGCTAGGGGATCGCCGCAACCAAAGTACCGAAATTCTGGTGGATGGTTTAAGGCTGAACCGTCTTAGGCAAACGGTTTCTTTCGATGGGCAACCTATCACACTAACCCCTATACAGTTCAAGCTGTTATGGGTATTGGTCGATAGCCAAAATGATGTGCTCACCAAGCCGTATCTGTATCAATTAGTACTGGAGCGCGAGTTCAGTAAGTACGACCGTAGTTTGGATATGCATTTGAGCCGGGTGCGACGCAAGCTCGTTGATGCCGGTATGGCAGCTGATCGGCTTTCGACTGTTCACGGCAAAGGTTACTGCTTTGCATGAATAAGCGTCTGCTTTGGAAGCTTTGCTACACCATTGCCGCAGGTACTGTCCTTTTGTTCTGGGCTATAGATGTTTTAACCCAGCGCACTGAACAGCGTATGAGTTTTATTGATGTGGTATATCAACAAGAACTGACGTTAATGGGGCAAGAAGCTGAGCGGATTTACACGCAGCAAGGCGAAGACGCACTGGCTGTTTGGTTAGAGGCGCTGCAAAAGCGCGAGAATACCTGGGCGGCAGTAGTGACGTCTCAAATTAACCCATTGGCTAATGGGCATCTATCAGAACAGTTTCTGCAAGGGTTTCGCTTGGGACGAAGTGTCACCTGGAAAATACACCTATATTTTAAAGAAAATCCGATCATGGACTTAACGTTTTCGGATGGACATACCCACTTTTTAATTCAGTTGCCCCAGCGAATGCGGCCGGGTGCTTATCTGCAATACACTCAAAATTTACTGCAATTTGGTTTGCCGATGGTGTTGCTGATCGTTATGAGTATTGTGCTTTACCGGCATGTAATGAAGCCTTTGAGGCAGCTAGAGAAAGCGACACGCCAGTTTAGCGAAGGCCAATATGATGTCAGAGTGAAAGCGTGCCTGGGTGGACGCAATGATGAGTTGGCAGCACTTGCTGCAACGTTCGACCGAATGGCCGCGCGCACCGGAAAATTAATTATCAGGCAGCGACAGCTCATTGCTGATCTTTCTCACGAACTGAGAACGCCGTTGGCCAGAATTGATATGGCTGTGGATTGCCTTGAGCACAACATTAAACCGGATAAGTCATTAGCGCGACTTAAACGAGAATCCGAAAATATGCGCGGCCTGGTTGATGATACGTTAACACTTGCGTGGCTTGAAAATGAAAAACCCCGTTTAAACGAGGAGGAGGTGGATTTAGTTGAGCTGTTAGAAATTATTACCAGTGACGCTCGCTTTGAATACCCGGATCGCATTCTCAAGACTACGTTTCCATCATCCGCATTGTTGGCGCACAGCAGTCATAGAGCCCTGGGGCAGGCGTTTGAAAATGTTATTCGCAACGCTCTGCGATATACCCCAGAAGGGGGGACGGTCAGTGTGACGATTGAGGGCTATGAGGCGGGTTTTGAGATATTAGTTAAGGATGAGGGGCCTGGTGTCCCCGAACAGTATATTCGAGATATCTTCAAACCATTTTTTCGGGTAGAGAAATCGCGTAATGATGCGGCTAACGAGATAGCCCGTGATAACGCAGCGCCTAAAAACATGGTCCTCGAAGATGGTCATTCCCAAACTAAACAAACCTGGAACGGCGGTTGTGGTTTGGGGCTTGCGTTGGCCAGACGCCAACTGGAAGCGGTAGGCGGATGCATAAAAGCGGCGAATCATGCATCGATCGGCTTAGAGATGCGGATTACTTTGCCAGCCTGATAGGCTGCTACGAACCTGTAGAAACTTATTTGAAATAGTAACAGTTGTAAAAATGATTCACTCTTCAGAAATTTTGTTGATAATTCCTCGCAATTGATAATTATTCTCATTAATGAGGTTTGATATGAGCAAGAAAGCCCCTCTTAAAAAACAACACCGTTATACGTTGCTTGCCGCAGCGGTTTCGGCGGCTATTTCGAGTAATGCTGCATTTGCCGCTCCACAAGAAGGAGAAGAGCAGCGAGAGCTAGATATGATTGAGGTAAAAGGTCAGGCGACTGGCGGGATTGATATCCTTATTACCGATGAAGAATTAGACAAGCTACAGGCAAACGATTTGTCAGAGGTCTTTCAGTTAGACCCGCAGGTAAGTGCCGGTGGATCAGTAGGGATGGGGCAAAAAATTTATGTGCGTAATATCGGTGAAGATGCGTTAAATATCTCTGTTGACGGCGCAGAACAAGCAGGTGCGGTATTCCACCACTCTGGGCGGATAGCGATTGAGCCTGACCTCTTGAAGCAGGTAGAAGTAGAGGCCGGAGCAGGCAGTGCGACGGCAGGCCCTGGAGCTTTGGGTGGTTCGATTCGTTTTACCACAAAAGACCCAAGCGATTTACTTGAGCCTGGCGAAACCGCCGGCGCATTGATTAAAGGAACGTATTACAGCAATACTGAAGGTTACAAAACAACTACATCGGTGTTTGGGCGTGATAAGTCGGATACGTTGAGCGTATTGGCCAGCTTTGTTCGGTCTGAACACGATGATGCAGAAGACGGCAATGGCGATGATATTATCGGCTCTGAATCAAACCAAAAAATGGGTTACGCAAAAATCGTCGCAAATCTGACAGATGAGCAAAAATTGTCTGTTAGCTATGAAAAACTCAATGAAGAGGGCGATATCCTCTATAAGCCAGAGCTTGTCGCAAGCCCTCGTAATGTGCCTGAACCAACCGAAGGGACGAGAGATACTGCTATCTTGAATTATGGGTTCGACTCAAACAGCAATGATTTGGTCGATGTTGCTGTGACAATCTATCAAACCAAAAACGAGCAGGAGCGTGAGTTTCGGGGAACCTCATATGATGGCGCGGTGGAAACATATGGTGGCACCATTCAAAATACGTCACTTATCGGCGACTCAAAGTTAATTTATGGTGTTAACTATCGGGATGATAAGAGTTATCTAAATGATGTTGATTTTCCTAATCCATACTTTGAAGAGACAGGCTCTGTAAAAGGCATCTATCTACAGGATACCCATGACCTGACCGATAAGTTGACGATATCTGCTGGTGTACGATTCGATGACTACGAGTTAGACGATGTTAACGGTCAGAGTTTTGACGACAGCGGCTTTAGCCCAAATATCAGCGCGAACTACGACATTAACCATGAATGGAGTGTGAGTGCGGGTTATGCAGAGGCATTGCGCGGCCCTGAGGTGAAGGACTCGTTTAAGCTTTCTTCTTCATCCAACGCAGCAGACCTTGAAGCAGAAAAAGCAAAGAACTATGAAATAGGTTTGGATTTTAATCGAGGCGGATTTAGCCTGGCTGCAGGTGGCTACCTGTCAGAAATTGAAAAACCAATCGGTGGCACCCTGCCATGGTCTCGTGTCAGTGAAAACCTCGATAACGACATAGAGACATTGGGCTACTACGTCAGGGCTGATTATGTTTATGACCGCCTGCGTGTAACAGCCAGCTTTAACAGTGCCAAAACCGAAGCGGGTGGTTACGAAACGACGCGTTATATCTACGGTTCTACCGCCACGTCAAAAGGCGACACATTGGTTACTGATATTTCTTATGAGTTCACACAAGACTTTATGCTGGGTTGGACAGCAGAGTATGTGAAGGGAATACATGATATCGACATTAATTTGAATGATGATGCGGGCCAACCATTGAAGCCAAGCAAGCCCGGCTACGGTATTCATGATGTATACGCCCGTTGGTTGCCTACCAGCGATGAAAACCTTTCTTTGACGTTGACGGTGAAAAACCTGTTCGACAAGCAGTATCTGGATCACTCGAGCGTTGAAGACCTTACTGCCGGTTCGGGATATGAGAATATTGTCGGTTCACCGGAACCAGGTCGAGATATTCGTATCACAGCGGCCTTGCGTATCTAGTGGGTCGGCTCTGTAATAGGGTAGTCGTTCTTAAACGGGGATACAGCAAAAACTCATAGCGGGTGGCTGTATTCTACGGGCTAGGGGCTCCGGTCAATGATTAAACAGTGTTTTCAGGAGCTCAGAACGTCGAACAAGGATTGTTCTACCCGTAAATTTTCCTCTAAGTAGCTCAAGCGCGTGAAAAAGACCGTTTAAAACGGCAGTCGCGCCTGAGAACCAATTTGGCAATTATCCAGATGAGTAGATCAACAATGAGAGTGATGAAACGCTTAATAACAACCGCACCCTGGTTGATGAGTGTGGTGGGATGGTTAATTACATCGTCAGTTTCCGCACAAAGTACGATGGTAAAAGTAACTGATTTAGCGGGGCGAGAGGTACAAGTTTCAAGCCGGGTTGAAAGAATTATTTTGGGTGAGAGCCGCTATATACCGGCACTGGCGATTTTAGATAAAGAGCAGCCGTTAAAGAGAATAGTGGGGATGTTGGCAGATTTTAAACAGACAGACCCAGGAAGCTACCAGCAATATCGTAGCAAGTTCCCGGAGATTGAAAACATTCCGCAAGTAGGCCATGCCTCTGCGGACAGTTTCAGTGTTGAGCGTGTGCTATCACTCAAGGCGGACGTAGCGATTTTCGGGTTGGGAGGGCATGGCCCCACCTCAAGAAATGCGGAGCTGATTGAGCAGTTGGAGCGTGCCGGGGTCGCAGTGATATTTGTCGATTTCCGCCAGAACCCTTTGGTCAATACAGTTAAGAGCATAGAGTTGTTAGGGAAGGTCTTGGGGCGTGAAAAAAGAGCGAATGAGTATGTTGAATTTTACCAGGAACAACTGGCAAGGGTAGAAAACAGGTTGGCGAAAATTCGTGCTGGTGGGGCATTAAAAGCCCCAAGTGTGTTTCTTCACAGTAGAGTGGGGTTGCAGGATTTATGCTGTGAAACCATGGTACATGGAATGATGGCTTCATTTGTTGATGCCAGCCAGGGTGAGAACGTTGCGAGAGATATTGTACCGGGCGCAGCAGGCGTGATGAATCTTGAGTATTTGTTGACTAACCAGCCAGATATCTACATCGCAACGGCAGTGGGCTCGTCACAAGGGTCGAAAGAAAGGGCTGCATCAGGTGATGAAAACCAGCCTTTGTATATTGTATTAGGTGCAGGCGTGGATGAGGTTATGGCAAAAGCGTCGTTTGAAGATGCGCTTAAAGACGCCGGTGTGATGGAACTAAACGCGATAAAATCCCGAAAAGCGTATGCAGTTTGGCATCACTTTTATAATACGCCGTTGAATGTGGTCGCTGTACAGGTATTCGCTAAGTGGATGTACCCGAATGAGTTTGCAGACATGGAACCAAAACAAACAATGCAAACCCTGTTTGATCGTTTTCAGCCTGTGCCGTTGAATGGCACATATTGGGTTAGCTTATGAATATTGTGGGGAGCGGGTTATGTCAGAAATAATTCGGCCTGAAACGATCAGAGTAGAAAGTGGCACTGGTAAAAACGGTGGTCCGGTGCTGGCAGCGGACTATCGACGATTTGTATGGAAGCGTAGCGCGCTATTAATAGTGATGGCTCTCGCGCTTTTGCTCTCCTTGTTGTGGGATGTGTCGACCGGGCCAGCACAGTTGGGGTTGCTTGATGTGTTTTCTGGCCTTGCACAACCAGATCAGCTGGATGCCAGCACTCGAGTGATTATATGGGATGTGCGCTTGCCCTATGCATTAATGGCTCTCGTCGTAGGCGCTTGCCTGGGGTTAGCCGGTGCTGAAATGCAGACGGTACTCAATAACCCGTTGGCCAGCCCGTTTACGCTCGGAGTAGGGGCTGCGGCGACACTAGGTGCGTCTCTGACAATTGTTTGGGATTTCACTTGGCTAGGATTAAGTTTTACCTATTTGCTGCCGCTATCAGCATTTGTGTTTGCCACGGGAGCGTCGTTGCTTATTTTGTTTTTGTCCAGAAATCTGGGGGCCAGTGTACATACCGTGGTGCTGTTCGGTATTGCGCTTATGTTTGGTCTTAACGCGGTAGTGGGTCTATTGCAGTTTGTTGCTGACAGTAGCGCGCTTCAGCAAATAGTGTTCTGGACGATGGGAAGCCTGGCACGGGCCAGCATGGAAAAAGTGGCTATAGTATTTGCAGTGTTTGTTATTTGTGCCATCTGGTCAACGGTACACCTGTGGTCGTTAACGGCGCTACGCAGCGGTGAAGATCAGGCCCGAAGTATCGGCGTTAATGTTGAGCGTGTCCGTTTGGTGGTGCTGCTGAGAGTTAGCCTGTTGACGGCAGTGGCTTTGGCATTTGTGGGTGAAATTGGTTTTATCGGCTTGGTTGGTCCGCACATTGCCAGAATGGTGTTAGGTGAAGATCACCGCTTCTTCTTACCGGGAAGTGCATTGGCTGGTGCAATTTTGCTGTCGCTGTCTTCTATAGCAAGCAAAGCACTTATTTCGGGTATTATTCTGCCGGTGGGAATAGTCACGGCTCTGGTCGGTATTCCATTGTTTATCAGTTTGATCATGGCGCGTGGCAAGGAGTACAGCTAATGGCATTACGTATTCAAAATATGAGTGTTGGCTACCGTTCTCGCCGAGTCATTAGTGGTATTAATTTACCGGAGATATCCTCGGGGTCTTTGGTCGCAGTAATAGGGCCAAACGCGGTGGGTAAATCTACCTTTCTGAAATCACTGGCAGGCATCAACAAATATTCAGGTGAGGCGCTGCTTAACAATGTAGCCTTATCTGAGTTGCCCCATTCGGCACTTATTCGAGCGCTGGGTTACTTGCCTCAAACACTTCCTCAAGCCACGACGCTGGTCGCTTATGAGTTGGTTTTCAGTGCATGTCGTGCTGTACGAACTGATCTTTCGCAAGCGGAAATAGAGCACTCCATCGATACCGTATTCCAACGTTTGGGTATTGAACATCTTGCGTTGCGTCGGCTGGCTGAAATGTCCGGTGGTCAGCGGCAGATGGTAGGTCTGGCCCAGGTGTTGGTTCGTCAGCCGACGTTGCTGCTATTGGATGAGCCGACCAGTGCTCTCGATTTACATTGGCAGCTAAACGTATTGGAAACTATTCGGCAAGAAGTTACCCATACCGGTGCGATCGGTTTGGTAGCGAGTCATGACTTGAATCTGGCGCTGAGGTTTTGTGATCTGTTACTGATTTTGAACCGGGATGGCGTTTTGGCCTTTGGGGCGCCTCAGGATGTGCTAACCCCGGAAAACCTGCATTTAGCCTACGGTATAGAAGGGCGAGTTGAACAGTGCTCAAAGGGGTATCCTATTGTGTTGGCAGACCGAGCGATTCCAGCCTGAAAAATAATAGGGTGTTAGATAAAAGCGAGGCCATGTAGGTAAAGCTATGACAGCAGATGATAAAGTAAAGCCGTTTTCGTTGATCAGTGCGATGACAAGTGAGCAAAAAGAGAGCAACGAGTTTGAATTGGCCGATGCTGAAACAGGGCTAGGGGAAAATGTCAGAGAAGCTATAATCAATACACCCAAAGCCAGTATGTATTTGCAGAAGATGTGCAGGCACTTTACTCACCGGGTACCTGCCCACTGGAATGCACAGCGAGGCAAAGTGTTCTTTGATATGGGGTGGTGCTTTATGACTGCAACGGAGCAAGAACTAAAGGTGCGCTGTGAAGCTCACTCTGAAGCAGAGCTGGAAGAGATTTTAGAGACGTTAAAGCGGCATTTTGATCGTTTTGCACTAAAAGACCAGTTAGTTTTAAGCTGGCTGTAAATTTGTCAAAAAATTAGTCGACGAGAAACCAAAAAGGTGGAAAAATCCGCTCCCTTGTTTATTGCGTCAGGCTAAAGAGAATATTAAGCGTTAACTTGCGTTGAGTTCTCGTTTTATAGCGTGACCAAACGATTTAGTCTGCATCGGATGATGCCTGTTTTTCTGTTAGTCAGGGTGTAACTATTATGAAATCAAGCCCCTTCGAGCACTGGGATATTGAAACCGCGAAAGAAACGTATGGTACCGAGCGTTGGGGTAATGGTTACTTTGATGTTTCAGAAGAAGGCGAGGTCATTATCATTTGCCCGGTAAACGGGTCGAGTACGGTTAAAGTGCCCCTGATGGATGTGATTGCAGGGATGAAGGATCGCGAGCTTGATATGCCGGTGCTATTGCGCATTGAGAATTTGCTGGATCAAAGTATCAGCAACATTAATGAAGCGTTCCGTGCAGCAATTGCCTCCGCGAAATATCAGAATATCTATCGCGGTGTATTTCCCATTAAGGTCAACCAGCAATGCCATGTAGTGGAAGAGATCGTCCAGTTCGGAAATCGCTACAATCATGGCTTGGAAGCCGGCAGTAAACCTGAACTGATTATAGCGATGGCGTCACTGTCCAGCGATGAAAGTTATATTGTCTGTAATGGCTACAAAGACGAGGAGTTCATTGACCTGGGGTTGCATGCCATTCAACTGGGTTGGAAGTGTTTCTTTGTGGTGGAGACCCCAAGCGAAGTACCTTTGATCATTCGTCGCAGCAAAGCGCTGGGCGTGAAGCCGATGATTGGGGTGAGAGTCAAACTATCCACCAAGGTGGAAGGTCATTGGGAAAATGACAGTGGTGACCGTAGCATCTTTGGTTTAAACAGCTTACAGCTGGTAGAGGTGATTGATCAGCTGAAAGAAGCCGGCATGATTGATTGCCTTGAGATGTTGCACTTCCATCTGGGGTCTCAAATCCCCAGTATTCATAACATTCGCCAAGGGGTGCAGGAAGCCTGCCGCTATTATATCAGTATGATTGCTGAAGGTGCGCCGATGGGCTATTTGGACACCGGCGGCGGGCTCGCGGTGGATTATGACGGCGATCAACATCGTAGTACTCACAGTAAAAACTACACCATGGGTGAGTATTGTGTAGATATTGTTGAAGCGGTGATGCAGACATTAGACCCACTGGGTATCCCTCATCCTGTTCTGATGTCTGAATCTGGTCGTGCCACCGTAGCCTATTCCAGCTTGTTTCTGTTTAATACCTTGGATGTAGCGCACTTTGACCCCGTATTTAAAGTGGAGAGGCCCTCGGAAGGGAGCAATGAAACACTCAAAAACCTGTTTGAGGTGACCGAGCGTTTAAATCCGAAAAACGTTCAGGAGTGCTACAATGATGCAGTGTTCTATCGTGATGAAATTCGTCAGCTGTTTAATCGTGGGCAGGTGAATCTTCGTGTCAGGGCTGAGGCTGAGAATCTATTTCTAAGTATTGTTCAAGAAGTGCAGGCAATTGCGCCGTCGGTCGAGCAATTGCCTGAAGAACTGACAAACTTAAGGGAAGATTTGGCCGATATTTACTATGGTAATTTCAGTGTGTTTCAGTCGTTGCCAGACTCATGGGCGATTGGACAGGTATTTCCAATTATGCCGGTACATCGTTTAAATGAAATGCCGACTCGCGAGGCGATGATTGCAGATTTGACATGTGATTGTGATGGCAAAATTGACAACTTCATTGGTGATCGAAAAACGTTGCCACTGCATCCTTTGAAAAAAGATGAAGAGTATTATTTAGGTGTATTTCTGGTCGGAGCGTACCAGGAAACGCTAAGCGACCTGCATAACTTATTTGGCGACACCAATGTAGTGAGTATTCATATTAATGCAGATGGAAGCTTCGATTTCATGCGAGAGCTGCATGGTGACAGCATTGCTGATGTTTTAAGTTATGTCGAATACGACCCAAAGAGCTTGCGAAATATGTTTCGGAATACAGTAGAGAAAGCGGTGCGGCGGGGGAAAATAAGCGTCTCGACACGACAACAGATTCTAGCAGCATTTTCAGACAGTTTAGGTGGCTATACCTATTACGAAAGTTAACGTATCAATTGATACATAGTGGTTGTTTTAGATTCGCCTCATATTGTTTTTAGAGAGCTTTGCACGACGTTACGAGCGAGGCAAAGACAAGGCAAAAGATGACGAAAAAGCGCACTTTATATGTGATAAGTCCCGGTCGACCTGGGAGAGCGCACAATTTTGAGCCATTTTTTAACGCTGTATTTGTAAGCGCAGTAGTTGTGCAAAACTCTCTTTGAGATAGATGAGTTCACTTATTAAGGAGAAATGTTACGTGGCTAAGGTAATGATCATTGGTGCCGGTGGTGTTGGTGGTGTGGTTGTGCATAAGTGTGCTCAGCTACCTGATGTATTTACAGACATCATTTTGGCCAGTCGCACCGAAGAAAAATGTAAGTTGATTGCACAGCAAGTCGCCGACAAAACGGGTGTAACAGTACGCACCGCACAGGTTGATGCGGACAATGTGCCAGAGCTGACAGCGCTTTTGAAAGAAGAAAAACCATTTATGGTGATCAATGTGGCGCTGCCATATCAAGATCTTCATATCATGGATGCGTGTTTGGAAGCAAGCGTTCATTATTCAGATACAGCGAATTATGAGCCACCAGAAGAGGCCAAATTCGAATACAAATGGCAATGGGCTTATCAGGAAAAGTTCCGCGAGAAAGGTCTGATGGCACTGCTGGGGTCGGGTTTTGACCCGGGTGTCACGAACGTTTACACCGCTTATATGGCCAAGCATCATTTTGATGAAATACATGAACTGGACATTATCGATGTAAATGGCGGTGATCACGGATACCCATTTGCGACCAACTTCAACCCGGAGATTAACATCCGGGAAGTGACTGCTGAATGTCGTCACTGGGAAGACGGCGCGTTTCAGACCACCGATGCGATGTCGAAATCAACTCGCTTTGAGTGTCCGGAAGGCGTTGGAACTTATGATATTTATCGAATGTATCATGAAGAGTTAGAGTCTTTGTCGAAGCATTTTCCGACACTTAAGAAAGGCCAGTTCTGGATGAGCTTCTCTGAAAATTACCTGAAGCACCTTGAAGTGTTAGAGAACATCGGTATGACCTCAATCGAACCTGTGGATTATAATGGTACCGAGGTGATTCCGCTCCAGTTCCTGCGATCAGTCCTTCCAGACCCCGCGAGCCTTGGCCCTCGTACCAAAGGCCGCACATGCATAGGGTGTATTGTTCGTGGTATTAAAGATGGAAAAGAAAAGTTGGTCTATGTGTATAACATCTGTGATCACGAAGCCTGTTATGCTGAGGTAAACTCTCAGGCCATCTCTTATACTACAGGTGTACCTGCGATGATCGGTGCCAAAATGATGATCGAAGGCAAGTGGATGCAAGAAGGCGTATGGAACATCGAGCAGATGGACCCCGACCCATTCATGGAAGACCTGAATAAATATGGTCTGCCTTGGACAGAGGTTGAGCTAGACAAGCACCCATTAGAAAAATAGTACTACCTAGGAATAACACGGTTCAATGAACCGTTGAGTGTAGCCAATAGAGAGCATAGCATTGTGTTCTCTATTGATATGCTTCGGATACTTCACAACCTGCCTTTCGGATGCCTTAAATGCCGACAAACCCTTTCTATAAGTTCGACCCGTATCGTGTACCTTCTCCATGCTTCGTTGTCGACGAAGTTTCGGTTGAAAATAACCTTAAAACACTAAACTACGTCCAAGAGCAAAGCGGTGCCAAAGTGCTGGCTGCCTTGAAAGCCTTTTCGATGTGGAGCCTTGCGCCGCTGGTTAACAAGTATTTATCCGGAACCTGTTCCAGTGGCTTAAATGAGGCTCGGTTAGGAGCTGAAGAGTATGGTGGTGAAGTGCATGTATTTTCTGCCGCCTATACGGAGTCGGATTTAAAAGAGATCCTGCCCATTGCAGACCATGTTGTTTTTAACTCATTTGGCCAATGGCAGCGATTTAAGCCGCTAGTACAAAAAACACAGCAGCAACGCGAAGGTAAACCGGAAGTGGGCCTGCGTATTAACCCTGAACACTCTGAGGGAACTGTTGCAATCTATGACCCCTGTGCGCCCTGTTCGCGGCTGGGTATTCCCTACGCAGAGTTTAAGAAAGCTCAGGCGGAGCAGGGGGATGCTTATCTGGAAGGCGTCAGCGGTCTGCACTTTCACACCTTGTGCGAGCAAGGTTATGAACCATTGGCGCGTACCTTGGCAGCAGTTGAAGAAACCTTTGGTTCTATTATCCCGCAAATGCAGTGGGTGAACTTTGGTGGAGGGCATCATATTTCCGCCGAAGGCTATAACGTAGAAGGGTTGATTAAGCGCATCAAACGCTTTAAGCAGGACTACGACGTTGATGTATATCTGGAGCCAGGTGAAGCCATCGCCATTCATACTGGCGTGTTAGTAACAGAAGTACTCGATATTACGCACAATGTAATGAATCTGGCCATTCTGGATACGTCGGCCACCTGTCATATGCCGGATACATTGGAGATGCCCTACAGACCCGACGTGCTGAATGCAGCTGAGCCAAATGTTTTGCCTCATACCTATCGAGTCGGCGGAATGACGTGTTTGGCGGGTGATGTCATTAATGATTATAGCTTTGCTAACCCGCTCAAAGTGGGTGATCGTATGGTGTTTGATGATATGTCTCACTACACCATGGTTAAGACGACGACCTTTAACGGTATTAACCTGCCAAGCATTGCCATTTGGAATAGCGAAACTGATGCATTGAAAGTGGTTAAACAATTCGGTTATGAGGACTTCAAAGGGCGTCTATCGTAGCTCGAGCAGGTGGTTCTCTCGGTATTCTATTAATAATTGAAAACTATATTGTGCACAATATAGTTGTGTAAAATATAAATGTGTGCGATATTGGTGGTCTGAGTTGATACGCTCTGTATTGATACTAACTTTCAGGAGATGAAGTGATGGAAAACAGTATTTATGACATTCCGCTAAAAAAGATTAATGGCGAAGAGGTTAACCTGGAGCAATATAAAGGGAAGGTTCTGCTTATCGTAAATACAGCGAGCAAATGCGGTTTCACGCCTCAATTCGAAGGCTTGGAAAAGCTGTATAACGAGTATGTTGATAGGGGCTTGGTGATACTCGGGTTTCCATCGAATCAGTTCTTACATCAAGACCCTGGTAGCAATGAAGAGATAAGTGAATTCTGTTCTTTAAACTATGGCGTCACGTTCCCCATGTTTGCCAAGATTGACGTAAACGGTGACGCGACACACCCTCTGTATGAGAACCTAAAAAAATCGGCCAAAGGCGTTATGGGGTCTGAGAAAATTAAGTGGAACTTCACCAAGTTTCTGGTTGATAAAAATGGGAATGTGGTTAAACGCTTCCCGCCCACAACGGAGCCTTCCAAATTGGTTCCTACCATCGAGAAATTACTGGATCAATAACAGTTGCAACGACTCGGTAAGCTTGCTCGTATATTTCTGAGCAGGTGATAGGATAACGAAAGCAGGGAACCTTCTCCTGCTTTTGTCTTTTATAAACCGCTAAATGTTCGCTTGATAGAAAACTATGAACAAACCCAGTGAAACCGATCAGGAAGACCCACTTAAGCTCGATAATCAATTGTGCTTCTTGCTCTATACTGCCTCACGGAAGATGACGTCTGCCTATCGTCCTTTATTAGCCGAATTGAATATAACTTATCCTCAATACCTTGTAATGTTGGTACTATGGGAGTCTATTGGCTCGCCATCAAACGACAGCGCAAAAAACACGTTGATAGAGCAGGGAGTCAAGGTAGGCTTGTTATCTGAAAAACTAAGCTTGGATAGCGGTACACTGACGCCGCTTTTAAAACGGCTAGAAAAGCAAGGACTGATAACAAGGCGAAGAGACTCAAACGATGAACGTGTAGTCAGAATCGGGTTAACAGATGAAGGCGCCTGCTTGAAACAGAGGGCGAGCAAGGTACCGCAAGCTCTTTTATGTAATAGTGGGTTGAGCAAGGATGATTTTTCAGTAATCTACTCCGAACTGCATGCGGTTCTTAAAAAAATACCGGGCTTGATTTGAAACGGTGCGCTTTAGAGCAGAGAACTGGCTAGAATAGGGGGCAGGCTAGAATACTTAAACTTAGCCGGCCCTAAAAATTATCTTAAAGGTTATACATGAACCTAAAAAACAGTAGCGAATCAACAAAACATGACTTTACTAAAAAGAATAAAGTTTCGGTTTGGGTGTCCAGGCAGCCTTATGAAGACATTCCTGATTCTTATTTTGAAGAGCGGTTTAGCAAGAATAATACGCGGGCGTCAAACGATTGGTCAGATAATTATCGTATAACGTATTTTAAACCCGAAAATATGGAAACCAATGGGGCAGAAAAAGGGACTGTTTTTGTTAAAAAAGCGGCTGGCCAATGTTCATTTTCTCAATCTTATATTGATACACTCATGAGCAAGGCAAAGAAAAAGGACATTGATGAAATTACCTGGATTATCTTATTATTTGACTACGAATATAGCCCTAAAGTGTCAGGTGTTGCTAAAGACGGGGTTACTACATTTTTAGGTGCTTTCACATATGATGATGAGGCCGAAAACCTTTATGAGGTTAAGTAACTTTTATGCAAACATCGGTAAATGATTGTTTGGCTAACGTGGGCTGTATATGGTTATTCGCATGAAACAAATGAGCGGTGAAGGTAGTAAATGAGTTTAAAAGCATACGAACTAGGCCCCTTAATTGTTTTTGCTCCAAACGGGGTGACTGCAAAATCTTTTGCCGCACCTAAAATAAGGCCAAGTAGCGAATGGGCACAAGCAGTTTCTGACTGGGTCGCATTAATGGCAACTCGAAGAAGCGACCTCGATTATTTGTTAGACCCTGAGCGAACAGAACCTTATATTCACGAGGCTGAATAGCGCAGCAAGGCAGTATTGATAGATCGTTCAGCCATGTAGAATTGGCGTTAATTAGCATTGAGACCTGCCGAGTAGTGCTTGTCTCTTATAAATATTCCGGTCGATAGGTTTATTATGTTGAATTTTTATCCGGGTAACCGAATGGAAGACCTGGTAACGCTGCTAAGCCGTCTATTGGAAGTGCCTACAGAAAACCCATTGTCTGAAGATATTATTCTTGTTCAGAACCATGGCATGCATCATTGGCTTTCGCTGGAGCTGGCGAGCCGAAGAGGCATCGTAATGAATGCACGCTTCCCTCTGCCAGGAAATTTTTTCTGGCACCTGATTAACACGATTTTGTCTGATGACGATGTTCCCGATGCCTCGCCCTACAGTCGTGAGGTACTTATTTGGGCTATTTATGAGGTGTTGGGCGCTGACTCATTTTTTAATAATGACCTGTGTAAAGAGGCTAAAGAATACTGGTTTAAGGCGTCTGACAGCTCGCCGGATCAGCTTAAAAGGTTTCAGCTTGCGCGCGAGCTAGCTGATCTTTTTGAACAATATTTAATATATCGACCAGAGTGGATTGAGTTATGGCAATCCAGTGCAACAGAGTCCCAAGGCAAAACGCCCCCTAAGTCGGTTGCAAGCCACTGGCAAGGTGTGTTGTGGAGCGAACTCCGGCAGCGGTTAGGTGAGCCCCCTCTAACGCTGATTAAAAAAGCGCTGGCTAGAATGCCTGTTAGTCAGTCTGATATTCCAAAGCGTTTATTTATCTTCGGCATTAACGCACTACCTCCCATTTGGATGGATTTTATTAAATCCATGTCTGCGTTCTCAGATATTCATTTTTTTATGTTAAACCCTTCCGATGAATATTGGGGCGACTTGAGAACCGAAAAAGCGATTATCCGAGAAAGAGCAAAGTGGGTCGAGCGAGGGCAGCCTTTACCCTCGATTGCAGATGAAATTGGTAACCCGTTACTGGCCAACCTTGGCCAGCAGGGACAAGAATGTTTAAAACTGTTATGTGATAGGGTTGATTCAGAAATACCGCTGTTTTACAGCGCCGGAAGAGATACGCTATTGCATAAAGTTCAGGATGATATTCTTACCTTGAGCGATAGGCGAGACAACCCTGAAGAGAGCCGTATTGGCAGTGCTGAAAACACCGATCACGCACGAAGCTCAGACAACAGTATTACAGTCGCCTCAGCCCATAGCGCACTGCGCGAAATTCAGGCGTTACATGATTGGTTGTTAATGCAGTTCGAGCTTGATGATTCGCTGACGCCAAAAGATGTATTGGTAATGAGTCCTCAGGTTGAAAACTATGCCCCCTATATTGACTCGGTTTTCAAACGTGGCCGCTTTATTGATGATGACGCTGATCCGCAGCTTCCTTGCTCTATTGCTGATCGCAAACTCAGCGATTTGGAGCCCTTGATTCAAGCGTTTTTGGAATTGCTGACGTTACCAGACAGTCGTTTTCAGGTCAGCCAAATCTTAGGTTATCTGAGACTTCCCGCTGTTCAACGAAAGTTTGGGTTAGACAACTCAGATGTCGAGCTGTTTACTCACTGGCTTTCGGTCGCTTCAATTCATTGGGGGCTAGATAGTCAGCATAAAGCAAGTGTTTCCGGGGCATCAAAATCAAGCGAACGATTTACCTGGAAACAAGGCCTTAATCGTTTATTACTGGGGTTTGCTCAGGCAGACAGCGAGCAAATCTATTTAGACGATCATGGTGAGCCTTTACTTGCACTACCCTGGGTTGAGGGGGAAAGTGCTGAGAAGCTTGGTAAATTAATGGGGCTGATTGAAGCACTTCAGTTTTACTCAAAACAGCTGCTAGTAGAGCGAACACCTCTAAGTTGGCAGCATTTCCTCACTGAATTAGTTGAAAGCATTTTTGATGAAGAGGGCGAAGACTCAAATGGCTATCAAATATTATTGAATGCTATTGGCTCGCTAGCCGAGCACACCACTACAGCAGGGTTTGATGAAACAATACCACTTTCAGTTGTTTTGTCTTATTTAAGCAACTGCTTTAGCCAGCCTCAGCAAGGGCAAAGTTTTATGACTGGGCAAATTACGTTTTGCTCCATGATTCCAATGCGTAGCGTTCCTTTCAGAGTTATTGCCGTTTTAGGCTTAAACGATGGTGATCTTCCCCGCCAGCGGCAGCCAATGGGGTTTGATCTGTTAGCGGCATCCCCCCCCAGGCTTGGAGATCGCTCTCGACGAGGCGATGACAGATATCTGTTTTTGGAAGCGTTGATTTCAGCCCGAGACAAGCTCTATTTAAGTTATCAGGGTAGTGATATTAAAAACAATCAGGAACGCCAACCGTCACTATTAGTAAAAGAGCTTACGGACTATCTTGATTCGGCATATGGCTGGTGTTCGGGGCGCCAAATCAAGCAACATCCGTTACAACCATTTAGCAAGCGCAACTACATAGAGCCATTCTTTGGGTTTAATCGTCGTTGGCTCTCGCTGGGAATAGAGGCGGACACCAGGGATAACGCTATTGAATTAAGTGCAGCGCAAGCTAACTCAGATAATCCCTCGGTAGAAGGTGGCTCAGATGCCTTGAACCAACCGATAGAGCTTGATATAGAAAAGTTAGTCGCTTTTTTTGACCATCCGTCGAAAGCTTTCGGTATTGAGCGCTTGAAACTGTTCTTTAATCAGGGCTCTCAGGAAATACCGGAAGATACGGAACCGTTCACGTCCAACTATCTTGATCGGTATATTATTCAATCAGAACTGATTGCCAGCCACATTAATGGCGAGGATTCTGCGTTGCGCCTTCAGCATGAAGTTCTTAGGGGGGCTCTACCTGACTCTCCGCGCACAGAGATTGAGCTCGATGCATGGAAAGAGCAGGCAGACGTGTTTTCAGAAGCGCTAATCAACCTCATTGACAAACCTATCGAGAAAAAAGCGTTCTCAGTGGCCATTGGAGGTTATATCGTTACGGGCTCTTGTTGGATTAGCGGTAATACTATGGTGTTTTGGCGTCCCGCAGATCCAAAAGGAAAAGACCTTGTCCGCATGTGGCTATACCACAATGTTGTATCGTTAGCTGCTTCAGGAAATGAGTTTGATTTTATTGAATCGACTAAGGGTGTGTTTCGTGATCAGAAAAAAGAAGGGTACAAAATTCTCGAGTTTGGGTCAGTGGCGTCGCCAGTAGATGAGGTTAAAAAATGGCTCAAGTGCATGGAAGAGGGGATGAACTCGCCGAAGCTGATTAATGCCGAGATCGCGAACAAGGTATTTGACAAAACTCGCGCAGGGAAAGAGTTCACCAGGCAGGATTTTGAAGCGTTGTGGTGCGATAACTTCAGCCAGCGAGGGTTGGTGTTTGACCCGTATATTGACTGGTTCTGGCAAACCATGCCCGATTGGCCTGGCCGGTGGCATGAAGAAATTGTAGATCTGTACAGTGACCTCTTTAGCTCGTTGCGGGGGCAGGCGCAATGAGCCAAGCCAATATTCAAAAATTAGATGCTCATTCAATACCTTTGTATGGTACACACTTGATCGAGGCGAGTGCAGGAACAGGTAAAACGTTCAATATTACCCGTATCTATCTCAGGCTACTCTTGCTGCGAAAACTTAAGGTACAAAACATACTCGTCGTTACCTTCACCAAAGCGGCCACTGAAGAGCTGAAGGGGCGAATTGACTCAGAGTTGAGAGATACCTTGGCTCTCTGGGGGCAACGAGAGAGTAGCGATGAGTTCTATCGTTCAATAGAAGAACAGGTTTCTGCAGAGCAAGCCGGTAGCATTTTGCGTACAGCAATTGGTGACCTTGATGAAGCTTCGATATTTACCATTCATGGGTTTTGTAAGCGGGTTTTATCGCAGCATGCCTTTGAAAGCGGCCTTCCTTTTGACTTGGAAATGGAAATTAACAGCTATGAGATCAAGCTGGATGCCGTAAGGGATTGGTACCGTAGCCTTAACCCTGACGACTATCTTGATATCACTGAGTACTGGCTTACGCCTGAAATTTTTACTGATGTCTTTCGTTCATTACTAGGTACAGAGCAGGCATTGGAATGCAATAGCCCCGGGAAAGTAATAGAAGCGTTTAAACGTTTAAAAAACGAAGCTAAACAGGCGCTTGCATCTGAGCAGGCGTTAGTATTTCAAGAGCTGATAAATAGCCATAAAGATAGCCTGCAAAGAACCGAAGAATATAACGACTTAATTGAGTGGCTGGCAAGCGACGAATTGGGGCCTATGCCAAAGCGTGCAGCATCCGTTTTTGATGGAAAGCGTTACGCTAGAAAAGCACCCGCTGTAAAAGAGCCACTTAATAGCGCGTTTACCCCGTTAAAAGAGTTGAAACAAGCGGCTGCTAAAATTGAGGGGAACATTCATCGTGCCAAGGTCGATGAAATGGTCAAAAGTGGCATTGCAGATATTAGTAAAAGAATCATCGAAAGAAAGAAGTTGGCAGCGTCGATGGATTTTGACGACTTGGTATCCTCACTTTCGGCAGGACTTAGTGATCATGATGGAAAAGCGCTAGCCGCTCAGCTTATTAACCAATACCCCGTGGCACTGGTGGATGAATTTCAAGATACGGACCCCGCTCAGTACGCTATCTTCGATAAAATTTACTGCAATCCTGAAATTAATACTGATGAACCATCAGCGCTTTATATGATTGGTGATCCGAAACAAGCTATTTATGGCTTTAGAGGGGGGGACGTCTTTGCCTACTTGACGGCGCGTGATCAAGCCGATGTGCAATGGTTTATGGATACCAACTGGCGCTCGTCTTCAAAAATGATCGAAGCCTACAATCGCTTATTTTGGGGGCAGACAATGGGTGAGGCCGATGACCATTCAGGCATCGAACAGACAACTCATGTATTCAGGTACGGAATTGGTTATAGCCCCGTTAAGTCAGCCCCCGTTGCAGATAGTAAACCTATTTCAAAGATATTTGAGAAGGCAATGAAATACGTTTACTTTCCCGAGCATGAAGATTACGGGAAAGGCACAAACAACCAGCAGTTTAGGTCGGTAATTGCAGATTGGTGTGCAGGAGAAATCCAACAGCTGCTGGCTGGTCAACCTTTAACGGACAATGTATTACAGCAAGACCAGTCTGCTGTGAGGTCTGTCGAAGAAAAAGATATTGCCGTTTTGGTTAGAGATCGAATTGAAGCAGAAGAGATTCAGCTGGCACTTTCAAAGCGTGGCTGCTCTGCAGTTTATCTAAGTAATCGGGAAAATGTATTTTTGAGCATTGAAGCTTCGGAATTGCTGACGGTGCTTTTGGGAATTCTAATGGTCGAGGATGACCGAATGCTGACAGCCGCATTGGCAACCCGTTTATGCGGTTTTAATAGTCAGCAATTGTTGAGATTGCAAGAAGATGAAGGTTTTTGGGAGGATTGCCGCCTTCGATTTGTTGATTTGCGGAATAGTTGGGCTCGTAAAGGGTTGATGGCCAGCTTATTCAACTTAATGCATAACAGCTTTAAACCCGACCCTCAACGTCATGAACGATCTCTGACCAATACGATGCATCTCCTGGAGCTGCTCCAGAACGCAAGCCAGCGATACCGGCAACCATGGGAGTTAATAAACTGGTTTAGAGAAAAAATTGATGCCCCCACGCCAGACAGTGAGTCGGAATTGAGGCTTGAGAGTGATGAGAACTTAATTCAAATCATCACGCTTCATGGTTCAAAAGGGCTTGAATACCCAGTCGTTTTTGTCCCTTTCGCTACAAGAGCTAAGGGGTCAAGTAAGGTAAAACCTGCATTTATTACTTATCATGATGTGCAGACAAGGCAAGCAAAGACATTTATTGGACACGACCCGGCAATATACGCGCTGTCAGAAAGCGAGCGTGAAGCAGAAGATGTCAGGTTGCTGTATGTTGCAGTTACCAGAGCTAAGTACGCATGCTATATCGGCGCAACCCCGTTTTCAGACTACTATCGATCTCCGCTTGGGCTTATGCTGGGCCTCGGTAAAGATGATGATCTGCTGGCGTCTCTTTCCCAGTTGATTGCAGATACGCCGCAAAGTGCACAACTGCTAGTGATTGATGATCACTCAGTTGAGCCAGCGTTAACCCGAAATCAGCTTGACGAGGCAGTAGGCAAGCAAGCTGATCGATCCGTAGTGGTTCAAAAACTAAATCATGAAATAGAGAATGATTGGTGGATAAGTTCGTTCTCAGCCTTAACACGGAATGTAAGGCACGGTGTGATGGCAGAGCCTGATCGAGACAATACGGAATTGTCCGCAGCGGCGGAAACTGATAGTAAACTGGCGCTGCGCTTTGCTCTCAAAAAAGGGGCAGCCGCTGGCAACTTATTGCATGACGTATTAGAAGTCTTAGATTTCCAAAACCCCGCTTGGTCAGACGCGTTGACTAAACCACTGGTGCGATTTGGGGAGCTGTGTGAAAGCGAAGAGGGCGAGTTAACTGCATGGCTGAGCGAATGCCTTGAGGCAAAGCTATCACCCGGACTTGCTCTTAATATGTTGCCCATAGAAAAAACACTTAGAGAAGTGGAGTTTTATTTCCCAGTCGAGCATGCTTCAAGAGTGGAGCTTGGTGCCATCTTAAAAGAGCATCGGGAGTCTTCCTCGTTTCCTCTACTGCCTGAAGGGCCACAGCTAAGAGGCATGATGCATGGGTTCATTGACCTTGTTTTCGAATGGGAAGGTAAGTACTACGTTGCCGATTACAAGTCTACATTCCTTGGCGACAATCTAGATGACTACATAGAACAAAACCTGACGATCAATATTCAAGATAATTATTATGACCTGCAGTACCTGATTTATAGTCTGGCGCTGCACCGCTATTTGAAGCTGAAAATAGATAATTACACGCCTGAGACCCACTTTGGTGGGGTTTATTATCTCTATCTAAGAGGTATGAGCTGTTCCAGCAATACTGGGGTCTATTATTCACCTATTGGCTCAACACTGTTAGATCGCATGGAGCGGCTGTTTGAAAAGACCGGCGCAGATAAGCACAAAGAGGTGACAGATGCATAGCCGGTACGCTGATTTTGTGAGGGGTTATCCTGGCATTAAAGAGATCGATTACTTTTTGGCCCGCTCTGTTGTGTCTGCCCTTAATCGAGAAGGCGATACACTACTGTTTTTCTCGGTTGTTGCCTGCAGTGAATCCTTAAGAGAAGGGCATAGCTGCTTGCAGCTTAATGACTGGGCTGGCTCGAGACACTGGTACAACGAGGCAGGTGACGACGAAACAAGCGGTTATACCTTCCCTGAGTTATTAGCGTGGCAGCAGCACCTATGCACAGCATCCATTTCTCCGGCATCAGCTCACCCTATCGTGTACGAAAACGCTCGTTTATATCTTCGACGCTATTGGCAGTTTGAAGATGAATTATCAAATGCCATTAAAGGCTTTAGTCAGTCGCTTATATATGACACAACCAAAGCTAATGCTATTTTGTCAGCGCTATTTAGTCAGGGCAATCAAAAAGATACCGAAATTGATTGGCAGAAAGTAAGTGCCGCCAACGCGATAGGTAAACAGTTCAGTATCGTAACTGGCGGGCCTGGAACGGGCAAAACGACAACGGTAACCAAGTTATTAATTGCGTTGTGCGAAGTCTATGATGAGCCATTCTCAATTAAAATGGTTGCGCCCACAGGCAAGGCCGCTCAACGGTTAACTGAGTCTATTGCTAATGCAAAAGCATTGCTTAAGCCCGATCATGATCTACCAGAGAGTACTTGGTCATCAATCCCGGATGAAGCAATGACAATCCATCGATTGTTAGGCGTAATCCCGCATCACCATCAGTTTCGTTTCAATGAAAGCAACAGGCTCAAGCTCGATATTTTACTGGTAGATGAGGCGTCGATGGTTGACTTACCTCTTATGGCGCGTTTGTTCCGCGCGCTACCTGATCACGCTAGGGTTATCTTGTTGGGAGACTCGAATCAGCTCCCTTCTGTCGCGGCCGGCAGTGTATTGGCAGATATAGCGCCAAGCCCTCATCCTGGCTACAGCGAGCGCAACGCTGAGAGTCTGGAGCAGTTAACGGGTTACCCCGTACCTGTTGCTAAATCCGAGGCCATAGATTGCCTGACCCACCTGTCGCGAAGTTATCGTTTTAAGGATAGTGGCGGAATAGGGCAGTTGGCTAAAAGCGTTATTGGAGGCGATGTAGATAGCAGTTGGACGCTACTGAATGGCGACGATAGTGAGGTAAGACTGAGCCAGGAGACTAACTTTAGCTGCTGGTTAAGACAACTCACAGAGCAATTCTACTCAAATATCGCCCAAAGTAGCGATGTGGCCGTGGCACTGGAACAGTTTTCATCTTTCAGGTTGCTGGCAGCCACTCGTGTAGGGGATAGAGGCGTCGATGCTATTAATGCTGAAATTGATCGAGTTATTAAGCGCCAACTAGGTATTCCTCTGTCTAAACGGTTTTACCACGGTTGCCCGATAATGATTACCCAAAACAACTATGAAACCGGTGTATTCAATGGCGATATTGGGATGATATGGCGCCATGAAGATAGGCTTCAGGCCGCTTTTCCAGGAATGGGAGCTGAGATACGATGGCTTAGTTTAAGCAGGCTTCCATCTTTTGAATTGGTTTATGCAATGACAATTCATAAAACACAAGGCTCTGAATTCGACCATGTTGCAATAGCGATGCCCCACCAGCACCTACCAATACTAAGTCGTGAGCTAATTTATACGGGGCTAACGAGAGCTAAGAGTGCACTGGAAATAAATTGCCAAAAAAGCGTGTGGGGCAAAACCGTAAAACGAAGAGTCAGTCGAAACTCAGGCTTGTTCGATAAGCTCTATCGAGATGTCGTACAGATTAGCCTTATTTGATAACGCTCCTTCCGGCCGTATTGGGCTGAAAACTGGAATGAGCCGTTGTTGCTTTCAGATTTTCAATATGGGGCCAACTATTCAGAGTTTGTTATGAAAACGTTTTTGAGACGGCTAGCAATTCTAGACTATTTGCGATCTTCCAGGGCCTATAGGTCAACAGACGAAATACTTAACCACCTTGTTAATAGCGACTATCTGGAGGATGAAAGTGATAGGGGGGCATATCTAGGCCAATCAGAGCGCAGCCTTTCTGCGCAACGAAGAACAGTGCAGAGAGATCTGAATTTCCTTTACGGAACAAGTAATGTGCTGAATCTGGAAGGCGATAATGATTTTGGTCTTGAGGCACTGCGCGGTGAGGGTAAAAGCCTTATGTGGTCGATAGACCCATACTCGGGACTCTCTTATGATTTTGAAAAAATGCCTACTTATTTGGCTCTCTCGTTTTCTATGACACAAAAGCATCTATCTGCTGTCATGCCAAGCAATACATTGAGCGAAATGGAGCGGTTCTTTCAAAATGCTGACACTAAGCTGCAAAAAGAAGCGTCGAGAATTTCACCTCAACAGTTTGGACGACTTAAGGACTCGGTTGAGTTTTACCAAAGAGGTCAGCGGTTACAAGCGGCGAATTATGACATAAACACACTGGATACGGTGTACCGTGCCATATTGAAGGGGAAACAGTTAAGAATATCCTATAGAGGTAAGACTTATCAGGTTCATCCTTTTGGCGTTGTTATTTTGTTACCCAAGCTCTATCTAGTCGCAAAAAAGAATGAAGATATCGAAAAAACGGACAGTTACAGGCATTTTCTCATTCATAAGATAGACGACATCGAGGTCATAAGCTTTTCGTCAAATATTCCAGAAACGTTTAGTTTAAGCGCTTATCTCGATGAAGGGCGTATGGATGTTTATGTAAATCAGACTGATCAGCGAGAATACAAATTGGTACTTCAACTGAGTACCGATAACGGGAGTAACTTAATAACAGATTTATCTGAAAACCCTATTAGTGGCGATCAGGTACTGCTTGATCGTGGAGAAGGCTGCTACGAATTGACCGCGACGGTGAAACGGACTGTTCAGCTTAAAAACTGGATAATGGCGTTAGGGCGTGTGGCAACCATTGTGTCCCCTGATGTTATCAGAAACGATATCTTTTCAGAGCTACAGGCATTGTTGAGCAATTACAGCGAAGATACTGGCTAAAGATAACACCAAGAAGTAACAACAAGGGTTACTGTGGGGACATTAGTTGTACAGCACTATGATAGAGCTTTGTGTGATCAACAATATCCTGTTTGTTACTTTTACTCAGTTCTGAAAAGTGGACGCACAACTCAGTAAGCTGCTCTGCCTCATTTTCATCCATGCTGTTTAATAGTGATGTTAGTTTTTCATTGATGTGTGGATTCATCTGCCTAACCTTATATTTAGTTTTTAGTTATCGCAATATTTATATCATAAATAGTGCTTATTTTTTAACAAAAAAAAATAACTGCTACATTGGTGTAGCAAAATCGAATTTTAAAATCAAAATGCTACATTGGTGTAGCAGTCCCGTTTTACTAATTCCTGGAAATATGAGAAAAAGCACTCTTAATGAAGTGCGGGTATAAGAACAATAATGAACTATACAACTCAATTCCCTGTGATTAAAAAAGACTTTGCCGTTCGGCTTAGAGAGGCACGGGAAAAGAACAACCGGAAATTATCTAAAATGCATGTTGCTCGTTTAATCGAGGTCGACAGGAACACCATTGCCCGTTGGGAAGATCCTGAAGATAAAGCTCTCCCGAATGACCTGATAAAGTTCAACAAGTTGTGTGAGCTGCTTGGTGTTTCACCTCAATACTTAATGAACGGGACAAAAGAGTGGGAGCTAACCGTTGCTCCAGAGCACCGGGAGTTCATTAAGCTTTTCTATACTCGATACAGGTTAAACTCTGATTATCTGTATTTCATTAAGTACTCTATGATTTTGAGGGATGAGGTCATCGAAGCGCAGAATATTCTATGGCAAGAAAGCCGAAGGCAGTTTAAAGATATATTTATTAATGAGGCGCGCCGAGAGAAGCAGTTGTTGCTCGAAGAGCAAAAGCGGAGAGAAGAGGAAGAGGCTGAGAATAGACTTGATGACGAGGAGGTGGATGCTGAGTCTGAGACTTAACGGCTCCTCTTTTACACGGCTGAAATCGGTTTGTGAATTTTAGTCCAGTAGTTAACCAACCCTGTTAATTGATCAGCGCTCTCCAAAAATTGATTTTCTTTCACTACGTATGAGTTTGCGCCGAGTGAGTACGCTTCGGCTACCAGGCAAGGCTCGTCACACGACGAAAACATTACAACAGGTGTCATCAGCAACTCTTTTTGTGATCGAACCTGCCTCAAAATGTCGATACCGTTAAGCTTGGGTAGCTTTACATCAAGAATAATTAAGGTCGGTTTTTTCTTTGGCATTGACAGGTAATTGTATGCCTCTTCACCATCTGAAAAGCTGGTTATCTTTCCATTAAATCCACTGTTTTTAAGCTCTCTAATGGTTAGGAGCTCATCATCCGGGTTATCTTCAACCAAAATAATATGAGTATGTTTTCCTATTGCCATAGTGCCTACCGTTAGTAAATAAAAGGAACTAGTTATCAATAATACATATTGTAAAACAATTAAGAGCCAGTATTGCAGCAAAAATGTTGTTTTTTGTTGTCTGGAGTCAGTTAAATACCAAGTTGAATCGATATTGTGATTGTGCTGATACCCAAGTACCATTGTTAGTTTGTCGGCGCCAGTAAGTGAAGTAGATAAAAAGGCTGGACTGGGTTCGCTTGTCAAACTGAGCCACATTTTAATTTACGTATTCTGTGTAGTTAGGATAAAAACCAAGCTATATTTACTATAAAGCGATTAATATGTGGGTTTGCCCCGAATCTTGGATTTGAGGTGTGCCACAGATTAGCCGTTCATTAACTCGAATTATTTGAAAATAACCTTATGTCAGATGAAAGGCGCCAAAAACCTCGACTACCCTGGATAAAATTTAACTCCAAAGTGAAAGTTCGCCGAGGGCTTTTTTCTAGTGAATGGATTGAGATTGTCCCGTTTGATTATAGTAAATACGGGATGGGGATACAGACAGATGAAATCTTCGAGCTTAAAGAGACTGTCAATCTGTCTATTTCTCTAGAGATGGAAGTTGGGGTTGTTCAGATCGATTTAATACCCGGTATTGTGCGCTACAGAGAGAAACATCATAGCCGCTTTGATTATGGAATAGAGTTTGATTACGCCTCAAAAATCATTGCAAGAGGAACTGTAAGGTCAGATCTTGAGCATATTGAACAAGTGCTGACTAAGCATGAACAGATGAAAGCCCGTCTTGAAGATATGTAACGTTTGAGGTTTTTGTCTTGAATTTAAAACACTTGCTAACCGTTTTGTCTCTGTTAGTGCTACTCGCTTTCGTTATTTCAGTTCCTCGTTTACTTAAGTCACCCTCAGAAATTGAAGGTGAACGCGTAAGTAATGTTGATTGCGACTTGAACATGGGAGATTGTCAGTACCTGTCTTCAATATACGGGGATATTACCGTTGCCGTTTCACCCAGTGACCTTCCAGTACTCAAACCACTTAACGTTTCTTTAATATCCAGTAGCCAGAAAATCAGTAAAGCGATCATTAGCCTGGACGGACGAGATATGTATATGGGAGTCAACAAGGCTTTTCTTAAACGATCAACCCAGGATAGTTGGGATGGAGTTATAACTATCCCGGTTTGTACTATCGATGACGAGATGGTTTGGTTATTCTCTATAACGCTTCATGGGGCGGAGCCTGAGCGTCTGGTCTTTACTATTAAATCAACACACCCACAGAAATGATATGAAATACAAAATTATTGTGGCTATGCTTATGCTCGCTATATTGGTAGCGGGTGTTTGGAGTGGCCTGAAAGTATACAAGCCGGAAACCCAAGATCCAGCCGCACTTAAAGCAAACTTTTTGAAAGGAGGGGACTTTCAAGTCAAGAGGGCGAACTCGGTTTTCAAACTTTCAGATTTAAGTGGCCAAGTCGTTTTGTTATATTTTGGCTTCACATCCTGCCCTGATGTGTGCCCAACAGGTCTTTCGACTATAAAATCAGCGCTTTCTGAGCTCGGCGATGACGCTGATGATATCAAGGTGTTGTTTGTTTCTGTTGACCCAGCGAATGATACCGATACTCGACTTAAGGAGTACTTACCATTTTTTGATAGTAGAATTATTGGTTTAAGTGCCACTGAGGCTGAGCTTAAGACGATAGCAGAGCAATATGGGGTCTACTATAAAAAGGTAACCATGTCAGATTCTACTCTGGGCTATACAATAGAGCATTCAGCAAACTTCTTTCTAATCGACAAAGAGGGGGCGCTCGCCTACGTAGTGGATCATGGTGTTAATGGAAAAACGCTTACCAAAATGATTCAGAAGCTTAATTAAGCAATTCTATAACCTTTATACTGTGAGATATTCACTGTTCTTTGTTATTTTAACCGTGTAACATTATTTCACATTTGTTATATCAAGCGTTCGCTGAGCTATATAGCGCCGCTCGCTTGTCGTTTATTATGAAGTGCGGAGTTAGGGTAATGGATTATACGGAGAGTCTTAGAGGTGTGCTTGTTAGAAAAATTAATAAAGCCGAACGAGATCTTCAACAGTTAAAGCTCGATTACTGTCGCTTTGTGTATGGTATATCTCACCGTTCAAAGGTGTCGTGTAACGACTCTGTCTACTTGGTAAAAGCGGTTGACCTGGACTCAATGGTAAGAAATGAAGCAGGGGAGTGGAGCAAGCCTCAGGTCTCTGGTGTTTTGCTCGATAGCAATGAAAAACCTGTTGGAAAGGACGTTATACAGATAGGTAAACGCTGGGAGCTTGTCGCCTAAGCCCGCTACTTATTCACATATATAAACGGGAGAGTCTGTCTCCCATTTATATGCCCTTGTCCCGTGCCAATAAAGCTTTTCGATATATATCGTAGTTTTTACGCAACAAACCCTAACGTGTTTAGGTTGCTGAATAATGAGTGCTCATCTGGTATAAACTTCTTTGACAACCAGGTTTTTGCCGCATCGATACCTGCATAAAAAGCGTTTCGCTCGATCGTTTCATCGTTGACCTGGTATAAGTTTGAAATATGCCTTTCTGCCTGTTCATTGGTGTATTTTAAATTTTTTGTCAGCAAATACTTCATTACATCGTCTTTATCATTTCCGTCACAATCAAAGTGCTCAGTAATTGCACTGACCGCCCCCAGTAAATAATAGCTGATACCGTTATCAATCCAGTCCTGGCCTGGCGAGTGAGGGTTAATTCCTTTCCGTTTAATTTCGAGTAGTTGGATGCCTGCAAAAATTTGCGAGCTGGTGATGCTCTCGGCTCTCGAGTAGTGACTGGCGGTATCCGTACTATCTTTGAATATGTCAGCCCTTGAGGGGTTAGAAGCGGCAACTCTATCTGCTTGCACAGGTAGGCTGTTATTAAAGAGCGTTATGACTTTGAAGCCCAGGTAACCCAACAGGCAAATGAGTACAAACTCCAAAACGTAAATCAAAAATGAAATCATTTCCATATCATCCATACAACAGTGATTGTAAGGATATTATACATAATGTATCAAAAGGTAACGTGATGGTTTAGTCATCGCTTATGACTTGTTGTTCACATATTATTTATGTTTTTTAATTGGGGGGGGGGGGCGGGCTAAATGATCACTACTGTTTATAGAATATCAGGCAGATTTAAGCTGGCTAGCGGTAAAGAAACTATATAAGTCTTCAAACGTGAGGGGTTTGCTGAAATAGTAGCCTTGTGCGTAATCACATTTGTTTATCACGAGAAAGTCTCGTTGGTCTATATTTTCAACGCCTTCTGCGATGACCTTTAAGTTTAGTTTGTGTGCAATTGCAATGATTGCTGACGTTATCTCCATATCGTTCAGGTCTTCAGGAATGTCACGCACAAATTGTCTGTCTACTTTAAGAATGTCTACAGGCAGTTTTTTTAAATAGCTTAGAGAGGAATAACCCGATCCAAAATCATCGATTGTAATGGTTATACCACTCGATTTGATCCGGTTTAATTGCTCGATAACTCTGTCTATGTTGTTCATCAGCATGCTTTCGGTTACTTCAAGCTCTAGGTATTTAGGTTCCAGTCCTGACGACGCAATAACTTCGCTAATAACCTGCTCAAAGCTAGGGTCAGAGAATTGCCTTGATGATAAATTAACGGCGACTTTAATCTTTTGCCCTGTTAGTTGTTGCAACATTTTGGTTTGCATACAGGCATTTCGCAAAACCCATTCACCAATTTGTACGATAAGCCCGGTCTCTTCGGCAATGCTAATAAAGTCATCGGGTGAAACCTCTCCCCGAATAGGGTGATGCCATCTAATAAGTGCTTCTACACTCATTATGGAGCCTGTTTTAAGGCATACCTGAGGTTGGTATAGTATTGTAAATTCGTCCATTTGAAGCGCGTGACGAAGCTCTTGTTCTATATGAAGCAGCTTGAGAGCGTTTGTATTGAGCTCTTCGGTGAAAAAGTAATAGCCATCTCTACCTCTTTCTTTTGCATGATAGAGTGCCAAATCGGCGTTCTTCATCAGGGTGTCGACTTCCTGACTATCATTTGGCGCTAAGGTAATGCCGATACTGGTAGATATGATGACTTCATGCTTGCCCAGCATAATCGGTTCTTTAAGGTCTTTCAGTATTTGGTTGGTAATATGAGTTATTGACTGAGTATCACGGATATCATTTAGAAGAATGGTAAACTCATCGCCTCCTAACCTTGAAACGGTATCTTGTGCTCTAACGCATGATTTTAATCGTTCAGCGACGATTAGTAGCAGTTGGTCACCTGCATCATGGCCAAGTGTGTCGTTTATTCTTTTAAATTGGTCAAGATCAAGAAATAAAAGCGCGGTTATAGTACGTCTTCTTTGCGCTGCTGCAATTGACTGCCCCATGCGGTCAATAAATAAGCGGCGGTTTGCAAGGCCTGTAAGCGAATCAAACAAAGCCAGTTGCTGCATGGCACTGTTGGCCTCTTTGAGGTCGGTAATATCAATACCAGATACTACGTAATTCGTGATCGATTGATGTTTGTCGTAAACGGCAGAAATGGTTGTTGCGCACCAAAACTGAGTGCCGTCTTTTCGGCTGCTCAGGAGGTCGCCTTCCCAGTTTTCCTGGAGGCAGTTCATACTCCAGGATGGAACTTCTTCACCGTCCGGAAACTGAGCGGGGCCCAGTAAATCGATAGAGCGCCCTATAGTCTCGGACTGTTCGAACCCTGTAAGTTCGCAGAATTTATCATTAACATACTCAATGATGCCTTCAGTGTTAGTTATGGCAATTGAAGCACCACTATTTGTTACCGCGCTGCTTAGTTTTGTCAGTGATAGCTCGGTCTCTTCCCGCTGAATTATATTTTGCTGTAGCTTTAAATTGAGCCTTATCAGAACAAGGCTGATAATGCCGAAAAGTATAGCAATGCCCGCAGATGCAAATAATTTAAGCCCAAGCGCGCTTTCGCCCATCTGCACACCCGAGCTGGAAATGCTCGCCAACGCGGCGGTCAAGGAGACAACAGTCAAAATAGCAATAGATATTTTGAGAGGGCGCTTATGCACTAATTTTCACCATAATAAAATAGGGCTCTATAACTTAGCGAACATGGGATAGCCATTGATTAGGGGTTATATGAATAGTAATTCATGGTGTTACAGGGCGTTGTAACCTTATGTATGTGTATCGTAACTATTACTATTTATCGGTTACATACAGAGTTGAGGTGGGTGCTTTGTAACGGGTAGCATACAATGCGACACACAATGGAAAATGTGTTTTGAATTTTACATTTGTGGTGGCAGAACAGTGGCGAATATTTGTGTAGTTAAAATGCCGCTTTGTAGCGGCATTTTAATGAGTTGAAAGGGGGTGAAATGATTAATAGTTAAGCGGCTAACCTTCACCTGACTTAGTTGTTGCTTGAGTTGAAGGTTTTCTTGTCGCCGAAACAGGCGCTTTATTTGGTGTGCTATTAGAAGGCGTTTCTGGACTTTTTGATGTCGCAGCAGGCTTACGTGCTGCCGGTTTTTTTGCAGTGGTCGCAGGCTTCTTAGCTGTTGGTTTTTTTGTAGTGGTCGCAGGCTTGCTTGCCGCTGGTTTTTTTGCGGTGGTTGCAGGCTTCTTGGCTGCTGGTTTTTTCGTTGCAGGCTTACTTGCCGCCGGTTTTTTTGCAGTGGTCGCAGGTTTCTTAGCTGCTGGTTTTTTTGCAGTGGTTGCAGGCTTCTTGGCTGCTGGTTTTTTCGTTGCAGGCTTACTTGCCGCCGGTTTTTTTGCAGTGGTTGCAGGCTTCTTAGCTGCTGGTTTTTTTGCAGTGGTCGCAGGTTTCTTAGCTGCTGGTTTTTTTGCAGTGGTCGCAGGTTTCTTAGCTGCTGGTTTTTTTGCGGTGGTAGCTGGCTTCTTGGCTGCAGGCTTCTTGGCTGCTGGTTTTTTCGCAGCGGGCTTACTTGCCGCCGGTTTTTTTGCAGTGGCAGCCGGCTTCTTCGCTTCTGGCTTGCTACTAATACCTAGTCGCTCGAGAATATCGTTTTGGAGGTCGTTAAACTCTTGCAGTCTACGATCAAATTCACTCTGGAAGCGTTTCAGCTCTCGGTCTCTAACCTTATCAATATCATCCATGAGCTTCTTGATCGGCTCCTGAATTTGAGCCTGTAAGGCATCAATTTGTTTCTGAGCATCACTTACTAACTTGTCGAATTGTGCAGATGTTTTTTCAAACTCCTGACTGATTCGGTTAATGATCTTGTCGATTCCTAACTTATCGTTTTTTGCCATCCTAGATATCTCCCATTAAGCAGCGTAGCAGTATTAGTTTAACACCAAATTTAATTGACGCATGAATATGCATTGGAAATGTTTACATGCATCAATTAATGCAAATATTTTTTTAAAGGCTAGGATGAGGCCTGAGAAAGGTCTAGAAACTTTTTATTAATTAGCTGCTTTTTATCAATTAAACTAACCAAGCGGCTAATAGGCGACTCTGCTGAGTTAGCGTTTTTTGTGTTTTCATCATTAAGTTCAAGGTAATAAAAAAAGCAGCTGCACTCTTTTTTCTGCTTGAGAACAGTTGCACTTAATGAATCTATAACAAGGTCGGTAGGCTCAAGTTTTAGCCGGAGGGAGATGTTGATTTTACTATTGAGTGAAAACAACTCGTCTGTTTTGATTATGCAGTGTTTTCTATTGAGCATATAGCTTTTAACGTCTACCCACTCACTCTTTAAAAAACCTCTACGAACTTTCACTCGAATGGTTAGGTCGGGTATTTGAACGGTTACCTGATCCGTGTCCCAATCCGCTGTCAAAGTCATTTCTTCCTTAATCTATTATTGTTTAAATTTGGTTAAATTTTAAACTTTGGCGAAAAAATTGCAACTATTTCACCGGATTGTTGCTTAATCTTAATGTAATTTTTAGAAAACGATAATGAACGGTATTTGGCCATTCGAGTGGCTTACCCTAGCTGGCCAAATACTCTCGTAACCCGTTTTAGCGTTATGCTAACTTATCTACAGCAACATGGTAGGTTGGGTCTTCTATTACATTCACTTCAACAAGATCACCTGCTTTAACCAATAGCTGCCTGCACTCTTCACTAAGGTGACGTATATGAAGTGTTTTACCTTCATTGGTGAACCGCTCAGCTAATGTATCTATTGCTTCAAGGCCCGAATGATCACATACGCGGGACTGCCTGAAATCAACGATAACGTCATCGCTATCTTCTGAAGGACTAAGCTGTTGCAAAAAATAGCTGACTGATCCAAAGAAAAGAGGGCCCTGAACATCATAGACCGTTGAACCGTTTTCATCTTGCTTCTTCGTTACTATTACGTGTTTTGCGTGCTCCCATGCAAAGACGAGTGCAGACACTATAACGCCTACAACAACAGCAATCGCCAGATCTGTTGCGACAGTGACTGCAGAGACCAGTATTAATACAAACGCATCAGATTTTGGAATCTTCTTAAGTATTCGAAAGCTGGACCACTCAAACGTTCCCAGCACCACTATAAACATAACACCAACCAGCGCAGCAACAGGAATTTTCTCAATTAACGACGATGCAAATAGTATAAACATCAGGAGTGACAGTGCAGCCGTGATGCCCGAGAGTCTTCCTCTGCCACCAGAATTTACGTTGATCATACTCTGGCCAATCATCGCGCAACCGCCCATACCACCGAAGAAACCGGTTACTGTATTGGCAACGCCCTGGCCGACACACTCTTTATTGCCTTTACCGCGTGTTTGGGTAATTTCGTCCACCAGTGTCAACGTAAGAAGAGACTCAATAAGCCCGATTGCAGCTAGAATAATCGAGTAAGGCAGTATGATCATGAAGGTTTCCCAATTCAAAGGCACCATTGGGATATGGAAGCTTGGGAAACCACCAGCAATTGACGCGACATCGCCCACCACCTTGGTATCCAGGTTTAAGCCTATGACTGCCAGCGTAACAATAATAATTGCAGCCAGGGATGAAGGAATAGCCTTTGTGATTTTCGGCAGAAAATGAATAATGACCATTGTTAAGAATATTAAACCCAGCATGACATAGAGCTTGGTGCCTTCTATCCAGGCGACATCAATAACTGTTCCTTCAAACGACGTACCGCTCAGCCAGCCCTGTTCGCCATTAACACCAAACTGTCCAAGTTGGGCAAGAAAAATAACAATGGCGAGACCGTTTACGAAACCTAACATGACTGGGTGAGGCACAATGCGGATGAATTTACCAAGTTTGAACACACCAGCGAGGATTTGAAGAATACCCATTAACACGACGGCAGCAAAAAGGTACTCGACGCCGTGATCGGCTACCAGGGTGACCATAACAACAGCCAAGGCCCCTGTGGCGCCGGAGATCATACCGGGTCGGCCGCCTATGCATGCAGTGATAAGGCCGACCATAAACGCGGCATATAGCCCGACAAGAGGCTCTACACCCGCAACAAACGCAAATGCGATTGCTTCTGGTACAAGCGCCAATGCGACCGTTAAGCCGGACAGTACATCATTTTTTACACTACTTGCCGTGCTTGTATTAAGTTCAAACATCTATTTCCTCAAACTTGAATGTCCCGATAATGCAATAGTTATCGCTATAGCGGAGTGCCGCCTCAGGTTAGGCGGGTATTTGTTACTTTACTAACGACTCCCGTTAACGATTAAGCTATTAACGGGGTGAAATTTAGAAGGGGCGCCATTCTAGTGAATTGAGCACCTGTTATCAAATAAACCCTGAATTTAGATACAGTAGTAACTTAACCAGTAATTTAAGTTGTAAGCATAACGTGTTGAATAAAAGAGGTTAGTCTGTTTTTATCCATTTGCTGTCCACGTTGATGATAGCGGTTGAAAAGTTTTTACGATGCCCTAACTCGCTGTTTTGCAATTACTTGAGAAGTGCTCATAATTGAACGATGCCTCACTCAGGAGATTATCATGTTAAACGACGTAGCTCCCCTCGTTATCTATCACGGAACAGGGTGCTTAGATGGTTTTGGCAGTGCGTACGCTGCATACCGTTTTTTTAAAATTAAGAAAGGCATTGATGCTGAATACTTGGGCGCTGGTCATGGAGATAGCCTGGAAGTTCATGTTGAGGGGCGCGATGTTTATATTCTGGATTTTTCGTACAAGCGGGAAGAGCTTGGCAGACTCTGCGACAAGGCCGCTAACGTCGTCATACTGGATCATCATGAAAGCGCTCAGAAAGAACTGGCAGGACTTGATGATGTCTACGTAAATCTTACGGTCGTGTTTGATATGAATCGTTCTGGCGCTGTTATTACATGGGAATATTTTCATGAAGAACCCGTCCCACCGTTACTGGCACACATTCAGGATAGAGACCTTTGGCAGTTTCGCATTCCTGATAGTAAACATGTGAATGCAGCGTTAATGTCTTACCCTTATGAATTTGAGCTATGGGATGAGTTTGCAAATAGTGTTGACCATTTTAAGACTCTTGTATTGGAAGGGCGTGCAATCAATCGATTTAGAGACAAAATGATTGAAACATATAAGAAAAAGGTTGTTTACGGCACCATTGAGGGTTTTAGCGTTCCTATCGTTTGCTGCCCTAATGTCATAACCAGTGAGCTACTCAGTGAACTGGCTGTAGGGAATCCTTTTGCTGCCGCCTATAGTGATAGAGTAAATAAAAGAGGGTGGTCACTTCGTTCAGTAAAAGACGGTCAAAATGTAGCGACGATTGCCGCTGCATTTGGCGGCGGTGGGCACCCCAATGCAGCGGGTTTTTCTACGGATATTGCGGAGCAGGTCTTTGAGGTAAAAAGTCAACCTCCTAGCGGCGAGTAGATCGCTGGTTGGCCCTGGTTTTTGTGCGTTTTTTATTAGTCTTGTTTGGTCGGTTGTCTGTCGTCTCTCTGGGCGGCAAACCCGTATGCTGAGTGAGTATTTCACCCTTTTTAGGCTGCCTGTTGCGATGCGGGCCTTGTCTATTGCCAGCTTTTGAGGCAGCTCTATTGCCACCATGTGTCCTGGATTTCCCACCAGGCTGGTTAGCCGGGATCAAGTGCTTATCGCCATTGCCAATTAAGTGAGACTTCCCCATGCGCTTGAGTGCTTCTCTTAGAATAGGCCAGTTTTCCGGGTCATGATATCGTAAAAAAGCTTTATGTAGCTTACGCTGTCTTGCACCTTTTGGTACGTTCATGGCCTTTGACTTATAGTCGAGACGATGAAGCGGGTCGCGTGCGGTATGATACATTGTGGTTGCGTTTGCCATCGGAGATGGATAGAAGTTCTGCACTTGATCGGCTTTAAACCCGTTTGATTTCAGCCAAATAGCCAGGTTCATCATATCTTCGTCAGTGGTTCCCGGGTGCGCCGAAATAAAGTAGGGAATCAAAAACTGTTGTTTCCCTGCTTCTTTGGAAAACTTGTCAAACAGAGCTTTAAATCGATGGTAGGTGCCCATCCCGGGTTTCATCATTTTGGATAACGGCGCATCTTCCGTATGCTCAGGCGCTATTTTGAGATACCCGCCGACATGGTGAGTGACCAGTTCTTTTATATATTCAGGGTCTTCAACGGCAAGGTCGTAGCGTAAACCCGATGCAACCATTATGCGTTTAACACCTTCAATTTTTCTTGCTCTTCGGTAAAGTTGAGTTGTTGGCGAGTGATCGGTATTGAGGTTAGAGCAGATGGTTGGGTATACACAACTCAAACGACGGCAGCTCGCTTGAATCTCATCACTTTTACACGCAAGCTGATACATATTGGCGGTTGGCCCGCCAAGGTCTGAGATTGTTCCGGTAAAGCCGGGGGTCTTATCACGAATGGCTTCTATTTCTCTAACGATAGAGTCTTCAGATCTGTTTTGAATAATTCTCCCTTCATGCTCGGTGATAGAGCAAAAAGAGCAGCCGCCAAAACAACCTCGCATAATATTGACAGAGAAACGAATCATTTCGTAAGCAGGAATTTTGGCATCACCATAGCTCGGGTGGGGAACTCGCTGAAAAGCCTGCTCAAATACATCATCCAGCTCGTCTGTTGATAGCGGAATTGGCGGCGGGTTTAGCCAAACAAATCGTTCGCCGTGCTGCTGAACCAGTGTGTGGGCGTTTGATGGGTTGGTTTCCAAGTGTAAAACCCTTGAAGTGTGCGCATATAGCACAGGGTCTTTGCTCACTTTTTCAAAAGAGGGCAGGCGAATATAGGTTTTCTTACTACCTTCTGGTGTGAGAATTCTTACTACGCTTAGATGTTTGTCTTCTACAGGCGTATTGTCATTATCCTCTGGGCTACAGGCGGGAGCTGATTCGTTGTAACCAGGCACATTATAAGGGTTATCTTTTTTAAACGCCTTTCCTGGCTTATCAATACGCGTTGAATCTTTCTCCTCCCAGTCTGTAGGCAGAGAGGAGAGCATAACAGCAGTACCCCGAACATTGGTGATACTTTTTATATCTTCGCCGTTAGCGATACGGTGGCTCACTTCAACAAGCGCGCGTTCAGCATTGCCGTAAAAAAGCAGGTCTGCCTTTGAATGCTGTAATACCGAACGTCTAACTTTGTCTGACCAGTAATCATAGTGCGCAATCCGCCTCAGGCTGGCTTCAATTCCACCGATCAGTACTGGCCTGTCTTTGTAAGCTTCTTTACAACGTTGCGTGTAAACAATAACCGCCCGGTCTGGTCTTTTGCCCCCTTCGTTATTGGGGGTGTAGGCATCTTCGTGCCGGATTTTCAGATCAGAGGTATAGCGGTTGATCATCGAGTCCATGTTACCCGCGGAAACCGCGAAAAACAGATTGGGTTTCCCCAGCTTCATAAACTCGTCTTTGCTTGACCAGTCAGGTTGAGCAATGATGCCTACTCTAAACCCTTGTGCTTCGAGAAGCCGGCCAACGACCGCCATGCCAAAACTGGGGTGATCAACATAAGCGTCGCCACTAATAATGATAATGTCGCAGCTATCCCAACCCAGTTCGTCCATCTCTTTACGAGACATCGGCAAAAAAGGAGCCGTTCCATAGCACTCAGCCCAATACTTGGGGTAAGAAAACAGAGACTTTGATGGACGCATAGTAAATTAGGCCTGAATAGAGTGTGTTGATCTTTATATTGACGAATACATTATCGAATCGGCTATTTTACCTGATCAAACTATATCTGACTAATTCACTAAGGCATTTATATTCTGTAAGAGACATTTCATTAATTTGAGTGATGTTTGAATGGTCTCACATTTCTCTATTAATAATATGGGGTTAATCGAATTGTTCTATTACACTGGCAGACCTGTTTAAAGAAAAATGTATGATTTGTTTAAAAGTGTATCCATGTTACGCAGGCATTTGGGGATATAAAAATAACGAAAGGGTGTGGTAATAAAAAATGAAAGATAAATATTGGTTGATGGGGCCTGTCTATGACGCGCTCAGTTATGTGTTTGCAGGTAACTCAATTCTCGAGTGCAAACGTGCTATGTTAACGCCTGAAAACCTAAAGCCAGGAGATAAGGTTCTTTTTGCCGGCATAGGTCATGGAAAGGAGGCTATATATGCAGCAGAGCAGGGAGCGGACGTGACCGTGGTCGATCTCTCGGAGGCGATGCTGGACAAATTTAAGCAAGGCTTAGAGAAAACCAATAAAGACCTTAAAATCAATATTATTCATAGCGATATTATGAAGATTGAGGCATTTGGCGAATATGACATGGTCGTAGCCAACTTCTTTTTGAACGTGTTTGATGAGCCATTTATGGCTGAGGTACTCAAGCACCTTATCAAACTGGGTAAAGAAGATGCAGCGATAGTAATTGGTGATTTCGCAATGCCAGAAGGTAATATCTTTGCCCGGTTGGCTAAACGAGTCTACTGGTATCTGGCTATTGGTATCTTTTGGGTTACGACCGGAGCAGCGCTGCATCCAGTCTATGACTACCGCCGACACATGAGCAATCAAGGTCTTGATGTTGTCGACAAAAAGTACAGCAAAGTTTTGGGTATTAATGCGTATACGGCTTTTTTAGGAAAGAAAACTGCGTCAAGTTGATTCGACGTTTGCCGCTGGCTTCAGTAATCAGTGCTATTCTTAACGGATACTTGGTCTCCTATAGCGGTTATGATTTAGACTACAGGGGACAGAATCTAAAAAAGGGATGTTATCCATGCTAAGAAAAATCATTCTCTTGTGTTCAGCTATCTTGCTTGCCAGTTTAAGTTATAGCGGGATGGCAGAAAACAGCACATCTGAGCAGTTTATAGGGTCGTTATCAGAACGTCTCCAAGTCACTCTCACTGAGGCCAAAAAAGACAACAAGCTCGATAATGTCGAGTATATTGACCGACTTATAGATCAGGAGATTCTTCCACACCTAAACCTTGAAGCACTCTGTAAAAGGGTTTTTAGAGAGCACTGGAAGGACATACTCCAGAAGGGGCAGAAACAGAATGCCATTGATGCTGTGGTCATCTCACTTAAAAGGACATATCGGCTGGCGGTAAGTTCCTATAGTGGTCAGAAAATTGAAGTTATTGATAGCAAAAAGAAAAAGTCCTACGACATAGTAAGGATAAAAATCAATACTAATGGCAAGAATGACCATACCATCGATTTTGCGGTTCGCCAGTTTGACAGTGCATGGAAAGTATTCGATTTTTCGGTTGATGGGATAGGCGTTAGCAAAACGCTTTACAGTTCAATCAGCCAGCAGATACAGAGCGACGGCCTGGAGAAAACCATACGAACGCTCGCGCAAACAACGAATGAAAGCACCGGATCCTAGTTTTGGTAAGGCCGGCCGTAGACAATGAGCTGGATGTGCAATCAATTAAATGAATAATATTTTTTCAGTTCTGGGTAAAGTCTACCAATACCCCCGAGCGGTGTGCCTTATTCTTTCAGCCGTCGTAGTGCTGTTGCTTACCCAGTATTCCAGGCTGCACTTGGATGCCTCTGCTGACTCACTTGTTCTCGAAGGTGACAGAGCACTTGAAATCTACAGGGAGACCAATAAAAAATATGGCTCGGAAGACTTTTTAGTTATTACTTATAGCCCAAAATCTGCGCTTTTTTCTGATACCTCATTAGCCACGCTTAAGTCTCTTAAAGACGAGCTCTCCCTGCTGCCGGAGGTCTCAAGTGTAGTCACTATTCTTGATGTTCCTCTACTGTATAGCCCGCCAGTTAAAATTAGTGAGCTACCAGACGGAATTAACTATCTGTCCGATACCTCAACGGACAAACAACTGGCAAAACAAGAGTTCTTGAACAGCCCGCTATATTCTCAACTGTTAACCAGCCCAAATTTTGATACCACAGCCATTCAGGTCAACCTGAAACGGGACGAACAGTTCTTCAAATTATTGCATGAGCGCGACAAAATTCGCGAAAAGAAAACGTCTATTGGTTTAACTGACGCAGAGGAGCACGAGCTATTAAGTGCAGAGCGAGCGTTCAGTGAATACTCGGTTAATGCCAATAACCGACAGGAGCAGCTGGTCCAAACTGTTCGTAATATTTTGGATAGGTACCGAGGTTCTGTTGAGTTATATCTGGGGGGCGTCCCCATGATCGCCTCCGATATGATTGACTTTATTAAAAAGGACCTGGTTATTTTTGGTATTGGTATTCTTGTATTTATTATTGTCTTACTGGCGGTGATTTTTCGTAGTATCACCTGGGTGGTACTTCCTCTGGTGACTTGTTTAACCGCTGTATTAGTTATGCTGGGGGTTATAGCCGTATTGGATTGGAAACTAACGGTTATTTCGTCAAACTTTGTTGCTCTGTTGATGATTATTACGCTTTCAATCACCATCCACTTGGCTGTTCGTTATCGTGAACTCAGCATTGATTTTGCCGATGAAAATCCATTTAAGCTCGTTATGAGTACGGTTCACTATATGATGCGGCCTTGCTTATATACCGCTATTACGACAATCGTTGCGTTTGCCTCGTTAGTCGTCAGTGGCATTAGGCCAGTTATCGATTTTGGTTGGATGATGACGATAGGGGTAGCTAGCGCATTTGTTATTACGTTCCTTGTCATCCCTGCCGGCTTAATGCTGGTTCCATTAAAAAGTAGCCGGGCAAAAATGGTAAACAATCAGGCTCCGGCCTTTACCTGTTATTTTGCCAAAATAGCGGATAAAAGAATTGGATGGGTGTGGGTAGTCAGCACCATTCTACTGACCGCAAGTGCTGTTGGTATCACACAGTTAAAAGTTGAAAACCGGTTTATTGATTACTTTGATTCGACGACAGAAATTTATCAAGGCATGGAGGTTATTGATCAAAAACTCGGCGGAACTATACCGCTCGATATTATTATCAGAAACAAAGCGACCTCTTTAGTGACTGAAGACGATGTGGGGGACGAAGACATCGCTTCTGACTATACTGACTCCGGCGATATCGTTGCCGGTATTGAAAACTCATCGACCGAAGATGCAGAGTCTTTTGATGAGATTTCTTTTGATTCGTTTGACAGTGATCTGGAAGACCCTTTTGGCCAACCTTCTGCGGGCAAAGGGTATGGGTACTGGTTTACCCGATACGGCCTTAATCAGATATCAAAACTGCATGAACACCTAGACCAGCTAGATGAAACCGGAAAGGTTGTTTCGTTGGCATCGTTATATCGAGTCATGAAGGATGTTACGGGCTCTGATATTGATGATTTTCAACTGGCATTGATTGGCCAGAACTTAACGAGCGATATAAAAGATGCACTAATTACGCCTTACCTGTCACCGGAGGGCGATGAGGCAAGGATTTCGGTTCGGGTTAAAGAGACAAGCCACCAGCTCAACAGGAATGAATTGCTTAAAGAATTGGAAGGTTTTCTTCAAAACGAGATGGGGTTCAGTAGCGAACAATACGAACTTACAGGCATGTTGGTGCTGTATAACAATATGCTTCAAAGCCTTTTCAGCTCCCAGGTTATGACGCTCGGCGCGGTTTTTATTGCGATTACCCTAATGTTTACCGTTCTGTTTCGCTCACTGTACTTGGCCCTCATTGCAATTACACCGAACCTATTGGCAGCCGGAATGGTACTGGGGGGGATGGGGTTGCTGGGTATTCCTTTAGATATGATGACCATCACGGTTGCAGCAATAACTGTCGGAATTGGCGTTGATGACACAATTCACTATATACACCGATTTAAGAATGAGTTTGAAAAAGATCGGGATTACACGGCGACCATGTATCGTTGTCATGGCAGTATCGGGCGGGCAATGTTTTACACATCCGTCATAATTATTGTTGGCTTCTCAATTCTTTCGCTCTCCAACTTTACGCCGACTATTTACTTTGGCCTGTTAACCGGCTTTGCGATGTTTTCGGCCCTGCTAGGGGCATTGATCCTCTTACCGCGGATGATGCTGACACTTAAGCCGCTTGGGCAAGAGCACTAATATCCAAGCTGATGATTTGAGTATCAGTGCGAATGGGTTTCACTCCATTGCTGACGACAGATATCAATAATCGCGTTTTTGGGTTCGGTACTAATATTTTCATCGCTATACGCCAGGCCAACAGTGCGAGATAAATCGATATCAGAAATCTCTTTAAGCACGATGTCTTTTCTGCTGATAAGTTGGGGTATGCTTGGGATAAGGGCTGAGCCTATACCTGCTCCTACAAGCCCTAAAGCATATTCGACTGTTTGTATGCGGGCTCTAACCTGAAATGCGGCTCCTTGTCTCGACATCACTTGCTCCAGAGAAGTAACGGCTTCGCAGGGAGTTCTGTATATGAATGCCAGGCCATTTAGGTCGCTGACTTGTAGTTCAGGTTTTAAGCTTAATGGATGTCCAATCGGAAGAGCCAGGTAATAGTGATCTCGCCATAGCGGTTGAAAATGCTCATTACTTTGTAAATATGCCGTTGTAATTATCCTGGCGTCGCAGTTTTCCTCCGGCTGAAGCAGTGTTAGTTCTATTTCATCGACTGCGTTGGCGAGCTCCTTTAACAGCGCACTCACCCGTTCAGCCCCAAGCGACCTGATAAGCCCAAGCCGAAAAGGAACCTTCTCTTTGGGCGTGCGAAAAAGATTATTGATCGCTTTAGCATCACTCAATAGCTTCTTGGCGAGGGGGTAGAGCGACTTGCCTGCCTCAGTAGGTATGACTCCTTTGGCTACTCTCACGAATAGCAATGAATCAAGCGAATCCTCAAGCTGATTAATAGCAGAAGAGATTGAAGGCTGCGCCACATAGCAGCGTTTAGACGCCGCAGTTATGCTGCCACTCTCATAAACCGAAACAAAGTACTTTAGTGACTTTAGATCCATAGGATATTCCTATATTAGCCAGAGATAATCAATATTATACCTTTAGTGATTTGTTGCATATTCTTTAATCAGATTAAGTTGATTGGCATTCAAAAATTCTTATTCAGTAAATCAATTCTATAGGTTGGACGAATTGAAAGGTTTCGACGAATAGCCCAGTTTCAATGAATAGAACAGTTTCGGAGATATAAATGAGTCAAAAAGCGTTTGATTGGCGTGATCCACTAAATATAGAAAGCCTGCTTACAGATGAAGAGCGAATGATAAGAGATACGGCTCATGAATATGCGCAGGATAAATTAATGAGTCGCGTATTGCAGGCAAATCGTGAGGAGCAATTTGACCGGGACATTATGACTGAACTTGGCGCGCTGGGCTTGTTAGGGGCAACACTGCCTGAAAAGTATGGTTGCGCCGGGGTCAATTATGTCAGTTATGGTCTTATCGCCAGAGAGATAGAGCGAGTTGATAGCGGGTACCGCTCTGCTATGAGCGTTCAGTCATCGTTGGTGATGCACCCTATTTATAGCTATGGCTCGGAAGACCAAAAGAACCGGTATCTCCCCAAATTGGCAAGCGGTGAGTGGGTTGGCTGCTTTGGGTTGACTGAGCCTGATGCGGGGTCTGACCCCGGCAGTATGAGGACAAGAGCAGAAAAAGTTAACGGCGGATATCGCTTAACCGGCGCCAAGATGTGGATTACCAATTCACCCATTGCCGACGTATTTGTGGTATGGGCAAAACTGGATGGCATTATTCGCGGGTTTATCTTGGAGCGAGGAATGGAAGGTCTGAGTGCGCCGAAAATAGAAGGCAAGTTTTCACTGCGCGCCTCTATTACGGGTGAAATTGTCATGGATAACGTGTTTGTCTCTGATGAACAAATTTTACCTGATGCAGCCGGTTTGAAAGGGCCTTTTGGGTGTTTGAACAAAGCGCGTTACGGTATTTCGTGGGGAGCATTAGGTGCTGCGGAGTTTTGTTGGCACGCCGCCAGACAATATGCCTTAGAGCGTATTCAATTTAATCGCCCGCTGGCTGCAACACAGCTTGTTCAGAAAAAACTCGCTGATATGCAAACAGAGATTACTATTGGCCTGATTAGCTGCCTGCAAGCGGGGCGGTTGATGGATGATGATTTATTGCCCCCAGAAACAATTTCCATGATCAAAAGAAACTCATGCGGAAAGGCGTTGGATATTGCTCGCACATCAAGAGATATGCATGGAGGGAACGGAATATCGGATGAATATCATGTTATCAGGCATGTTATGAACCTCGAAGCGGTGAATACCTATGAAGGAACCCACGATGTTCACGCACTGATTCTAGGGCGTGCACAAACCGGGATTCAAGCATTTTTCTGATCTAGCCAGATCGAACTGAATAGTGAACAGACTATAAATGCCAGGTTGCAGTGGGGGGCTATATGCAAAGCAGGGCTGATATCATTGATGAAAATTTTGTCAGGCGAGTGCAGGATAACGACCTGCCCGTAGTCTCACCGGGCACAGCGCATCAAAGTTCCGGCCTATTGAAGCACGAGCTGGTTGACCTGTTTGAATCTCAGCTTATGAGCAGGCATTTGGATTTTCACTCACGGCGCTTACAAGCAAGGGGAGAGAGCTTTTATACCATTGGCAGCGCTGGTCATGAAGGGAATGCCGCGTGCGGAAAGGTATTCCGCTATACCGATATGGCCTTTCTTCACTACCGAAGCGCAGCGCTGATGCTTCAAAGAAGCAAACAGCTGCCTGGCCAGACGCCGCTCTATGATATGATGCTGTCGTTTGCGGCCTCATCAGACGACCCTATATCAGGTGGCCGCCACAAAGTACTCGGCAGCCTACCGCTTAACATTCCTCCTCAAACAAGTACCATTGCCTCTCATCTACCCAAGGCTGTAGGCACTGCGTTTAGCATCCCGCTTTCAGGCAGTAAAAAAAATAACGTTGATGCAGTGTTACCCGCTGACAGTGTTATCGTCTGTAATTTCGGTGATGCCTCAGCTAATCATTCGACCGCACAAGGGGCGATTAATGCGGCATCCTGGGCCTCGTTTCAAGGCGCGCCGCTGCCAATTGTATTCATCTGTGAAGATAACGGAATAGGAATATCAACAACAACCCCAAAAGGGTGGATAGCCGCAAGTTTTTCTAACAGACCTGGGCTTCACTACGTTTACTGCAATGGGCTGAACCTTATTGAAACCTACGCAACAATGAAGAAGGCAGAGCATATTGCCAGAGACCTGAAAAAGCCGGTTTTTGTGCACATGAAGACCGTTCGGTTAATGGGACATGCAGGGTCTGATGCCGAAATTGCTTACCGTTCGCAAAAACAGATTGAAGAGACGGAATCTAATGACCCGCTGCTTTGGACTGCTTCGATACTGACACGAAGCCATATCTTGACCAATACGGACGTGGTTGACTTATATTGCTCAATCGCTGAACGGGTGATACGCGTTGGAGAGTTCGCCATTAAAAGACCGAAGCTCAACACAATATCCCAGGTGGTTAGTTCACTGGCCCCGAAGCGAAAGCGTGTTGCCTCACAAATGGGCATAACCAAACCAGAGTTCGAGTCTCTTTTTTATCGGGATAAAACGCTTTTGGGTAAACCTCAGCCCATGGGTCGACTGATTAACTGGACCTTAAAGGAACAGATGGAGGTGCGGAGAAATATAGTTGTCTGCGGAGAAGATGTGGCGGCAAAGGGTGGGGTATACCATGTAACCCATGGGTTAGTTGAGAGCTTTGGCCCAAGCCGGGTTATTAATACCCTGCTGGATGAACAGAGTATTTTGGGGTTATCAATAGGTTTGGCTCACAATGGCTTTTTGCCGATTGCTGAAGTCCAGTTTCTTGCCTATGTGCATAATGCTGAAGATCAGATCAGGGGAGAGGCTGCGACGCTGTCATTTTTCTCAAATGGTCAATATAGCAATCCAATGGTGATTAGAGTGGCTGGTCTTGGCTATCAAAAAGGGTTTGGAGGCCATTTTCATAACGACAACTCGTTGGCTGTATTCAGAGATATTCCGGGGGTCGTTATCGCGTGCCCATCGAACGGAAACGATGCGTCAAAAATGCTGCGTAGCTGCATTAAGTTTGCCTGGGAGCAAAAACGCGTGGTGATCTTTGTTGAGCCTATAGCCCTCTATATGACGCGTGATTTGCACGAAGAAGGAGATGGAGAATGGAGCCACGTATTCGAACCCGCGCTGTCAGGTGATGCCGCTAACCTTGACAGCGATACCCTTGAAAGCGATACCTTCGAACGAATAGACGTAGGCCAAATTGGCATTCACATTGAACGTAATAAGCGTGCTGATAACCATAGTGAGACCGCTGACGGCGCCAGAAGAAGTATCGTCATCATTAGTTATGCTAATGGTTACTATCTATCACGCAGGGCATCGAAAATACTAAGTGAAAGGTATAACGTTTTCGTTAAAGTAATTGATCTTCGATGGCTGTCAGAAATAGACGAGGCGACTTTAATTAGCGAAGCAGAGCGTTTTGAAAATATTTTAGTTGTAGATGAATGCCGTAAAACAGGCTCGTTAAGTGAAGGGCTAATGACACTGCTGATGGAAAATATCGGGCGCACTATCAATAACCCGAGTGTTTCTAACTTAGGTAAAAAACCAGATGCTAAGTCAGGCTTTAAAAACGGCTCTAAGGCTGGCGTGAGAATAGAAAGGCTGACGGGTGATGACTGTTTTGTTGCGTTAGGGAGGGCGTCTACACTTGGCATGCCAACACATGATGAGATCGTTAACAAGTCTTTATCCATGATATCAGAAGGTCACACTCAACAGATAAACAACCCATACTCTAATGCTATTGAGGTAACGCCATAATGAAAGAAAAAGTGGTTGTCGTATGTTCAGGTAGAGGAACCTACAATAAAGAAGAACTGGGCTATTTGAGCCGCTATCATTCAAAAAAAACATCGATGATCGAAACCATTGATGAACATCGGGCTGAAAAAGAGCAGATACCTATCACCCAGCTTGATGAAATGACTCAATTCAATTTGAAAAAGCATACCGCAGGCGAAAACGCATCAGCACTTATCTACGCTTGCGCACTCGGTGACTTTTACGATATTGATCGAGACCGTTATGACATCGTTGCCGTCACCGGAAACTCCATGGGTTGGTATATTGCCCTCCGTTGTGCAGAAGTACTAACCGATACGGGGGCTATTAATCTAATAAATACCATGGGGTCGATGATGCAGAACGGCATTATTGGGGGGCAGGTCATTTACCCGGTAATTGATGACAACTGGCAATATGATGAACAAAAAGCCGCCCACTTAAACCAGGTGGTTAAGGATATTAAAGGTCGCCCGGGCTGCGAACTGTATCTCTCAATCGATTTAGGCGGCTATCGGGTGCTGGGGGGCAATGAGCCCGCACTGCGTTTACTGGATTCATCTCTGACCCGCGTACAAGACCGGTTCCCGATGCGGCTATATAATCATGCGGCGTTTCATACACCTTTGCTGCATAGTGTGTCAGAACAGGCTAAACAGTCATTATCTCAATCTTTATTTAACACGCCTTCTATACCGTTGATTGATGGTAAAGGAAAAATATGGCAACCGAAGTGCTTTGATCTTGCAGAAATCTATGAATATACACTGGGTGCACAGGTGATAGAGCCATACTATTTCGGACGAGCGGTGGAAATTGCGGTGAAAGAGTTTGCACCTGACAAGGTCATCGTAACGGGGCCGGGGTCAAACCTTGGCGCGAGTGTGGCGCAAAAGTTGGTACAACTAAAATGGGATGGCATGGACAGTAAAAACGCATTTGCTGAACGGCAAATGCAACACCCGTATGTGATCTCAATGGGGCGAGAGAGTGAAAGGGCACTGGTTGTCCGGTAGTAAGCAACCAGTGCGATCAACTCAACTATGCCTGGTTACGGCGGTATTCCAGTTTATTTTCGTTGAATACAATCTCTGATCGACCGGCTAACCAGTCCCGGTCGTAAGGAGAGATATAATAAATTGCAAACACAAATACGTAAAAAGCGCCGAATAGATAAGAGTATGAGAATGTCGCTATTCCGATAAACAGTATGCTCATAATCTGTAAATAGGTTTGAAGCTCGCTCACATCCGCAGAGGACGTTTGTTTTAGCGCCCTAAATAGTAAATATAATTTGGTGCCTACAAATACCGTTAAGGTAAATACGACAAACAAAATTATAGTTTGGGTATTTAAGCCACTGATAAGAAAATTTGCTATTGAAAACAATAACGAGACTTGCACCAGGCGGATGGGTGTTTTGTCGCTTAGATCCATTGCTATTCCCCTCTACGAATTTACGAATGGCACTTAACTTAAGGCATAAAGACCCAGCTCTGTCATTTACGCGCAGGCGGAAATCCATTTGGAACGGAGTTTACACCCCTATGGATCCCCGCATTCGCGAGGATGACTAGCTTAAGTAACACCATTGATCTCTCTTACCTTCTTTTAGCCTATCCATAATGTAGTCCATAGTGGCTCAATTAGGGAGTTAAAAATTAGTAATAAACTGTAACTCACATGAGGCTTTAGCCAGAAAAATCTTGGTATAATAATTGATCGTATTTTGACGTTGCAAACTGTCGTTCAGCTTGAATAGCAGGTTAGTGCAGCATGACTATTTTGTAGGATCAATTTTTGTAGGAACTATTTTGAACTGGTCTATTGATAACTTATCGCCTCAACGTGCCTGTCATTCATCTACCTGTACCGAAATCACTGAAACGGACATAAAGGCGTCAATGCTGGCATCTGCCGATTACGCATTATCGATGTTGGAAGAGAGTATTCATGATGACGCACTTTACTGCTTGTTTGAATGGAGTGACGAGCAGTCCTTATTATCTATCTCGGTGACCGATCACAGTAAAACAAATGATGGTAAACATACCGTTAAAGTCCACTTTAAAGGCATTAAACAAGCGGCTATTGAAGAGCAAACTGAGACGATAAAGTTCTGGCTTCGAGATCACTTGACGACCAGCGCTGACTTTATGAAATTCTCACTGGTTGCAGGCTTTAGCCGCGATGGTCGCCAAACTGTAGAGCTGATGTAGTTAGGCCAGTAAAGACAAGGTTAACTCCAAAGAGCCGATAGCATATTGCTGATCGGCTCTTTGATGTTTTCGACAAACACAGTAAAAATAATGTGCGCTAGCTATGCGTAATCATAAGGCCCGCCAGTTTCCAGAGCCTTCTGATAGGCAGGTCTTGCGTGAATTCGTTGCACATAGGCCTTAATGTTTGGGTATTTATCTGCGACACCTGAGGCAACGCTTGCTTCCAACGGGAAACTCATCTGTAAATCTGCACCGGTTAATTTATTGCCGGCAAACCATGCGTTGTTAGCCAAGTGGTTATCTATGAAGGTTAAGTTGTCTCTGATATTAGGGCCGACATACGACGCCATCACTTTTTTTGAGATCATTTTTGCAATGGGCTTGGCAAATATGGGCATTGGGCCTGATTTAACTTTGTCGAACACCAGTTTTAAAAGCAATTGTGGCATGAGAGAGCCTTCTGCAAAGTGGAGCCAGTAGATATACTCCCTGTGCTCTGCGGTGCCCGAACTGAGGGTTAGCTCGCCATCCCCGTATTTTCCTACCAGATACTCAATAATTGCCCCAGACTCTGCAACGGTAACTCCGTTATCTGTAATAACCGGTGATTTGCCTAGCGGGTGGACTTTTTTTAGGCTTTCCGGCGCGAGGCTGGTCTTTTTATTCCGTTCGTACCGTTTAACCTCATAGGGAACGTTAAGCTCTTCCAGTGCCCACAGAATTCGTTGAGATCGTGAGTTTTCCAAATGATGAACAATTACCATGGTATCTCCTTAAAGGTTTTTGACTCCGCAGTGACGGACGAAAAGCCGCGGGCCGCATATCTTTATAGTTTTAAAGTGTATAGAGGTTACCACTATTATTCGAATAAATTGCTTTTATGGTATGCCATAAATACAGATTATGCAGAAGAGGGAGACTTGTAATGTGGCTCGATGTAACGACAGTTAAAAAAATTGAGCACTCAATCATATATTCGTTGACTCCAAATTAAATGACACTATACTGTACGAATAAACAGTATAAGCAAACAACATAAATTAAACGGTAGGGGAAGACGTTATGAACATATCAATGGATGGCGACACTATTTGCGTAAGAATGCCTGTTAATCAACAAGTTGTAGCATTTTATTACAAGCGTGTGGGAAGTGAATGGGTAAAGTATAAGCGTGAACCCATCTTAACTGTTCATTAATCGGCACACTTGGATGGCGAACCCTGTCTGATTAAACAACAAACTGTGTCGTTTTTGACACTTTATACTCTCAGGTTCTAGCTTTACTATTGCTTGGCAAGTGTTACCTATAATTGGTGCAGCAAACAGTAATAAGGCCTTTTAGATGAGTGCAGAAAAAGAATTAATTGAAAAGTTTTACCGCGCATTTCAGCAGCGGGATTATCAGACCATGGCAAACTGCTATCACCCTGATGCTAAATTCGAGGATGAAGCATTTAAGCTACAAGGGAATGAAATTGCTGCAATGTGGCACATGCTATGTGAGCGAGGCACTGATTTGGAGTTATCATTCTCTGTGTCTGAGCAGTCAGGCAAGGTCTCTGCGCATTGGGAACCCCGTTATACGTTTAGTCAAACTGGGCGGAAAGTGCACAATATTATCGATGCAGAGTTTGAATTTAAAGACGGCAAAATCATAAAGCATAGAGACCAGTTTAATTTCTGGCGCTGGAGCCGCCAGGCCCTTGGCACGCCAGGGTTATTGCTAGGCTGGAGTTCAATGCTGCAAAACAAGGTGAGCCAGATGGCGAATAAATCGCTACGCAGCTTTATGAAAAAGGCTTGAAACGGTCGTTAACCAATGATTAGCGCAGCAAACTGCGCCGTTAAGCACAGCTTGTCTCATTAGTAATGAGGTTTTCGATTATAAAAAGCCGGTCTTGTCCCCACACGGCCGTATTGTGGTATTTGAAACTGGGTACGCCCCAGAGCCCTAACGCGTACATCTCTTGCAAATTTTGCTCAGCCCACGTCCTCCAGCTTTGATTGTTCAACAGCGGCTTTGCCTCTTCCCAATCCAAATGACAGGCAGACAGTATCTGCCTGATGCCTTTATCTGTGTCAGATCGCACGCCTTGGCTATTTACAGCCCGGGCATATGCCAGTAAGTAGTCAACGGCTTTGCCTTTGCTTTCAGCATATTTGAATAGTGCATAACAGCGTTCTACGCCAGCGCCTAAGGGGTCTGCCACATATCCATAGTCTATACCGTACTTTTTGGCTTCACGTTTTGTATCGTAAAAAATGTACATTTTTTTTGTCTTAGGTACTGAAAGGCCGCGCATAAGCATTGGCAACACAGGTTTAACAATCAGTTCGATATTATAATGCTTAGCCAGTGCGACAGCGCGCTCTAACCCTAAGTGAGAGTAGGGGCTTCTGATTGAAAAGTAGAGTGTTAGAGGCTTGGTTGCATGTGCCAAATTTTGCGCGCGAGTTGTGGGCTTACAGAATTCGTTATAAGTGCGGTTGTAACGAATAATGGGGTCAATAAGCGTCGATAAGCCTAGTTTATTGGCGCGTTTTTCAAGGTGATCCAGGCGATCAACACCCCAGTACCATTCGCCGCCATAATGAATCATGGCACTCATATAGTGCCCAAGGTGGTTAAGTCGCGCTTCGTTTTTGGTCACTTGGGAGGCTACATCGACAGACTGAAACTCGGACGTATCAGTGAACCAATACTGCTGGAAAATATCATTGATTTTACCTAATGCCAGATCTGAACTTTCAATGTTAACCAGTTGATTTGTAAAGTTTCGTATCTCTCCATCTGACTTCGATAGAGGTGAGCCGGGGAAGTTAAGCCCGTAAAGCTGTGAAAGACTCCGGGCGTCGTTGAAGGCATTGGCCTGCCACATTTCGAATTCAGGGAACATCTCAGGGTTTAGGGTGTACACAGTGTTAAACCTGAACCTCAACACATAACGCTGTGCCAACTCTTGTAAAGCTTGTACAAGAACGAAACTATATGGGTCATTAATGTGTAAAAACACATCAGCGATATGAGGCTTGTTTAATAACCTTCGCTTGCTCTCGTTTATTGATCTACGAAAATTTAACAGTGTATCGCTCGATACCGCGTGTGCAACATGGGGCATTAAATACTGTTTCAAGCCAGTGTTCCTTTTTTTCTTTTTTATCTTTTTTTACTTTTTATATTACTGCGACCAATAAAAACATCTAAATGATGTTTAATCTACTTTACCTATTTCCTTATGAGAAAACACTGTTACTATGATTGGATTACCTGATAGTTTTTTATAGATGACTCGTTGTAAGTCTTGAGCATCTAATTTACAGAGGCGGAGTGTTTTATGGTTGATTGGTTAGATGCCAATGTTCTTTACTGGCATTGGTTGGTTTTTGGAATATTGCTCGCAGGGGCGGAGATTTTTGCCCCCAGTTTTTTTCTACTTTGGCTTGGTGTGAGTGCTGTTTTGGTCGGCGCAATAGGTTATTTTATCAACCTTACGTTTAGTGGCGAAATAATATTATGGGGGATATTTTCGTTAGCCAGCCTTATTATATGGTTCAAATTAATAGCCCCTTCAATGAAGAACAAGTCTTTATCTGGTATGAGCCGAGAGGCCCTTATAGGGCAAGAGGGCACCATTACCGAATTTAATCAGAGCGTTTCAAAAGGGCGGTTGCGCTTTTCAGCGCCGATTGTCGGCAATGATGAATGGGGTTTCAGGTGCGAAGAAATGCTAAACGTTGGCGATAGGGCTGTAGTGACTGACGTTAGTGGTAATGACTTAATTGTAAGAAAGAAATAAACACGGGAGTGAGTTAAATGGAAATTATTATTGTCTCGGCAGTTGCCGTTGGTTTAGTACTTATTACCATCGCTAAAGGCGTGCGTTTGGTTCCTCAAGGCGAAAAGTATGTTGTTCAGCGCTTGGGCAAATTTTACCAAACCTTAAACCCCGGCCTTAATTTTGTAATTCCTTACGTTGATACCGTTGCCTATAAGGTTACAACAAAAGATATTGTGCTTGATATCCCGTCGCAAGAAGTGATTACAGAAGACAACGCGGTGATTTTGGCTAACGCAGTCGCTTACATTAATATTTTAAGCCCGGAAAAGGCCGTTTATGGTGTTGAAAACTACCAGATAGCGATTCAAAACCTTATCCAGACCACCCTTAGGGCGATTATTGGTGAAATGCGACTTGATGCAGCGCTTTCATCGCGTGATCATATAAAAACGCGTTTGAAAGATGGCATCTCTGATGATATCGCTGACTGGGGCATTACGTTAAAAAACGTCGAGATTCAAGATATCAACCCAAGCGAAACCATGCAGGCGTCTATGGAAGAACAGGCTGCAGCCGAACGCCAGCGCAGGGCGGCAGTAACCCGAGCAGAGGGTGAAAAACAGGCGACAATATTGGAAGCCGAAGGGCGTTTAGAAGCATCGAAAAAAGATGCTGAAGCTCAAATTGTATTGGCGAAGGCATCGGGCCGATCAATAGAGCTGGTGACGCAAGCTATTAAGGAAGACGAACTGCCAGTCATGTATCTGCTTGGCGAGAAATATATCGACTCTATCAAAACCCTATCGAACTCTGAAAATGCCAAGACAGTTGTTTACCCCGCTGACTTGGTTGGTACGGTAAAAGGCCTGGTGAACAAAGTTAAGTAGTCGCTGTATTCTGGTTCGTGACCAAGAATGGATGACGCTCTCTGCGAGCATCATCCATTTTGTGTTTCTAGCCGTTCAAACAGTTATGGCAATTAAGTTGAATAGAGAGTGGTTAACAGACCAAAGAGTTTTGGCCAGCGCTGCCTTCTAGTATCAATCTGCTTTATATTAATGCTGATCTTGCTTCGCTATAGCAAGCGTCTTACAAACTACATTGCCAGGTGAGCCTGAGCATTAAATGGAATTATGAACTTACTAAACCAACAAACGGCCTTTGTTACATCACTGATAGACGAGCATGCCCCTCAAGATACCCTGCAGTTAGGGTTAGGGAATCTTGATCTCACGCTTTCAATTTGTCAATCACTCAATAAAATCGAAAATGCAGTACTAACGCTTATCACACCCAGCGTTTCTCAGCACTCAAGTTTTATGAAAGAGATGAACAAGCTCAAACTTGGCCTGTTAAATGATCTGGTAGAACTGATAAGAACGCCCGCCGACGAAGTACTTCCAGACTTCTACTTTCAGAACAGAACCGTCGATTTAGCAATCATCAATGAAAGTGGGCCGTTTGATCAGGCCTTAGTGGCTTTTTACTACGTTGATAAAATGCTGGTGTCACGAGGTACAGTGATCATAAATGATGCCGATACACCGGTAATGAAAAAGTTGTGCCGCTACCTGATAACCGAGCGCGGCTACACATTTCAGAAAGCGCTGGAAAACCCCAAAAAAGCCCCTCTTATTACACGGTTGTTGCGTAGCCAATTTAACCGTGCCCCTGGTTTTATTAAAGAGACGGCTAAAATAATCTTTAACTCCGAGCTGCTAATGCCAGATGAAGAAATTGGGCTACAGTGTTCTATCGTCGCGTTGACTAAACGAGTTGAAGAAGGTGATATCGAAATGGACTTTGATACACTGCTTGAATCAATCATAAACGAATAGGCTTGTGGGTAGCGAAGGGGAGGGCTCCAAAAGTGGCACAAGAAATTAACTGTTGGAAGTGTGGACACCGTTTAGAAAACTTAATACTGCATCTTTCCCGTAGAGAAGAGTGCGCGAACTGTGGGGCAGACCAGCATGTGTGCAAACTATGTAAAGAGTACAACCCAAGCGTATCACAAGCCTGTAACGAAGACTTGGCAGAAGAAGTAACCGATAAGGAATCAGCCAATTTCTGTGACTATTTTTCACCCAATCCACATGCATACACAGCCAGTCAACAATCAAAAAAACGGCAAGCCGAGGACGAGTTAGCCAGGCTGTTTGGTGAAGAGCCGGTCACCAGTGAAACGGAAACCGAAGAAACGAACGAGACCAAAAGCCAAAAAGCGCTGTCAGAGCTAGAAGCGCTGTTTGGAGGCAAAGCACCTGATAAGTAACAGGCTGAGAGAGTTTTTGAGACTATTCCCGAAAACTCTTTTAAATGTAGTGAAAAATTGTTCTATAAAACACTTTAATTAGATTATTTAACATCTTGAAAAATATGAATAAGATGTGTTTTTGATGTTTCTGGGAAGCTTCTCGTTTACTAATGAAAAAATATTTAGGAAAAAGCTCTAATTTACTGTTTTTATGGAATAAAAGTGCTAGAGTGAAATAAAATTATTTGGAGTTTCTGGGAATAGAATTTCTGGGAAGCTTCCCATGAATTAGCTGTTAAATTCGCCAGGCAAAGCCTGGGGAAGACCTATCAATGATCTCGCACGCATAGAATAAGTACTGTAAATAAAAACAGTATAATGTTATAACTTCGTTTATGGAAACGAAGACTCTACAAGGACTGTTGGAGCAGCACTTACCTAAAGTGCGGGAACATATAAAGCTCCCGGTGTATCAACATAAAGCGTTGGATCGCCTTTCCGTTTGTCGCACACAAGCGCTGGGAGGGCATACCCAGTATTGTCCCAATGGTCATGTTAATGGCATTTGGTATAACTCCTGTAAACATCGAGCTTGCCCGCAATGCCAAGGACTTGCAAGTGAAGAGTGGCTTCGTAATACCCAATCCATCCTATTGAACTGCCCGCATCACCACGTCATCTTCACCATCCCTGAAGCCCTGAATAAACTCTGGCAATATAACCGCGAGTTTATGACAGGGGTCTTGTTTAAGGCAGTGCAGGAAACACTCCGTGAATTCGCTAATGACCCAAAATACTTGGGGGCAACGCCGGGTATACTGTCAGTTCTTCATACCTGGGGGAGAAACTTATCACTACACCCGCACATACATGTGTTGATCAGTCATGGTGGTTTAGATGCCAAAGGTCAGTGGGTTGAGCCAAAGAAGGGTAGTCTCTTTCCTCAAAAACCAGTGATGATGGTATTTAGAGGTAAGTTATTGGCAACACTTAAGAAAGCGCTAGAGCAAGAAAAGCTGGTTTTACCTAAGGGCGAAATGACTCATAAAGTAAAAGCGATGCTAAATCAGCAGGGGCGAAAAGATTGGGTGGTACATTTTTGTAAACGCTACGACCATGCTAGAGGTGTCGCCAAGTATCTTGCACGATATGTTAAAGGAGGGCCCTTTCGAAACCAGCAGATTAAATCGACTAATGAAAGCCACCTGACATTCAGCTATCAATCACACCAGACAGGACGAAAGGAAAAGCTGACGATCAGCTACGAAGCGTTTGTTCAGCGTTTTATGCAGCACATACCTTTACCCCGAAAGCAAAGTACAAGATACAGTGGCCTTTATACATCAGTACAAAGAGAAAAACTAAACGTAGCACGCAAACAATTACGGCAAAAGCCGGTGCCGAAGAGATTAGAGCTGGACTGGAGTAGCTACCTCGAAGAAAAAGGATTTAGACCCGCATGCAGTACCTGCGGTTTACCGATCTACCATGGAGAGGCAATAGAAAAATTAAAACAGATTCATTGATAATAAGAGACATAGCCGTTGATAGCTATGGGGTTAGTCGTGCCCGATAAAAAGAGATTGACGAAACAGGCGTCTAGCATGCACACTCAAAAACAGGTTAAAAGGCAGCAGAAGAGATGTTGTGGTAATGAAAAAATAGATCAAACCACCATAGATCAGGAAGGGGAAGCGTCGAATTCCGGAGCTGTGAATTTAACAAGGTGATGCAACGACCTCACTCGGGATAGAACGGTGCTGGTCGTTTTTTTAGGGGCCGAGTAAGGTCGATGATCAAAGCGTTATATGTATGGAGAAAGCATTGCATATTAAGTCATCTGTTAAAATACTTGGTGTGGTTTGTGCCCTAGTAGCAGTTTTTTTTACCGCAGCGTTGTTTATTACTTTGTCTAAAGGTGGGCAAAGTGGCATTGCTTTCGCTGTCTGCTTGATATTATTGGCAGTATTTAGTGGAGTGTACAAAGATATTTTGTATTCTCTCAAATGTCCTATTTGCAACCAAAAAGCGGGAATTACTATGTCACAAAAAAGGTGGGCATACTTTCCTCGAGAGTGTGTAAGCTGTGGCCAAAAAATCAACTAAACATATAATCGGGTAGCCGAGGGTCTCTAACCCTCAGCCCCCACAACACCCTGCATGCGGGTCCGCACAGGGCGTTTCACTCAGGATAGTGAAGCTTAATCCAACCATCACGTAACGAGTAAAGCCCCTGAGATTTCAGGTAATCCAGAGATAAAGCCTGATTGATCCCTGGGGTCTTAGCGCTACGCCATGGGCCTTTGCTGGTAATGCCACACGCGACTGCGGCCTGGACATGAACACCTAGCCTCATCAAGTTTCTTACCTTGGTTCGTGGCTTTCGCCACTGTCGCCAATAAGCCATTCTCACTCTGCGTCGAATCCAATGATCCAGATCGACACAAAGTTGATAGCAATTGGCGATACCAAAGTAATTAATCCAGCCTCGTAAGTACTGGCTGATTTTGAAGAGTTGGTATTTCATCGACACGCCCCAGTTACGGTTCGTTAGTTGCCGTACTTGCTGCTTAAATTTCAGCAGCGTTTTCGGGTGCCATTGAATGCGTCCTCCTTTGAAGGTAAACCCTAAGAATTTGCTTTCACTGGTTTTAACGACATGGCTTTTGGTCGTATTAACGACTAATTTCAAACGGCGTTGCAGGTATCCACTGATACTCCGAAGAACCCGTTCGCCAGCACGCTCACTCTTCACTAAAATCGTAAAGTCGTCAGCATAACGAGCGAACTGGTGGCCTCGTTTCTCTAGTTCTTTGTCTAGCGGGTCGAGCATGATGTTAGCGAGTAACGGCGATAATGGCCCGCCTTGCGGAACACCTTCTTGACTCTCACTATAGAGCTGGTTATCGCCATTCAATTTTAAGGTCAGCCCAGCTCGGAGGTAACACTTAATCAATTTGAGAAGACGCTTGTCCCTTACTTTGTAGCCAAGGTGCGTCATCAATAAATCGTGGTTAACTCGATCAAAGAACTTAGACAGGTCAACATCAACAGCAAAGCGGCGTCCCGTTTTGATGATGCCTTGAACCTGCTTAACCGCTTGTTGCCCATTACGATTTGGACGAAACCCGAAACTATTGTTCGAAAAGTCTGGGTCGAAAATGGGTGTTAGGACTTGGGCAATGGCTTGCTGAATAACACGGTCTGTGACCGTGGGAATCCCTAATTGCCGTTTACCGCCATCTGGTTTATCGATTTCAACACGCCTGACCGGAGAGGGTGAGTATTGACCTGTTTCGAGATCAGTTGTCACCTTAATCCAGTTGCCTGCTTTAACCCAAGCGGGGAACTCATCGATGGTCATACCATCAATGCCAGCGGCCCCTTTATTAGCTCGAACGCGTTTCCATGCTGCCTGAAAGTTCTCAGGGCGTAGTACTTGTTCAAGTAGATTTTCGCTAAAGGCTGGCTTCATACCAGTACGCTGAGTCACGTCTTCACCGGTCGGTGTTCGTGTATTCAAGTCTGACAAGGCTCCTCCTTTATTCAACTAAGTGTTCAGGCCTTCACCATGTCCCATCCATTACGATGGGCGTTGGGCTACTATGCCGTCTGCTGACTTCTGCTTAATCACCCACAAGGTTACCCCTGCTGGCGCTATCGGTTTTCATCTAGTTCGCTCTCTTTGGTTGATGAGTCCAAAGAGCCAAGGCACTTCTATACCAGAGCCTTACTGGTTATTGACCGATCGCTTGTTAAGCAGATCTCCCCAGATAAGAACATGAACTTTCCCTGCGCAACTGCATCATTTACGGTGGCCGTTAGATCACATGGCTTCGTCGTCTTGTGCCAACTCGCCTTCAGCCTACGCCTCATATGATGTTCTTGTTCATCAGCTCGCAGTTTTGCTAGCGGCTTCCTTCAGACCAAACCTCGCGGTTAAGCCCTTGCCATTCGCTAGTAGTTAGCATCTAATAACGATATTAATCGCTAAGGATGGTGACCTTCCTACAGAGGACTTTCACCTCATTAGTTCATGCCCATGCTGGGCGTACATCGGGTAGCCGAGGGTCTCTAACCCTCAGCCCCCACAACACCCTGCATGCGGGTCCGCACAGGGCGTTTCACTCAGGATAGTGAAGCTTAATCCAACCATCACGTAACGAGTAAAGCCCCTGAGATTTCAGGTAATCCAGAGATAAAGCCTGATTGATCCCTGGGGTCTTAGCGCTACGCCATGGGCCTTTGCTGGTAATGCCACACGCGACTGCGGCCTGGACATGAACACCTAGCCTCATCAAGTTTCTTACCTTGGTTCGTGGCTTTCGCCACTGTCGCCAATAAGCCATTCTCACTCTGCGTCGAATCCAATGATCCAGATCGACACAAAGTTGATAGCAATTGGCGATACCAAAGTAATTAATCCAGCCTCGTAAGTACTGGCTGATTTTGAAGAGTTGGTATTTCATCGACACGCCCCAGTTACGGTTCGTTAGTTGCCGTACTTGCTGCTTAAATTTCAGCAGCGTTTTCGGGTGCCATTGAATGCGTCCTCCTTTGAAGGTAAACCCTAAGAATTTGCTTTCACTGGTTTTAACGACATGGCTTTTGGTCGTATTAACGACTAATTTCAAACGGCGTTGCAGGTATCCACTGATACTCCGAAGAACCCGTTCGCCAGCACGCTCACTCTTCACTAAAATCGTAAAGTCGTCAGCATAACGAGCGAACTGGTGGCCTCGTTTCTCTAGTTCTTTGTCTAGCGGGTCGAGCATGATGTTAGCGAGTAACGGCGATAATGGCCCGCCTTGCGGAACACCTTCTTGACTCTCACTATAGAGCTGGTTATCGCCATTCAATTTTAAGGTCAGCCCAGCTCGGAGGTAACACTTAATCAATTTGAGAAGACGCTTGTCCCTTACTTTGTAGCCAAGGTGCGTCATCAATAAATCGTGGTTAACTCGATCAAAGAACTTAGACAGGTCAACATCAACAGCAAAGCGGCGTCCCGTTTTGATGATGCCTTGAACCTGCTTAACCGCTTGTTGCCCATTACGATTTGGACGAAACCCGAAACTATTGTTCGAAAAGTCTGGGTCGAAAATGGGTGTTAGGACTTGGGCAATGGCTTGCTGAATAACACGGTCTGTGACCGTGGGAATCCCTAATTGCCGTTTACCGCCATCTGGTTTATCGATTTCAACACGCCTGACCGGAGAGGGTGAGTATTGACCTGTTTCGAGATCAGTTGTCACCTTAATCCAGTTGCCTGCTTTAACCCAAGCGGGGAACTCATCGATGGTCATACCATCAATGCCAGCGGCCCCTTTATTAGCTCGAACGCGTTTCCATGCTGCCTGAAAGTTCTCAGGGCGTAGTACTTGTTCAAGTAGATTTTCGCTAAAGGCTGGCTTCATACCAGTACGCTGAGTCACGTCTTCACCGGTCGGTGTTCGTGTATTCAAGTCTGACAAGGCTCCTCCTTTATTCAACTAAGTGTTCAGGCCTTCACCATGTCCCATCCATTACGATGGGCGTTGGGCTACTATGCCGTCTGCTGACTTCTGCTTAATCACCCACAAGGTTACCCCTGCTGGCGCTATCGGTTTTCATCTAGTTCGCTCTCTTTGGTTGATGAGTCCAAAGAGCCAAGGCACTTCTATACCAGAGCCTTACTGGTTATTGACCGATCGCTTGTTAAGCAGATCTCCCCAGATAAGAACATGAACTTTCCCTGCGCAACTGCATCATTTACGGTGGCCGTTAGATCACATGGCTTCGTCGTCTTGTGCCAACTCGCCTTCAGCCTACGCCTCATATGATGTTCTTGTTCATCAGCTCGCAGTTTTGCTAGCGGCTTCCTTCAGACCAAACCTCGCGGTTAAGCCCTTGCCATTCGCTAATAGTTAGCATCTAATAACGATATTAATCGCTAAAGGATGGTGATCTTCCTATAGAGGACTTCCACCTCATTAGTTCATGCCCATGCTGGGCGTACACAAGGGCATGCACCGGATGTTGTTTAGCTGCCGCCTTTTGCGCGTGGACAAGCCACTTTGCGCAAAAGACGGTAGCTAAACAACACGCGGTGATGCAGGCGTTATAACTTTACAAGGAGGTGCACTCATGCTCACTAAGCATCACAAAGAACTTTACGATTCGTTCTATGAAGCTACTCATGCAAATGAGCATTTAGACACCAAAACAGAGGTGCTAGTTGGTTTAGCCGCTGCAATGGGAATGAACTGCGAACCATGTACTAAATACTATCTTCATCAAGCCAAAAAAGCAGGTGTGAAGAAGGGTGAAGTATCAGAAGTTATAGCAAAAGTAATGGCTGTTGCCGCAGGGCAAAAGAAACTACAAGCGCAACAAGTCATTGAAGAGCATAAAATTGATTTAAGCTCGTTCAAATGACCAATTATAACCAGTCAATCAATGATCGCCCTTCGGGCTGGACCTCCAACCGCTACGCGGCTTCCGGCCCATTATTGAGGCGTTAAATGGTATACAGCATGAGCGAACCGAAACTTATTGAAGATATTACAGTTAATGACCTGAAGGCTCATCGTTGGTGTTTATATCACAATGATGATGAAGGATATGATTGTTTTGAACATGTCATTCCTGACTCACATAAGCACTTCTCTCATCATGTTATTGAGCTTGAATTAGCTGAGTTCCAATTTAATAACGGGGAAATTGCTTTCGGTTATTACAATGGAACAAATTTTTGTGTTCTTCTTAATGGGGAATTATTAATGTTTTGGTTTGGTGTAGCAAAACCATCAGATAAAGACATTGAAAAAACCAGACAACTACTATCAAGCAATAACTTGGAGTTACCTGTCGAGGCCAGAGCTAAGTGGTCTAATGAAACAAAACTATTTAAAGGCCTTCAATATATTGAAAATGGCAATATTGCCGAAATAAACATTTAACCAGTAGCTGCAACGGATTCCGTATATTTGTCACTTTTTATGCAAAGAGCCGCATAAAAACCGCCAAACATACTACTCCGTTGAGCAAGGCGTTAGAATTTAGAAAAGAGAATCATAAATGCAAGGTTATGTGTATATCCTATCGAACCCTTCTATCCCAGAATTGTTAAAAATAGGGTATACAACAACTAGTCTCAAACAGAGAATTCAGGAACTTTCTAGTAGCACAGGTGTAGCAGAGCCATTTCACCTTGAGGGTTACTGTGAATCAGTTGACCCAGTTGACGACGAGAGGGTTATTCATCAACAATTAGATAGTTATCGTTATTCAAAAAATCGAGAGTTTTTTAAAATATCAGTTTTAAAAGCTTCACGAACACTTGAATTTGTATGTAAGACTAAGGCATCTTTTTCTTTACCTTCAAATAAGAATCGTCTAAAAACAGATGCTACAACAATAAAAGCTTCAGCGTCGAGCCTATTTAGCAACCAAAAGAGCCTTTATGTAAAAAAGATATTAACCGATTTGCCAAAGGTCAACTATAGAAAAAATGGTGAAAATAATGACTCCTATATTATCTATGGTTGGAGCCCTTTTGAAAGTAAGCGGTAATTAATTCACACCTTGCGGTAACGTTTCGTTCATGAGCAAAGTCGTTAGGTCCTGATTCCATGGCAGCAGTGCCTCCACGTCATTGACGTTTGCGACTAACGGTAACTGGGTAAACAGCTGCTTGAGATAAGCATAAGGCTCCAGTCCATTCGCTTTGGCTGTTTCGATAACACTATAAATTCGGGCGCTGGTATGGGCTCCTTTCGGGGTATCACTAAACAACCAGTTTTTACGCCCCACTACGAACGGGCGAATAGCATTTTCCGCAACATTGTTATCGATCTGTAGTTGGCCATCGTCTAAATATATGGTCAAGCGCGACCAGTATTTATCCATATAATGCAGGGCCTTTCCCAGTAAAGTGGTCGGTGGCACCGTCGAGACAGTTTTGTCTAACCATTTTCGAAGCTTGTCTATTACCGGTTTCGCTTTTTCCTGTCGCATTTGATAGCGGGTTTCCGGTTTCGCACTTTTATAAGCCCGTTCAAGTCCATACAGTTTACCGATCATGTCGATGGCAACATCAGCTTTTCCTCTGGTCTTGACTTTATTTTTAGGTTGCGCTTTTTTTGCTTCCATAAACTTGCGCCTAGCATGCGCCATACAGCAGAGCTGGGTAATACCTGGTTGTGACGCGACGGCATTATAGCCCTCATAACCATCGGTATGCAGGTAGCCTTGATAGCCGGACAACAGGCGCAGAGGTACCTGACCGGAACGACTCTGATCATAATCAAACAGGACAATACGTTGTTGTGGTGGCCCCGCAACCTGGACCCACATATAGGATTGACTACTGGCAGGTTTGTCCGGTTCTTTAAGAACCTTAACCACCGTTTCATCGCAATGAATGACGGGGCTCTCAAGCAATCGGTCACGCATTAGATTGATCAGTGGTTGCAGTAACTCACTGACACGGGTCATCCAGTTCGCTAGTGTCTGCCGAGGAAGGTGAATGCCTACACGATTGAACATGCCTTCTTGTCTGTAAAGCGGTAACGCATCCTGATACTTTGAGACCGCAACATGAGCCAACAATCCCGCACTGGCGTTGCTCTTTGGGATTGGTTGAGCTGGCTTGGTGGCTATTTTGATATTCCCCTCGCAGGCCTTGCAGGCATACTTTTTCTGAATATGCTGCAGTACGCGGATTTTGGCAGGAATGATATCAAGCTGTTCCGATGTTTCTTCACCCATTTCCGTGAGTTGACAGCCACAAGGACATTGAAGCTCAGATTCAGGAAGATCATAGATTACTTTAACGCGAGGCAGTTCAGACGGTAATGGTTTACGGCCACGAGTCTTGGCTTTAGTTTTAGTTTCAGAACTTGGGGTAGCTTCCGCATCGAGTTCAATAATAGGATCTTCTGCGGCTGCTTCAGCCTCATCAAAGAGTTCACCCTGACCCGGCGCTTTCTCGCTTTGCGAGGCAAATTTACGATGTAGGAACAGACGCCACTGCTCCTCTAGATGCTCCACACGAGCCTGCTTTTTATCCAACAGCACTTGTTGCTCTTGTACTAAAGCCTTAAGGCTTTCAACGTCGTCAGGTAGGTTGTCCGGGGTGATTTTCATGCCTGGTATTATACCCAAAATCGCTTAGATAACCGACTGATAATTCAGGGTTTGGTGAGGTCTATTGTTCCAAAGATCAAAGCCGTCCAGCAGCCAATTTAGCTCCTGGCCTGTCAGGTTAATAACATCTTCCCCCAGTTTTTTAGGCCACTTAAATCGCTCTTTATCCAAGCGCTTGTACCAGAGACAGAATCCATTACGCTCCCAGTACAGTATCTTAATTTTATCTCGCTGACGATTGCAGAACACAAATAGGGCTTCCTCGAATGGGTTCAGGTTCATCTCAGCCTCCACCAAAACTGCCAACCCATTGATTGATTTACGGAAGTCCACTGGCTCTCTATGCAGATAGACGGTAACCGACGAGTTATCAGGTCTCATCATAACAGCGGGCTACCCATCGTCATTTGTAATCTGAACTTGCCCCAGACAACAGAGCAAGAAAAAACGGGGGGTGGTTGCTTGCGAGGGACAGACTTTTGCGGAAGCGTGACGGTGGCTTTTGCAAAAGCAGCTGATGACGGCTCTGTTCGAATAACGCCCTTGCGTCGAAGCTCGTGTTTATAGCTATGAAACTGTGATACTTTTAAGTCATGTTGATCACAGTAGACCGGAGCTGTTAGTTTCTGCTGCTCACATTGTTGGATGTGATTGAGCCAGTAAGTTTGTTTCTCTGTTAATGCTGGTTTGCTCATGGTTTACCCCATCATTGGTGAGGTTTGAGCGTAATTGAACATCTGAGCTGATGTTAGATGGGGTTTATTGATCGCTTACTTTTGAAACCACAAAGGCTGTTGGAAAAGTGGGCAACCGGTTCCATGGTTTATTGAGCACAATAGATAATACAATTTATCCAAACCATGAGGGATTTAACTTACTTGAAAGTACGCTTTTGCCTGTTAAAAATTTCTGTAGAAAACACAGGTGTTCTTTAGCAAAAAGAACTATTGGCTATGAGCTTTATGGGCCCAAAAAATTGGTAAGAATCGATTTAAATTCCCCAGACTTATTTACTAAGGTAAGGCTAGTCGAAATAGTTTATAGAGTTATATCATTAGAAAAAACATTATTAATTCAATCAAACGACAATAAAGAAAAATTCTAATCGGGTAGCCGAGGGTCTCTAACCCTCAGCCCCCACAACACCCTGCATGCGGGTCCGCACAGGGCGTTTCACTCAGGATAGTGAAGCTTAATCCAACCATCACGTAACGAGTAAAGCCCCTGAGATTTCAGGTAATCCAGAGATAAAGCCTGATTGATCCCTGGGGTCTTAGCGCTACGCCATGGGCCTTTGCTGGTAATGCCACACGCGACTGCGGCCTGGACATGAACACCTAGCCTCATCAAGTTTCTTACCTTGGTTCGTGGCTTTCGCCAAACACTAACAAGACACTCACTCTATAAAAAATCAATAATTCATCATCCATTCGATATTTCGCTCTCAATAACGTGAAAAAGAGTAAGTCAACAGGCCATTACTTGGTTCCTGTTGGAGTCTGATAGACATTTTGTAAGGTTGACGAAAAATCCGTCAGTTCGAGATCGTCATGAATCCTCAGGCGCAAGCCTGATCATCTTGATAGGTAAGGGGGCGTTAGAAACCCGTTATTAGGCTGACAATAACTCCCTGCAACGTTGCAACCCTCTATGCCGTTGGTAACCCAGTGTCTGATAAGCCTCTTTCATCTTGTCTTCATCACCAACAAAGTGTTGAAAGTGTTTTTCGAAGTCTTGGGTGAGTGTCTTCCATTGGCATGGCGTTAGTGCGAGTCGTTGCAATATCGGTGGCAGGTTGTGATCGATAACGCCGCGTTTGTCATCACGAGATATCTTGCCGGTCCAATCGACCAGCGCCAGGTAATCGTTGAGTTCATAGGGGAGCCCGTCTGGCATATCCTGCCGTGGATTGCCGGCAAACGGCAGCATGTGCCGGGGTTGATGAGGTCGTTCAGTTGGTTGAGCACATTTGATTCGCGCTTTGACGGAGGTGTGATCAGAGGTTTCCGGCGTATCGGCTATGCCCGCGCGGATCGGGTTGAGATCCACATAGACCATACAGGCTGCCAGTGCCTTTTCATCGAGCAAGGCTTGGGATTTGAATCGCCCTTCCCAGAAGCGGCCGGTACAGTTATCTTCGTGATTGGCCTTGCGTGCGATGTGCTCATTCAGGTTACGCATGAACCAGCTGATACTGTAGAGCCTCTCCCTCCAGATTTTCACCACGCTGTCGAGTTGTTGCTGTTCGGCAGGCCCCAGCGGTTGCCCAGCGATAAACCGTTGGGATAGATGATTGCCTGCATATAGCAGGTGCCAGCGTTCGATCACCTGTTGCTTACTCCAGGATTTGGCCAGTCGCTCATTAACTCGCAGGACGGTATGAGTGTGGTTCGACATCACTGCATAGGCACATAACTCGATGGCAAATGCTTCAACCAGTTTGATCAGCCGGTCTTCAACCCATTGGCGTCGATGTTCGTAACTGATACCGGTGTGATGATCGTCTCCACATAAGAAACTGCGACGGACACAGCGGGAAACGCAATGATAGTAGGGGGTAGCGTCGAGGGCAATCAGCGTTTTTCGGGCTTTGGGCATGAGACAACTCCTTGTAAGACTGTTTACATTCCTTGTAAATGAGACTGGTTAAATATCCAGTATTTAGAGAGTGCTGTCAACTTATAATATGGGTGTCTTGTTTAATCGTTTTTCTATACCCTCGTTAAATGCCGGTTATGAGCATATCAATAGCATCCATAATTTCGTACCTGTAGCTCTCAAGAGAAGTAACTTCAGCCTTCAATATAGACCTCGGCACCGATGTCATTTGATGGGCCAAAAGTATAAAGCTTCCTTCGTCTAGGTTGATAATGGGGCAAAGTTTTTTTGCGTTCGTGTTATTTACTGCTGAACCTGGCGAAAGGGGAATTACTAAACGGGAGTTTAGGTCTTTGAGTAAGTCGCTTTGTACATTAACAAAATATGGGTAAGTTTTTCGAGAACTTCTGTCTTCGTTTTTATATAGAGTAAATTGTGTCATTAGAAGTCTCGAAAAGAGTCTGAAAATAATCCATTTTTATCGGCTAACTCGTTTAAGGCTTGAATTGCTTCTTTGTTCTCTTCTACCCAAAGTTCTCTTTCAGCGTTTCTTACTTGTATAGTTAAGGCTTGCTCAAGGGTCGCAGAAAGGTTAATTTTAAGGCCGCGAGCCTTATTAAGAAGATCGCTATTGATGCTTAAATTAGTTGCTTTTTTAGGTGCATTTTCATTGAAGGCTTGTTGCATAATGTTGGCTCCACACAATTTATGCGCAATCGGGATGCGCATTTGTATTTTAGTGGACAGCAAATCATTTAACAAGAAAATGTTGCTACTAACAAGACACTCACTCTATAAAAAGTCAATAATTCATCATCCATTCAATATTTCGCTCTCAATAACGTGAAAAAGAGTAAGTCAACAGGCCATTACTCGGTTCCTGTTGGAGTCTGATAGACATGTTGTAGGGTTGACGAAAAATCCGTCAGTTCGAGATCGTCATGAATCCTCAGGCGAAAGCCTGGAAACAGGTTATCAGGCTGACAATAACTCCCTACAACTGTTAATATGGATGTCTTGTTTAATCTGTTTATTTCATACACGGCCTGAGTACAAGTTTCTCAAAAAAATGGCTTCACGTGTTTATGAAAGTACAATGTTTGGTCAAAAATATATGAGTTACGAGCTATTGGTGCCTCATGCCTAATCGGGTAGCCGAGGGGCTCTAACCCTCAGACCCCACAACACCCTGTATGCGGCTTCCTCCACCATTACCAAGACACTCACTCTATATACTCAACACCACTACCAAGACACTCACTTTATATATTACCAAGACACTCACTCTATATACTCATCAGGCTGACAATAACTCCCTACAACTGTTAATATGGATGTCTTGTTTAATCCACCATTACCAAGACACTCACTCTATATACTCCACAACACCCTGTATGCGGCTTCCTCCACCACTACCAAGACTCTCACTTTATATAGTGCTCATTCTATATAGTCTATATAGTGGCGTTAGGTGATAAGGATGGTCATTACAAGCCTGATAACATATAATTCCACATATATTATGTAGAGGCGATACTTATGGGACAAGTCACAATATATTTAGAAGACTCAATTGAGCAAAAAATGACTGAGGCAGCAAAATCAGCACATTTGTCAAAGAGCAAATGGATTGCTCAGGTTATTAGTGAAAGAGTGAAAACCGAATGGCCTCAGTCAGTAGCTGATATGGCAGGTTCTTGGAGTGATTTTCCCAGTATTGATGAACTTCGTCATTCTGAAGCGAATGACGCCGAACGAGAACAATTTTAATGTATGTACTCGACACCAATACCCTTATATACTTTTTTAAAGGTATGGGTAATGTTAATCAAAGGTTATTATCCGTTTTACCGAAAGACATTGGCATCCCTTCTGTCGTCGTTTATGAACTTGAATACGGTATAGCAAAATCAACTTCCCCCAATAAACGACAAAAGCAATTAGAAGAACTAATTTCTCTGGTTAACGTTCTTCCTTTTAATGAGCAAGAAGCAAAAAACTCTGCAAATATTCGAGCAAAGTTAGAAAAGCAGGGAGCCCCTATTGGTCCTTATGATACGCTAATTGCCGGTACTGCTTTATCTGTAAACGGTATACTTGTTACTAATAACACCAAAGAATTTGAAAGAGTTAAGCACCTTAAATTAGAAAATTGGTATTAATAACAAACACCTAATTGGGTAGCCGAGGGTATCTAACCCTCAGCCCCAACAACACCCTGCATGCTGCTTCCTCCAGACCGTTCCTCACGGATTGGCCCTTGCCATTCGCTAGTAGTTATCGTTAAATCGTTTAAGATTGACTTAGCGGTGATCTTCCTACAGAGGACTTTCACCTCATTATTTAATGCCTATGTCGGGCGTACACAAACCAATGCAGCCGACCGCTAAAGCCTTGGCGGATTGAGGCGTTTGGCGAAATAAGCTTGTCGCTCATTTAAGGAGACTAGAGATGTTGAACAAAAAGGAATTTGTTATTGTTGTTTTGGTACCGCTTTTCACAGCAATCGTTGGTGCGGCGGCTGGCGCTTACTTCAACAACAGCTTCGCATTAGCAGCGGCTCCTGAGCGAACGGATATCGGTACTAAAAATTTACTCGGGCTGATCGCGGAACTGAAGGCCAAAGTGACCCAATCGAATGCCCCTGAAGAAGTGAAGGATCTTCTCTCGAAGGCCGAGAATCAAGCCCGGGCGCTTGAGACAAATCTAAGTCGAGTAAGGTCAACGCCCGAAGATGTCTCACTCGAAGCAGATTTCTGGATTTCCGTGGGAGAAGGAGGAACCCTAGGAGGCACTACTCCATTCGGCCTTCAGAAGTCTTGGAGCAAAGGCGTTTACGTGCGAGTTGCGGTCGCAGGCGAGGTGTTCAACCTTACAGCTGGCGTACCATTGAAATACCTGAACTTGAAGGGAGAGTCCTGTTCGCTTTCCTACGTGAAGGAATGGAAGAGTGAGTCTGGTGCGCTGTATGGTTTCAAAACGGTCTGCGTTAAAAATTGAGTAAGCAAAACCAATAGCCCCTAACCAGTTGCAGCACAGGACACCTAATAAGTGTAAATTATTCGCGTGATTAACTGATTGACGTGGTCAAGCAAAATTGTACAACCCAGTTAAGCAACTTTTCTTAATTCAACCATTTCTTTTTCAAACTGTACCGGACTTCTATAATCGAGGTACGAATGCCGTCGCTCGTTGTTATAAAACACTGAGATATATTTCAGAATATCCTGTTGAGCCTCATGCCTTGTTTGATAGTTTTTCCAATGCACTCGTTCCTGCTTTAAGGTGCCAAAGAAGCTTTCAACAACGGCATTGTCCCAACAATCTCCACGCTTACTCATACTGCCTTTAAAGTCATGCAAGTTCAGCAGCTTTCTAAAATCCCTGCTGGCATACTGAGAGCCACGGTCTGAGTGGTGTATCAAGCCAGCTTTAGGTCGACGCTGCCAAACTGCCATCTTGAGCGCATCACAAACCATTTGAGCTTTCATGCGCGAACTCATACTCCATCCAACAACTTTTCTAGAATACAGGTCAATCACCACAGCCAAATACAACCAGCCTTCTTGCGTCCAGACATACGTGATGTCAGAAGCATAAACCTGGTCAGGCTGTTCAACAGAAAATTCACGATCAAGAAGATTGTCGAATACCGGCTGTTTATGATTACTGTTTGTCGTTACCTTGTATTTTTTCTTGTGTTTAACTTTTACACCTGCCTCTTTCATTAGCTTACGGGTTTTATTTCGGCCAACCGGGTAACCCAGAACATTTAATGCTGTTTTCATTCTGCGATAGCCGTATGTATCATCACTTGATTTGGCTATATCTTGGACCCACTCAATCATCTCCGAGTGAATCGGATCATCAGGTTTATTGTCTTGACGCTTTAAATGGCTGTAATAACCTGAGCGTGTTACACCCAATTGCTGACACATAATGCCAACGGGCCACACCTTTTTATGCTGGGTGATGAAAGCGTATTTTACTTTGCTTCCGTGGCAAAAAAGGTGGCCGCTTTTTTTAAGATATCGCGCTCCATCTTTAGCCGTTTGTTTTCTTCTCTTAGGCGGCGAAGCTCTTCTTGTTCAGGAGTAAGCTTCCCATTACCACGAAATGCATGACCGTCATCATTTTCATGCTCTTTAATCCAACGTCCAAGCACATTTGGATTAATGCCAAGGTTTCGTGCCGCTTCCGCCTTCGAATAGCCTTGCTCAGTTACCAGGCTAATCGCATCCAATTTAAACTCTTTTGAATAATTTTTTCTTACAGCCATTTTACACTCCAGTTTTGAGGATTATCTCTTAACTGGTGTGTACAAATCTATTAGATCACGTCAGATAGAGCAATGGAATAATCAGATGGACTATTTCTTTTTAGACTGTTTTACGAGCAAAGGGAACTCACTTAGAACTGTTGATAATACGGATCCTTTCCCCGGAATTACGACAAGGATGTTACGAAAAGGGAAGGTGCTAGATGTTCCTGAGGATGCGGTTGCCCAATTCTATTTTGATAAAAAGCCTCTAGGTATAATTCCTGAACTGTTTGGTTCTCCGACGTTTCTTATGACGCCGAAACTTTTTTCGGCATTGAAGGAGTGTGGTGTAGATAATATTCAAGCCTGGTCTGCAAAAATTAATGACCTAGAGACGGGTGAAAGTTTTGATTATATATTAGGCAATATAATAGGCATTGTGGATATTATCGATAATTCTGCTTCAGATATTTCACCTTGCTCGCCAACCCATACGGCAATGCTCTATAAAAAAGGTCTTTAATGGGAATGTTTCAACGAATCTTCATTTGTTTCGTCCACTGAACAAAAGAACCGCAATGGTAGTATCATCGAATATTCGTGATCATCTAGAAAAATCAGGAATGTTTCCCTACATTTCTTTCCATAGTCCGGAAAATTATGCCTAATTGTATTTTTAATATATTGATTCCTATGATTTTAGCGTTACGCCACGGCCCCTTAACGGTAATGCCACACGCAGCAGCCTGTACCGGGTAGATCACAAAAGAGAAACCGTATGAAGGACTATTATAAATTCGAATCTAGCAACTATGTGAATTATGGAATTGTAAATTCTCCCAAGCTTGGTGAGAGTAGTATAATGCAAGGACGGTATATTGACCCAGAAAAACTACCTGAGTTAGTTTTCGAGCACAGCTTCCCAACAGGCGAAGCAATCCCGCACTTCCTTACTGGCGGAACAGTGCTCGCGTCTAAAAGGCTAATTGATGTCATATCAAATATAGGTGTAGATAATTATCAAGCGTTCCCTGTTGTTCTGATAAACACTGAGTCCAGAGAAGTTAGGAAAGATTATTATTTATTTAATGTACTTGGTTTGTTGAGTGCAACGGACACGGACTCATCAAAATACGATGAGATTATGAAAGGTGATGGGGAATTACCGTTAGTAGCTTTTAAAGAGATGGTGATTGATAGTAAAAAAATTCATGGGCAGAAAATGTTCCGCCTTGCAGAAGAGCCGATATCGCTAATTGTTGATCAAGATATCGTTGCTGCATTGAAGACCAACAAACCTGATGAAGGTTGGGGTGTTGTTGTAGAAGAGATTGACGTTGTATGAAATATAATCGGGTACCGACGGAGGCCTAACCTAACCCGTTGCTCTCCACGAAATTAAGCATGCGGCCCTCAGTGGACGTTTTGCTCAGCGAATGACGGAATGAGTCCAGTTGAGTTTGAAGAAAACGCAGTGCTTGATGCATAGATAGGGTATCTACTATTTGTGAGGAACATCAGGTTGTTAATGTTAAAGAGGCCCCTGTTCAAGGGGGTGAAATTTACGGTCTTTTAGCCGGAAATTTTTGTTTCTGATGAAGGACTCTCATAACCCGTATCACGGTATTGTCAGTCCAGTAGGATACGATCATTGATATTTCTGGAATGACTAGCAAGCGGCCTTGAATGCCACCGCGTTGCACGCCCATTAAAGGCTGCTGATGTAGGTTTTCAACTTTTTCCTCGATGATTTTATCTGTTTTCTCTGCTGCTATTGGATTAAAGTCATAAAGAAATTCGAATATCCTTTCGCGGTCGTTTAGAGACTCTTCCTCCCAATAAATCACTAATTAACACCTTTCACGTATTTTGGCTTTGCGCTCTGACATACTGGATTTCGCGTGTTCATGCTCAACAAAAGTTGATCTGTTGGTCTGAAACTTTTCAAAAGCCAAATTAACTTGTTCAGTCAGCCAAGCATCATGAGAAGTGGCTTTACGCTGTTGATCTGCTAGTTGTTCTGTAAGTTCTCGACATGCATCACTAAGTGTGCGCCCTTGGCTTTCTGTCCTTTGTTGGGCTAGGCGCTTAGTTTCTTCATCAATTCGAAATTGAACTCTAGTATCCATAATAAAGACCATATATATGATTGTGTGTACAAATGTTAGCACTTAATAACTATTAAGTGTATTCATCATCGAGAACGAAAGGGCTTGTAGGCTGAACCGTTCCTGCAAAGCTTGGCGGCCCAAGTTCAAGTCCTAAAGCTACCATCAACGCTATATGTTGTTGGGCTCTACTTGATGTAGATTTTACTCGCTATACGCTCGTGCCATTGCTAGATCTTGAGCTTCCATTTATGCTGAAAGATGATTTGATCGAATATAAAGCTACTCTTTTGCCTCCTGTGGACATTGAGGATATTAGCGCTATGCTAGGTTTTCGGTTCTAGAAACGTGCGGTGAAGATATGTCCATTGAACAAAAGATTGTAGCATGGGATGGGAAATCGTCTGCTGATATTAAGGCCGTATATGATACGCACCACACGGAAACTAATTTCGCCGATAGAATTATAGATCTGTCATGTTCGAAGGCCTGCGAAAAAGGAGCCACTTGGTTGATAAAGGCATGGCTTGAATCCGGAAATGGGTTTGGGCAATCCCATATCGATAGAGTATATGAATCTCTCAACCAGTTGGAATACTGGGAGGCCAAATTGCATGTGCTTCAGTGTATCCCTTTTATGCCCATCCCCGAGGCTGAAATTAAAAATCTACACCATTTTTTACAACGTGCGCTTACTGACCGGAATAAATTCGTGAGAGCCTGGTCATACAATGGGTTTTATGAATTAAGTAGACAGTATCCAGAATATTTGAATGAGACTAAGCAACACTTTGAGATGGCTATGCGTGATGAGGCTCCTTCTGTAAAAGCCCGGATTCGAAATATTATGAAGAAAGGGTTCTAGCAATGTGCTCTCTCATCAAATGAAGGCTCACTTTATAATCTCCACCAAATTTACTCTGAACTTAGGATGATAAAAGATAACAAGAGTCAGATAGAGGCTATGTATCGTTGGATAAATTATAATCTGGATTTTACCAATATCATTCCAGACTCTCTTGAAAAAGCATTGGAAGGCATAAAGCAAGACGAAGCTCCGGGTCAACTCGGTGAAAGCATTAAGCTGAGTCAACGACAAATTGAGCGCCTTTTTCAGCTCTGGCTAGGAATGACGCCAAAACACTATCAGCGTATTTTAAGAATTAAGAAAACAATCAATTTTTTGCGGCAAAATAGAAGCGCAAATCTGGCGGATGTAGCTCAACAGTTTGGCTTCAGTGATCAGGCTCATATGACCAGAGAGTTCCGGGCGATCGCATCCAATACGCCAGGGCGAGTATAAAGTTGGTTGGTTAACGCCTGCCAGCTCCGGGGCGCGTAAATGCTCTTAACATCAGCATAGATGCAAAGCACCAAAACCTTATTGGCGGGAGATTACGCTAAGAAAGGAGGGGCAAATGGACTATATCACCACTGATATCAGCGTATGTACGGATAATCGGTTTGATAAAATAGTGCGCAAAGCTTAAAGATGCCCCCTCAAAAGACAATGTTATTCCCGGACAGGACAAACAACAGGTTCGCAATGACCCGCAGGTGTTGAGGTTAGGCTAGCAGAGCGGATTTCTTGTAATGTTGCCATGTATTGGGGTGAGCCATTTGAAAGGGTGACGGTACATTGTGCGGCTAAAATCGCTGCGTCTTTGCAGTACTGAGCCAGCATGGCATACGCTAGATTATTCCAGCCTTCGGGCTCGTAAGGGAACTTGCTTGTGAGCTGCTTAAACGCTTTTCCTGCCTCGTCATAACGTGCCAGAGCATAATGGGCATTGCCGAGCCCTAACAGTGCAATACGGTTATTCGGCCAACGTTTTAGTGCAGCCTCATAAGCACTTTGTGCGGTACCAAACTGCGCTATTGCTTCCAATGACTGTGCGGCTTTTAAATATTTAAGCGGCTCTGCCGTTTCGGGCAATTGAGAGGGTGGCAGAATAACCAGCCCCCAGTAGCTGCCTCTTTCCCAGGTGTGTTCAAAGGTTGAAATTGGCATTGTAAGATTTTGAGTCGTGCCAGACCGTAATGTAATGGTTGATTCTTCCATGTCGTAACCAGCAACCACAGCATAATGCCATTTGGGAATTAGTTGGATACCGAGATTCTGTAACACCAGTACGGGGTTGCCTCCATCAATTTCTTTAAACAAGTCTATTAGTGAAGGGGCGAGTGGATAGGCAATTAAACCGCGTTTTCGAGTCGCTGCGGTTAATTCTACTTGCAGGCTACCCTCTCGCTTTGGCAGGTATACTTCATCTTTAAGCTCGTCAGGCGTAATGTTTAATCCGCGGTAATTAAACACAGTTGCCAGCGCTGCAGGGCCGCATTGAAATCGCTGTTGCGGAAAGAATGGCACATTCGCGATGGACGCAGACGTTACACTATCGGCTGTTTTTTCTCTGTAGAGCTGTTGCGTAAGGTGCGGCGTTGAACAGCCAACGGATAAACTGAGCAAAAGGGTGCACGCTAGGTAGCGCACCCCTTTCAGAGCCTTATCTATCATCGTAATTAATTAATAGGCTTGATAGCCGGGAATATGTTAGTTGTACCCAGCAGGTCTAAAACAATCAGTATTAGGAAGACCAAAATGACGAGACCAACAATGCTATCACCACCCGCTGGCAACTGCTCGAACTCAGCATTAAACTGAGCCAACTCCTCATCAGTCATGTTACTGACGCGTTGTTTAACCAGCTCCGGGTCAACTCCCATATCGACCATGATTGACTCGGCTTGTGATTCACTCAGCCTGTCTAAAACAAATTCACGGTCTAGCTGATTTTGCTCAGTAGAAATAACTGTTGCTGTCGAAACCATCTTGGCATTTGCAACGCTGACTTGCATTCCAACAAGGAATATTGCGCACATCATTACCGAAGAAACAAAACGTCTGAAAGCAAGAATACTATGCATAGATACCTCGTTAGTTATTATAAAGTGAATTACGTTGTCTGGCTTAGTCTATCACCATTTACTCATCGTTTTACGTATACAGTGTTTTGAATATACAGTGTTTTGAATACCAAGGAAAAAGTCGAGCGTTGCGTTACTCTTGGTAAAATTCAAGGCCCTTCGTAGTAGCGTCAATGTATTCCCTTGTCTATATTATCAAGAGATGTGTCCGCAAGGGCGCTTAATATATTGGCAGGAGAGCAGCTGCCTCGAATCTGTTGAACCGAGGCGACCATCATGAGGTGCGTTGTTTAAACAGTGCTCTAGCGGCTCACTTAACGGTTTCGATCACGAATAACCAGTAAGCGTAATTCGGTCATATCTTCCATTGCGAAACGAACGCCTTCTCGACCTTTGCCAGAATCTTTTACGCCGCCATAGGGCATGTTATCGACTCGCCAGCTGGGAACATCACCAATAACGATGCCGCCCACGTCCAGGGTATCCCACGCCTTGTTAATTTTATAAATATCACGGGTAAAAATACCGGTTTGTAAGCCGAACCTACTGTTGTTAACCGCTTGCAGTGCGAGGTCGAAGTCAGCGAATTGAGTTAGTATCGCAGCTGGGCCAAAGGCCTCTTCTGTATTTATGCTTGCATCTTCAGGAACATTTTCCAGCACTGTTGCTTCGAGCATGGCTCCTTCTTGTTTGCCGCCTGTAAGGAGTTCGGCTCCGGCAGCAAGTGCATCATCGATCCAGCCTTTAAGGCGGCTCGCTTCTGAAGCTGAAATCATAGGCCCAATAAACGTATTTTCATCTTTAGGGTCGCCCATTTGTAGCTTTTCGACCTTAGCGACAAACTCATGTTTGAATTTATCGTAAACCGCATGGTGAATCATAATACGCTGCACCCCCACACAGCTTTGGCCTGACTGATAGAACGCGCCAAAAATAATCCGTTCGATAGCATCTTCCAAATCACCGGGGTTATCCATTATATCCTGGTCAACTATACAGGCGGCGTTACCGCCAAGCTCCAGCACTACCGATTTTTTTCCTGCCCGTTTTTTTAGCTCCCAGCCCACATCGGGTGAGCCGGTAAAACTGAGAAGTTTTAATCGCTCATCTACGGTAAACAAGTCTGCGCCGTCTCGGTTACAGGGCAGTATGGAAAACGCGCCTTTTGGTAACGAGGTTTCGGCTAACACTTCTCCAATTATTAACGCACCAATAGGCGTCCGGCTAGCCGGTTTTAGAACAAATGGGCAGCCAACCGCCAGAGCAGGAGCGATTTTGTGTGCCACCAGATTCAAGGGAAAGTTAAATGGAGAGATAAAAGAGCAGGGGCCGATCGGTACACGTTTGTACATGCCACTGTAGCCTCGGGCTCTGGGCGTTATTTCAAGGTTAATGACTTCACCGTTCATGCGAACTGATTCTTCAGCTGCAACTCGAAAGGTATCGATAAGGCGAGTAACTTCACCACGCGCATCTTTGATAGGTTTACCCGCTTCGATACAAAGCGTCGTGGCCAGCTCTTCGAAGCGCTCCTGAAACCGGCTGACACAATGGTTAAGAATGTCCTGTCGCTCGTAAGGCGCCAATTGTCGGAGGGCTTCCTGGCTGTTCTCTGCTGCTGCAATCGCATTATCTATGACCTTGGCATCTGCCAGTGCGACAGTGGTCGCGACATCGCCGGAGTATTTGTCGGTAACCTCAAGCTCTTGATTAGCATAAACCGCTTTATTTGCTAAATAGTAAGGGTAACTCTTCTTAAGCATTGGGCTATCTCCATATACCGAATATACTGGCAGCAACATGGCATTTTAGTTACTTATTGCATTCAGCAAGACTTGTAACCATGCCTTTAATTAATTCTGGATAGTGCTGGTTGCCAGTTTTGATACTAGCACCCAAAGGGTCCATCACGCCAATCGCTATAATGCTTGACCCTTCGAATACGTTTTCTACCAAGCCTGGATCATATTGAGGCTCTGCAAATACGCAATTCACGCCGAGTTTTTTAACCGTATCGCGAATTTCTGTAATGCGAGCAGGGCTCGGATCTTCAGCATCTCCCAAAGAAATTGATCCTACTGCTTCGACGCCGAACCGTCTTTCGAAATACTGGTAAGCATCGTGAAATACGATGAACTTCAATTCTCCGAGGTTATCAACGCTACTGCGAGTTTGTACGATAAGGCGATCCAATTGAGCAATCGCTTTCTGCGCGTTGGCGTCATAGGTCATGGCATTTTTGGGGTCTTGTGCCGACAAGGCCTTTTTGATTTCGTTAATCCAGCTCTTGGCATTTTCGGGGTCTAACCAGGCATGCGGGTCAACACCCTTATGGTCATCATGGTGTTCGTTGTGACCGTCTTGATGGTCTTCTTCTTGATCATGCGAGCTGAAGAGAGATAGGAATTGATCAATTAGTCCGGGGTTATGGTCATCATGGTCATCTTGATGTTCATCTTTCTCATGGTGTACGTGTTCTTCAAAGGTCGCGCCTTCACGAAATTCATGAGTGGTGGTGGATTCAAGATCCAACATGCTAACTTTCTGAGCTGAACTTGCAACATTATTCATTGCCTTATCCAACCAGGGCGTTAACGGTTCACCTATCCAAAATACAATCTTGGAGTTTGCCAATGCATCCGCTTGAGAAGGACGCAACGAGTAGTAATGTGGAGATGCTTCGGGAGGAATGATTAGCTCCGGTTGACCAACGCCTTCCATTACCTGGCCGACTAATGAGTGTAAGGGAGCGATGTCGACAGCTACCTTAGGTGCTTCCGCAAGTACATTGAGGGGGAAACCTAAACTAAATAAAGTACAGGCAAGAATTTTTTTCCGCATGAGGGGCTCCAGAAATAGTTGGATGATTAGCTACCTATAAATTGGGTAGATCAATTAAAGGATATGATATATCATAACGTTTAGTTTTTGAGCTATGCAAATGAAAATCACTTACTCACAAAAAATTTGTGCGCGATGAGATTAAAAAATTTTGATGGGAGTGCTCGTTGAGTAACAAGCTAATTGAATGCGAATCGTTGTCTGTGCACTTTGGCCAGCGCCAGGTTCTGCATGATATTACGATGTCGGTTGAGAAGGGTGAAATAGTCACCGTTATCGGCCCAAATGGTTCCGGTAAGACGACGTTATTTAAAGCCTTAATTGGTGCCATTCAGCCGAGTGCAGGTGAGTTAAAAAAGTCGCCTGATCTGAAAGTCGGCTATGTTCCTCAGAAGTTGCATATCGATTCAACCCTTCCGATGACCGTAAAGCGGTTTATGAACTTACCGGCTGTTCATCGTCCAGCATCTGTTGCTAAGGCTTTGGAGCAAGCCGGCGTTCCTAACCTGGATAAGCAACAGGTGATGGATTTGTCTGGCGGGCAATTCCAGCGCGTGCTGCTTGCTAGAGGGTTATTGGGTTCACCCAATTTGCTGCTGCTTGATGAAGCCACGCAAGGCTTGGATCACCGAGGTATCGCCGACTTTTACCGGCAAATTGCAGACGTGCGAGAGAACTTAGGCTGCGGCATCGTGATGATCAGTCATGAATTGCATGTGGTGATGCGTCAAACTGATCGTGTTATTTGTTTGAATGGCCATATCTGTTGCCAGGGGAAGCCCGAGGTTGTTGGCGTTTCCCCCGAGTACCGAAGCTTGTTTGGTCTAGATAAAGACGAAGCAGCGCTATATCTTCATCAAAATCACCATCACTATTCTCACGCCAGGACGTACCCTGGCGTGCACGTCGCTACAGATACCGAGAGGGCTGACCATGTTTGATGATTTCCTGGTGCGAGCCACTCTGGCAAGTGTTGGTGTAGCCTTATCGGCCGCCGTTTTGGGATGTTTTGTGATCTGGCGGCGTATGGCTTACTTTGGTGATGCGACTGCTCATGCCGCAGTGCTTGGTATTGCGTTGTCACTCACTTTATCGGCACCGTTGTTTGTGAGCGTACTCGGTGTTTGTTTTATCATGGCCATGACGGTGTCTTCGCTCAACGGCAAAGGCTTTACCATGGATACCTTGCTTGGTGTTGTTTCCCATTCTTCGCTTGCAGTGGGCTTAGTCGCCGTCTCTTTTCTATCGGGTGTTCGCATTGATTTAATGTCCTATCTGTTTGGTGACATTTTGGCTGTTGGCAAAATGGATCTCATGGTGATCTGGGGCGGAGCACTAATTATATTGGCGTTGGTGGCTTGGCGGTGGTCAGGCTTATTACTCTCGACCCTGAATGAAGATCTCGCGCGGGCCAGTGGTTTTGACCCCAAACGAGAGCAACTGATTCTTTCCACTGCCTTGGCGGTCGTGGTTGCTGTGGCGATCAAAGTGGTTGGCGTGTTATTGATTACTGCCATGTTGATTATACCCGCGGCAACGGCGCGTCCATTCAGTAAAACTCCAGAAATGATGGCGGTCGTGGCAGCATGCCTGGGTGTGATGGCAAGTCTGGCCGGGTTACGTACGTCTTATGTTATGGATACGCCAACCGGGCCGACCATTGTTTGCATCAGCGCTTTGTTGTTCATCATTATCAATATTTTGTACAGATTACTTCCAAAGATTTCTTTATGGCAACTCCCCAACCCCGATGGCGGCGCTCACAGAGTGAATGGGGGAGAGGACAGGGTGTGACAGATAAAGACTCTGCATTAAATAACACAGCGATAGAAGCAGTACCTACCAATGTCAATACAGGCTTTCGCAGTAATTGATACCAAAACAGCCCATAGAATAAACAAGAGAGAATCATGAGACCTTATTACAGAACTTCTAACGAGAATATAGCCCTCATAGGCCATCGCAAGTCGTCAGAATCAAGTGAGCCAGAGGTACTGGCGGATATTTATGACTCTGCGAATAATATTGCAATCTGGAAGCGAGAATTAAACCAGGCCGTACTGTCCTCTGTTGATCAGCTCTTTGCCGAAACCCGTTCACTTAAAATTGAAGGTAGTGTAAGGCCTGAGTCGGCTAAAGCATTCTTACTCGATAAGTTAAAAGGATTGGCTTGGGCTGAACCCTTGAGTAGCGAAATTGCAGAACTGGTCGATATGTTTTGTTGTCTATTTGAGTTGGAAAATGCCGGGCTTCGGTTGACCATGCTTGATCATGCAATGTGTCCCCGATTCCATGTTGATAGAGTGCCGTGTCGTTTAGTCACCACGTTTAAAGGCTCTTCAACACAGTGGCTACCCCATGAAGCGGTTGATCGTTCGAAGTTGGGGCATGGCAATAATGGTCTACCTGATGAGGAGTCAGGTATTTATCAAGATGTTTCTGATATCCGCCAATTAACATCTGGTGATGTAGCCCTCCTAAAAGGTGAGCTATGGGAAGGCAATGAGAATGCCGGCTTAGTGCACCGTTCGCCAGGCGTTAAGCCCGGTGAAAAGCGCTTGTTACTTACGCTTGATTTTATCGGGTAAGGGAAAATGAGATGGGGCGAGTCCACAGTTAGAAATCAATTGTGTGTGTGATGATTGTATCAATACTACGGCTTAGTCAATTTACCATAATGCCTGTCTTTATAACTGCGGCACTGAGCTTTGGCACTTTGGTTCAAGCGCACCCGCATAACTGGATTGCATTGAACTCTAGCTTTGTTTTAGATGACAGGGCACGTCTAGTACAAGTCAACCAACGATGGGAGTTTGATTTTTATTACTCCTTGATGACGCATGCGGATCTGTTGAAGCAATACGGGAATGAAGAGTTAGGCTTGCGAGCGACCGCGGCGGACATGATCAAGAATCTCGAGTCATACCAGTACTTTTCTACACTGAAGTTGAATGGATCGCCTATTGAACTTGGGGTGCCCGATGAATATCAGCTCTCTACAATGAATGTAGAAGGGCAGTTGATACTGGTGCTAGAAATGACCTTTGATATAGAGACGGAAACAAAGATTGAAAATAAGACCTTAAGCTGGCAAGTGTATGATCCAACCTATTACATCGCCATGAACCACGCGACAGAGAAGAATATTAAGATCATTAGCGGAAATGCAACGGAATGTTCAACGAAACTTGAACTTCCCCAGCCCACAGATGATCAAATCGACTACGCACAAAGTCTGGATCAAACCCAGAACAACACAGACGGTTTGGGTGCAAGTTTTGCCGAAACAGCTTTTATTAACTGTATCTAGTTACTAAGCACAAAGAGAGAATCAGTGTGAATCGATTGACGACTCCCTTCCAGACATCCTATTTAACAATACTGCTAAAACTCGTTGTTCTAGTCTTGGTAATTGGTTTAGGTTTTACGATTTATACCGAATGGAACACATTCGTTGCGACGACGATAGAATACCAAAAGTCACTGCATGGGATGTTGGCGAGTCATATCAGTGCTGTGTCTGAAGACGTAATTGAATACGGCGGTGCACTTGTTGCCTTAAGCTTTTGTTATGGTGTGTTTCATGCGGTAGGGCCTGGTCATGGGAAGGCGGTTATCGTCACCTATTTGGGAACGAATAAAGAAAGTTTCAGAAAAGGTATTTTGATCTCTTTCGCGGCTGCGATATTGCAATCGGTGATTGCCATTACCCTGGTGAGCGGTTTAGCGAGAATTCTCCAGTTTAAATTAGCTGAGGTGCATAATTACGGAAACGGTATGGCGCTGGTAAGTTTCATATTGGTCATCATGCTTGGCGTGATGTTAGTTGTGGGAGCAATTAGACGTATGCTTAAACTTCACCGCTCAAGTGGGCAAAAAACGTATCACTCACATCAACAACACGCTCATAGTCAAGCCTACGAGCACGATCATGACCATCATCATGACCATTCAGCACATAGCCATACGCATGAACATAGTTCAGGTTGCGGCTGTTCTCACACGCATGTGCCGGAACAGAATGAATCAACTTTGCAAACACTGGCGGTCATTTTGTCGATGGGGTTTCGCCCTTGCTCCGGGGCTATTGTGGTCTTGATTTATGCGCATTTGGTGGGCGTTTATTCGTATGGCGTTATCGCTACTTTGATGATGGGAATTGGCACGGGGCTGTCGGTTAGTTTGCTCGCCATCGCAACGCTGTACGCGCGCTCTTGGCTACAGCGGTTTATAACAACCTCAGGTGGGGGGAGTGGGGGCTACCAGAACGCTTTTAGTCACTATGCACGTCTAGTTGGAGGCCTTGTGCTGATCGCATTGGGTTGGAGCTTTTATAGCGCTGCGTCGGCGATCAGTGCTGGGCACCCTTTGTTCTAGGTCTACCGTCATCACTTTTTATGAGGCAATGCTCGTAGAGTAACAGGGTAAGTAGGGTGGTAGAGGCGTAGCACGAGAATCGATAAGCTAAGTACATAACATTAATGATGTGATGTAACGTAGCGTTATAGTTCCAAGTTGTCGGCTAAGGGCTAAGGATTTATAGGAGATAAAAAGGTGTACCGTAAGTTTTTTCATTCGCTGGAAACAAAGACCGATGGAGATAGCGTGCGCTTAGATGAGGTGATCGAGAATTTGTCATTCAACGACTCAGGCTTGATACCCGTCATAACGCAAGACGCAACGAGTAAAACGGTTCTGATGATGGCATGGATGAACAAACCCTCACTGGAGAAGACCCTGGAAACGGGCCGGGTAACCTATTGGTCACGCAGCCGCAAAGCACTTTGGACAAAAGGGGAAACCAGTGGACATACCCAAGAGCTAGTGTCGATGCAATTTGATTGTGATGGCGATAGCGTGCTTTGCCTGGTGAATCAGGTTGGCTCAGCATGCCATACGCATCGCCCCGATTGTTTTTATCTAAAGGTCGACAATCAAGCCAAACATGTTCGTATCGTCGGTGACGGTAGTTAAGGGTTAGGCTGTTAACTGGCTGGTAGTCAGGTTATGAACGCGGAAAATCTCATGTTCTGTGAGGATGCAGCACGACGTATCAAAAATGGTTTGGATAGGATGGAATTTGTGACCGACTATTGGTTAAAAGTAGAACATCAAGAAAGTCTGCATGCACACAATGTCGTCGTGATAGATCAGAAGTATTAAACGAATTAAGAGTTTTAACGTATATAAGATAAAACAGAGTATTAACAACGGGCATTACATATATAACACAAGTGATAATGTACCTGACCTTAATTTACATTTGAGGAACCTGCACAGGAGAGCTAGAGCAATGATGGAAGGCCCAATTCCCCAGAACTATGATGAATGGCACCACTGTATTACCGTTGAATGTGGAATTCCTTTAACGCCCACATTTATAGATAAACGTATAGCAGCGATGCAAGACACAAATGACTTTAAAACAAAGCAGTTTATTCAACTATATGGCGCCCAATACCACCAGCGTGTATTAGCCTGGTTTCACCAAGCAAAAGAACAGGTAGAAGCATAAAAGGCCTAGGTACTAAATAGACCCAGGCAGCAATCAAATACTGCCGGTAAATACGGTCGGTTTTAGACATTCGTGGATGCTTTAAACCAGTGCCGAAAGCTTTAAAAAGAGAATACAACGTTATTATTCGGTTTTAATTCCCCCAGCTTTGGGTATTTCACTATTTCCTGTAATACAGATTACAGGAAATAGTAGTAAGGTTAATAGCACCCTAGTATTATTAAATTAGCCACTTTGTACGTAATGATTTGAATTTACTGAAATTATCGTGAGTTAGCTTCTTCCACTTTCGAGTCCAGTTTTGCTTTTATTACGCTGACCAGATTCAAGTAATGTAATACCACCTCTCAGGATGAGCAGCTATAGTGAGATATCCCACCGGCATTAAAAAAGGTTTTTGGTTTTAAGCGGTAGTATTTTTCTTCGACCGTTTTTGACTGTTCTTCATAGGGCTGGCTAAACACTTCTTGCAGCTCTCTAATTAACGAATAGTCGCCTTGCATTGCTTGCTCATAGGCTCGTACCACTAACCACTCACGCCAAGTATATTTTGGGTTGAGTCGCTTCATATTTTCGCTAACCGTTACCACATCACCTTGAGTAGCAACTAACGCTCGCCAGCTGTCTAGCCACAATTGCCACTCGTTATCGAGCGCCTCACTCGTCTCAACGTAAAAGCTTTTCTTTAAAGCCTGCATGCGAGATGGCACAGCCGATAGCTCACGAAAGAATATCGTGAAATCCACTTCTGAGCGCGTCATTAAGGCCAGTAGCTTTTGAAAGAGTTTGGGATCAAATTCCGCGAGGCCAAGCTTAGCTGCCCACATACGCTGAATTCGGCTTTGCATTTCATCTGCAAAGCCGCGGCGCACGTCATCCAGCTGCGCTAACCCTTCAGCGTCATCTGCGAGCAACGGCCGCACCGCTTTCCAAAACATATGAAAATTCGCCTCAGCGGCCGCGGGCTGATTAAAACTTGAAAAATGCTGGCCGCCACCGGTCCAGGGTTGAAATTCCGGGTCAAAATTTTCGCAAAAACCAAATGGGCCATAATCGAGTGTAAAGCCACCAGCAGCGCAGTTATCGCTATTAAAATTGCCTTGGCAGTAACCTACTCGAAGCCAGCCCGCGACTAGCGATGTTAGCCGCTGGCGAAACAATTTAGTCACCATGACGATTTGTTCATTAAAGCCACACGCTCGGTCAATCTCCTTTGAATATTCGCGCTCAATTAAATGGCTAACGATCATTTTTAATTCATCGCGTGCGTGCGGTCGCGAGGCGTTTCGCGTGCGACGGGAGAATAACTCTAACTGCCCGACGCGCAAAAATGACGGAGCTACGCGCGTTGAAATTGCAACCGGATTAGCCACTAAAATATCAGGGTCTTCAGAGCGGGAACCTTCGGAATACCATGGCCGCATAACAGTCTCTGATTGAGATACAAATAGCGTCAACGAGCGCGATGTAGGAATACCGAGTGCGTGCATAAACTCTTGGGCTAAAAACTCACGCACACTCGAGCGCAAAACGGCTCTACCATCAGCACCACGGCAATAGGGCGTCGGACCGCCCCCTTTTAATTGCATCTCCCAACGATTGCCATCAATTAATGCTTCAAAAACCGAAATCGCGCGGCCATCACCATAGCCATTACCAGTACCGAACGGGCATTGCTGAGTATATTCGGTGCCATAAATTGACAGTGCGTAACCGGTTGCCCAACCGACTTTACGCATTGGTGGCCGAGCCACGGAAATATCGCCCGAAAATAGTCGGCAAAAATTGTCGTCATTAATGAGCTTGTCACTTAAGCCCAGCTCATTAAATAACGTAGGGCTATGAGCAACATACTTTGGTGCAGCTAAAGGCGACGGAGTGACCGGCACAAAGTGCCCTGAATAGACTTGGCGCGCGCGGTGATCGCCACCATCGCTTGTCGCATCAGGGTCGGCAGTTAAATTGTCCATCAGCGAGTAGTTCGCTAGCTTTGCAAGCTCGTCAAAGGTCGTAACCCAAGCTTTGGTCGGTTGTGATGGCTCGGTTATCAATTATGGCTCCCTATTGTCATTGAATATTGCATTAGACATCGAAATTATAATACGCCGTTTAAATGCCCACCGCTACAATGCTATTAAGGAACTGACACTCCCTGTTGCGTCAACGTTTTTGCCGTCCACATCAATGGGATACCAATAATTGAGGTGTAATCTTCGCAATCAATGGATTCAAATAAGCTAATATCGTCTACATCGCTAACTGAACCAACATTCGAATACCGGTAATAAGCAATACGACTGCAAATATTCTTTTCAGTTTGGCCGCATTCAATCTAGCCGCTAGCGAAGCGCCGACTGGTGCAAAGAAAACGGTAAGCGGGACAATACAGATGAAACCAATCAAATTTACGAGCCCAAATGTACCGACGGGAGCATCGCTTGGCGTGGTTCCTAGAAGCAGCATTGTCAACGCACCTGGTAAGGATATGATCAAACCAATTGCGGCGGCTGTACCAACCGCTTTGTGAGCCGGATAGCTATACAAGGTAAGCAAGGGGACGGATATTGTACCGCCACCGATACCAACCATAGAACTAAAAAGACCAACGGATGTGCCCATTGCCTTCTGCCCTGACTTTCCAGGCAAACTTGCAAAGAGCGCCGACTTTCCAGTTCTGAATAACATATTGAGTGCAGATAAAGTCGCAATTACACCAAATAGCATCGTAAACCAACTACCATCGACGCGAGTGACTAACCAACTGCCCGCCAATACGCCAACAAGTATGAATGCGGCCCAACGTTTTAGCAGGTCAAAATCTACGTTACCTTTACTGTGATGAGAGCGAATGGAGCTAATTGAAGTGGGCACGATCGTCGCCAAGGAAGTAGCTGTTGCAATCACCATGGAAGACTCGGGCGATACACCAAAGCTCTGAAATAAAAAAAACAATACAGGTACAATGACGATTCCGCCGCCAACACCTAGCAAACCGGCAAGAATGCCGGCAAATACGCCTGTCGCTAACAGAGCTAAAAAGGTGGAAAAATTCTGTGTTAAAAATTCAATGATACTCATTAGTGACTACTTCTGCTTCGAGCGGTTTATCTAGGTTTTCATCGTACTGTTTTGGCTTTGAGGCCACCAATTCTCGTCGGACGATATCGGCACCAGCGCATAAGGCCTCGAGTTTGGCCCTTGCAACGTGTCGGGGCAACGGCGCCATGCCACAATTGGTACACGGATACAGCTTGTCCGCATCGACATATTTCAAAGCACCTCGCAAGGTTTCGGCAACCTCTTCGGGTGTTTCGATGGTTTCATTTGCTACATCAATGGCACCGACCATCACTTTCTTGCCTCGAATAAGTTCAAGAACTTCAACCGGCACGCGACCGTTATGGCACTCTAATGAAACAATATCGATATTAGATTCTCGTAACGATGGAAAGGTCTCTTCATACTGTCGCCACTCCGAACCTAAGGTCTTCTTCCAATCTGTATTGGCTTTAATGCCATAGCCATAACAAATGTGTACGGCGGTTTCACACTTCAGCCCCTCAATCGCTCTTTCTAAACACTTAATGCCCCATTCGTTCACCTCATCGATGAAGACATTAAATGCAGGCTCGTCAAACTGGATAATATCTACACCAGCTGCCTCTAGCTCTTTAGCCTCTTCGTTTAGCGCGACGGCGAATTCCCAGGCCAAATTTTCACGGCTTTTATAGTGCTCGTCGTAAAGCGTGTCCACCATAGTCATAGGACCGGGAAGCGCCCATTTTATTGGCTGTTTGGTTTGTTTGCGTAAGAACTTCGCATCGTCAACAAACACAGATTTCTGGCGACTCACTGGTCCAATAACAGTTGGCACACTGGCGTCGTAACGATTGCGAATTCTAACCGTTTTGCGCTTGTCGAAATCAACGCCGATCAGGTTCTCTATGAAAGTGGTTACAAAATGCTGACGCGTTTGCTCACCGTCACTTACGATATCAATACCCGCACTCTCTTGCTCCTGCAAGGTAACGCGTAGTGCATCTTGTTTACCGGAGACTAACTCCTCGACTTCCAGCTTCCAAGGCGACCAGAGCGTCTCCGGCTCAGCTAACCATGAAGGCTTGGGTAAGCTGCCAGCCGTCGAAGTAGGTAATAATTTTTTCATCATTAATTTCCGTTTACTGAGGCAACTTACGAGGCACGATTTTGCAAATAATGGTTTGGTGAAGAGTCGTTTGATGAAGAATAGTTTTCAGACCATTTATCTAGAACAGTCTGGTAGGGTTTGATGAAATGCTCCTCGGCAAACTTACCTTGCTTAATCGCCAACTGACTGCGCTCCTGTCTGTCATAAACAATTTGCGTTAATGAGTGATCTGAATGCTTCAATTTTGGCTGATAGTGATTACCCGCCACCGCGTTAGCATTATAAATTTCAGGGCGATAGATTTTTTGGAATGTCTCCATCGTACTGATGGTACTAATCAACTCCAGATTGGTGTAATCGCTAAGCAAGTCGCTAAAAAAGTAAAATGCGAGCGGTGCCACACTATTTGGCGGCATAAAATAGCGAACCTCAAAGCCCATTTTCTTAAAGTACTGTTCAGTCAACGAGGACTCGTTTGGTAGGTACTCGATACCCAATACTGGATGGTGGTTTTCTGTGCGATGATAAATCTTGTTGTCGGACACGCTCAGACAAATCACAGGTGGCTTGTTAAAGTTCTTTTTGTAAGTATCCGAGCAGATAAAATCTTTGAATAGATTGCCATGCAGATCACCGAAATTATCAGGAATACTGAATTGATCTTGGCCTTTGTTATGATCCAACAGCAGCACGCTAAAGTCGTAATCGCGGACATAAGAAGAGAAGTTATTCCCTACGATACCTTCGATTCTTTTATTCGTAAGGTGATCAACAATATAGGTCTTGAGTATTTCTATTGATGGAAATTTTTCTCCATTTCCTTCGATATCCATGTCGACCGAGATAATCTCCAGATCAACTGAATAGCGATCTCCTTTCGGGTTATCCCAATTAGCCAGTGCATTGAAGCGGCTATCAACCATTCTCAAGGCGTTGCGCAGATTCTCTTGACGGCTTTCACCTCTCGCCAAGTTAGCGAAATTCGTTGTGATTCGAGTGCTATCTGATGGCCGATAATTTTCATCGAAACGAATACTTTTTATTGTGTATGTAAAACCTTTTCTCATGGTGACCTGACCTCCTGTATAAATACTATGCCGCGTTAAAAGCTGGATATAGTTATACTTAGATCACTACATGAATAAAATTGATTTTATTTCATTATTTTATGAATTATTCTCATGCGTAATTTGAGCGAGAATATAAAACCTAGCGAGAAACCTAGGTTTTACTGGTTGAAATCGGATGTTCGTAGCCGCGTGCCATATCAATGAATGCGTTGAGGTATTCGATATCACCATCACTTTCACGCGTTCCTAAAAATATCTGCTTAGCAATACCCTCTTTACCCAAACGCACCACAGCTAAAGGTAGCTTTTTACAATATTCCTCTGCTAACCAACGTGGTAGCGCTGCCACGCCCCGACCACAAGCGACCATTTGCAGCATGATCTCAGTAGTTTCACTGGTTTTGTGAAGTCTGGGAACCACGCCCGCTGGATTTAGAAATAGACTATAGATATCGAGTCGATCAGTAGCGACTGGATAGGTTAGTAGAACTTGATCTCTTAAATCTTCTGCTTTTGCATACTGGCATCCTACTAAATTGTGATCCCGAGGCACGACTAAAACCTGCTCGTAATCAAATACAGGCGTGAAACTAAGGCCACTTTTATAAAATGGATCTGGTGTCACCAATAGGTCAATTTCGTAATCTAACAGTGCCCCCACTCCACCGAACTGGAACTTCTGCTTTACATCTACATCCACATCCGGCCAGGCATCCAGGAATGGAGAAACGATTTTTAACAACCACTGATAACAGGGATGACATTCCATACCAATTCGCAAAGTGCCTCGCTCACCTTGAGCCATTTGTTTGAGCTTCTCTTCAGCATGATCTAGTAAGGGGAGTACTCGATTCGCGATATTTAAAAGATAGCGGCCTGACTGAGTGAGGCGCAAACTGCGCCCTTCTCTCAACCAAATGTCGGCGCCTAGATTATCTTCCAGCTTTCGCATTGTGTGACTCAGAGCGGATTGCGTCACGCAAAGCGCTTTGGCAGCCGCCGTTAGTGAGCCGTTCTGTTCAACTGCGTGCAGAATTCTAAGGTGCGTACGTTCAATCATAGTTAAGTTTAGTAAATATCATTCATGAGACATATTAATCGGTACGTGAAAATATACCATTTTTACTCATCATAAAAGTACTTTAAGCTTTCTAGAAATAGATTATTAAGGTAGTGATTGTGGATTTCCATATGAATAAAGTCGCGAATAAAGTTACGCATGAATGTCAGGTCTTGAGCGTAGAACCCTTGACCGAAGATACCTTTGAGGTCGAATTGCTTTCGTCTACCGGTACAACGCTGAATTATCATGCAGGACAATACCTGCAGCTGGAACTCGATATAAATGGTGGAGGGAAACCACAGGCCTTATTTTATTCCATTGCGAATAGCTGCAATCCAAACCACGCTTGTCGCCTGCAGCTTTTTATTCAGAACAGCAGTGAGTTAACCAGTAAAATATTGAAGCACCTTGCTGAGCGTAGTAACGATGAGTCGCAGATATCCGTGACACTGCCAATGGGGCAAGCTTTTTTGCAAACCGACCTTGGACAGCGCCATCTGCTGATTGCCTCTGGATCAGGCATAGCCAAGATTAAATGCTTAACCGAAGAAGCACTGGCAAGGCAGCCTAACGCCGAGATTAACATCTATTGGTCGAATAGAAATATCGACGATTTCTACCTGTTAGACCAATTTCAACGCTGGGTAAAACAACATAAGAACCTCACCTTCACCCCTATCTTAGAAACAGTAAATAATGAATGGAATGGCCGCTATGGTTATATCTATAAGGTTATCGAGCAAGATTTTGAAGAACTCGATAAAACCAATATTTATCTATGCGGCTCTCCCCAAATGGTATACGGCACTATCGATAAGCTGAAGCCAATAGGTCTTAACGAAGCAAATTGCTACTCTGATGTTTTTGAATACGCGCCTAGAGAGCGAAGAATAGCGATCTAAAAAACACGGCTGAATTAGGTTAACTCTGCGGACTCATCAAGTGTGTATAAATCTTCGTTCTCAGGTAATGATGCCTTGATCTCTCGCAAACAAGAATGACACAAACAGCCTTGCCAATGCTCTGAGATAAATGCCATTTGTTCTCTAGACAAGTGAACATCACTACAGTGGCAAATTGTGATTGACCCCATTTTGCATTCAAATGGTGATCCACAACGTGGGCATCTGATTTCTTCGTGGTTCGGCATATATTTTTTCAACGCATTTAAACTGGTAAAACAGTGCTTTCACCAAGATAAAGATAGAAACAACGCAAGGTTTGCTTTATGAAACCATGCCAGTACATTCTGATGGTGCTGAGATCCATAAAGCTGAACAAATTGTCTAGTTTTATCCGTGGTGCATTTAGGAATTTTAGAAAAGAGTAAGTCACTCACCCTCATAAAGAGGTTACCAATAATTGTCGAGAAAAATGGTAACGAGATTTTACCGTTTATAAAATGTCCGATATTCACAAATACCGGACATTTTATGGCTTATCTCCTTAAAAGTATGATTGCTTGATGCTCGATATAAAATAGAAGAATAACCTTAAAACCATATGTTAGCTATAAGCTTACTGAGCTTATTTTTCCTTAACTCTCTATTGTTGGTGGCCCATAGAGATGGCTGTTAATCCTCCACCATCTTGCTAAACCGTCTCAACGTGTTTTCATCAACATCTGCTGCTTTTAATAAATCAGGCCATTGACGTACCGCATCTTGAACATTTTTAGCGACTTTAAGGCTTGCCGATTTACCCATCCCGAGCGTTTTTCCCGCTTCAACGGCTTGGTCCAGTTTTGGAAGAAATGGCTTTCCTGCTAACGTAATCTGGTGATATGCCCCCATGGTTTCGTCAGGCACAATGTCGTAGGCTGGGCTCAAATTCCATCCAACACCATCGTGAAGCAGTGAAAAATTGCGCAGGTGGTCATCCGTATTACGTAAGACGCTATTAATTAAGAGTTGCCCTAATAACTGCTGCAAGTCTTTAACAGGGTCTTCACAATAGGTTTTTATCAAGTCGGCAATATCTTCATATCGACCTTGGTGTGGATCTTCCTGAGAATAAACCTCTTTAAGCAAAGCGTTACAGGTTAACAGATGTAAGCGCCCTCCTTTGGGTGAAATATCAAAGCGTTTTACCCTTAAGCAGCGGTGTGGGCCGACAGTTCCAATATTAGCTTCCGGTACATTTAAACCGGCTAACTTAACCAATTGAAGGCATGCCCACTCGACCGCTGCCATATCAAAGCTATCTTGAACGCGGTTAAATTTGGCCAGCCACTCTTCTCCCTGATCATTGACTAATAACTTGGGTCTTGCCCCGCCAGTTCGACTGCCGCCCGACAGGAGTAATGAAAGGCTCTGATCCGCTTTCGCCAACAGTTCCCAGTCTCCGTTCCATACTGCATCAGCTAGGCTGCTAATGCTCGAGTAATCTACGCCGCTTTGCCAATCCGGTGTTCCGTTTATAGATGCAGAGACGATCTTTACATCGCCCATTGCTGCGCCCGTTAAATGATTCATCAACGTCAGCGTGTCCACATGTCGAACGCCTAATCTGGCAGCCACAATTCGTCTGCCCCAGTCATCGGGTAGGCAGTCATCAATAAAGCCTGGTAGCTGGCGGCCAGCGGTCTCATAATCCAGCCTTTGTTGTGTCAACGGTGCATGATGGGGGTCGAGAGGAATAGCGCTTGGGTGGCTGAGGTAGTCAGCATCATACTTAAACTGAATATTGTTTATTCGTCCGTTTGGCAGTTGCTCTAATGCAAGCGCGCCTGCTTTTATCACGTCCCCATCAGGCAAACAACGCCATAGATAAAAGCCCTCTCGCCTGCTGGCACTCATAGATCAAGCTCCTTGAGTAAATCAGTTTTCTCTTTGGGAGGGAGAAATAGAAGATTTATTTGATCTTCAAGGCCAAACAGACGAGCAGCAGCCAAATAGCTCCCCAACGATATAGTCGAATCGCCCTTTTCCATTTTTTGATAGGTGGCTCGACTAACGTTGATGCGCGCAGCAAAACGTCGCTGATCATCACGTGGGAAGTAGCGTTTTCGTGCGTTTTTTAGATTTAAGCCCAAGTTATGAAGTGTGGAGTCATCGGTTTGAGGCATAACTAACACATCCTATCGATAAGGTAATGCCTAATAAAATAGGCTAATTATTTAAATGTGTCAATTTAGTATAATATAATAGGCTTTTTAGCTGTGTCGAGAATGCTTGATTCGGTGCTAAATGGGTCGGTGTTTTGCGGGTTTTGGCGTGTTTAAAATGATAAAGCCCAACCTGCCAAGCCTAACAGACAGGCTCTTGGGTTGAGCTTTATCAGCCTTTTATTTATTTAAGGCAGCCATCTGCTCTTTGTAATCTTGCTCAATGGCTTCATCAATGGTCTTTAACAAACCTGCACGCATTTTTAACTTGGTAGCCTTGTGTGCATGAAGGTTTAAATCAGCCAAACGCTTTGCTTCATCGAGTGCGGCCTTCATCAATTCGTCCGCAGGTACAATTTTGTCCAAAAAGCCGCCTTGAACAGCTTCTTCCGGCGAGTACATTTGGGCATTATTAACCGCTGTTTGAAAGAAAGACGGTGTTAATCGAGCACGCGGTAGCTCAATGCCGAAGTGGTGCATGGTCATACCGATCTTAACTTCACTAAGCCCTAATTGAAACGGGCCATCAACCCCAATGCGGTAGTCACATGCCATCAATGTGAAACAGCCTTGCGCAATTGCATGGCCTGTGCAGACGCCGACTACAGGCATAGGGAAAGCCAGCAGTCGTCGGCAAAGCAACGAGCCTGCTTTAACCATTTCAACACCGGCAACCGCGTCTGCCTGAAAGACCTTTAGGTCAAAGCCAGCTGAGAATATTCCGGGCTGGCCAACAATCATTACGACTGCTTTGTCCTGCTCTGCTTTATCCAATGCGTCATTAATCGCTGCGATATGGTCTGGGGACATCGCGTTCACCTTGCCGTTTTGCAAGGTAATGGTTGCGATCTTTCCGTCTAACTGGTAATTAACCAAATCCGTCATGTTTATCTCTCTGTTCTTTTCTCTACAGTATTATGTGTAAATATGGGGCTAACCAATAGCACATATTAGAAACGTCAACACTCCCTAGGGAATATAACGTTATCCTTCTATGCTACGCCATCATAGCGGCAAATCGTTCATTAATAATGTTTTTGGCTTCTGACATGATATTTTCTACCAGTTTGCTGCAAGTGGGTATATCGTCAACCAAACCACCGCACATCCCGAAGGTGACCATTCCGGCATCAACATCGCCGGTACTCCAGGCAATATCCTGCATTTTACCTGACACCAAACCATGAACCTGAGAGAAGTCACCACCGGCCTTTTCAATTTCTAAAACTTTCAAGGCTACGCTGTTTTTGTATACCCGAGCGGTGTTTTTGTAACTACGAAAAATAAGTGCAGTCTGGGTTTCATCCATATCAACAATCGATTTCTTAACATTCTCATGCACAGGGGCTTCTTGAGTCGCCAAAAAGCGAGTGCCCATGTTGATACCTTCTGCCCCTAATGCGAGTGCAGCAGCTAAACCGCGGCCGTCTGCTATGCCCCCTGAAGCGATGATTGGAATAGAGAGCTTTTTGGCCGCAGCAGGAATCAGCACCAACCCTGGTACATCTTCTTCGCCAGGGTGCCCTGCACATTCAAAACCATCAATACTCACTGCAGCCACCCCTAATCGTTCAGCTTTCAGTGCATGGCGAACGGCTACGCATTTATGAATGACTTTGATGCCATGCGCGTTGAATTTTTCCATAAAGGGCTCTGGGCTTCGACCAGCCGTTTCAACAATCTTTACCCCGCTCTCACAAATAACGTCCACATAGTCGTCATAGTTAATTTCTGATGCAACCACACCTACCGTGAGGTTTACCGCAAATGGCTTGTCAGTTAATGACTGGCATTTTTTAATCTCGGCCTTGAGTAATTCCGGGGTGGGCAAAGTCAGTGCCGTCATGGTGCCCAGCGCACCGGCATTTGATACCGCAGCAGCTAATTCCGCTGTGCCTACGCGCATCATACCGCCGCAAATAATAGGTTTCTCAATTCCGAGTAATTCTGTTAAACGGGTTTTCATCAAATTCTATCCTGTTTTGTGTCTCATGTTAGCTATCCCCTCTTTCGGCTGTCAGGGGTGGCGCGATATATTAACGTAATTTTAAGGAGAGAACTTTAAATAAAAGCGGTAAGTAATAGACGGCATAAATAACTGGTGAAAGTCTGGTATGAAAATATAAATTGGGGCTGCCCAAGAGTACTATGTTTATCACCCTTTGGTAGCCTGAAACACACGTCATTTACATGTGCTAAGTATCTGTTGTAGAGTATTTTTTACGAAGCCATACAATGGCCTCTGATGATAAATAATATAGATATCACTATTAACCGGTAGTTTTTAGTTGTAATGCCTATAAACGAATTCAACCTTATTAGATATAACAAATGAATAAAACATCGATTTTATTAAGCGCTTTACTGCTGTTTCCTCATGCCGCCTCTGCCTCCTGTCCGGAGTCATCAAGCAATTGCGATACCTTTTCCGGTAGCAGCCCCGAGGCAAATATGGAACAAATAGAACAAGAGAAAGAATCCCCCTACAAGATCACGTTATGGAATCCGAAACACGGTGAGGATAAAGATCGACTTTGGTCGCAAACTAAACTTATGTTTGGGCTTGGTGTGGGTGTTGCCGGCTTTATTGCTCTTTTACCACCAGACATATCTAATTGGGATCGAAGCGATGGCGACGATGGTTTGGCAAAAAAATGGTGGGATAATGTAAGAGCAGGCCCCGTATGGGATGAGGATGTTTGGACAATCAACTATATTGGGCATCCATATTTTGGAGGTGTTTATTACCAGGTGGCCCGTAAGTCAGGTTATAGCCAGTGGGATTCCTTTTCTTATTCCGCATTGATGTCTACCTTTTATTGGGAGTATGGCCTTGAAGCTTTTGCCGAAGTGCCATCTATTCAAGACTTGGTAGTAACACCGGTTGGTGGCTGGATATATGGGGAGTGGGCTCACCAAACTGAAAAAGACATTATCGCTAACGGCGGAACTGTCTGGGGGTCAAAAGGATGGGGAGGTATTTCACTCTTTTTTCTTGATCCGGTTGGCTCAATTGGCAATGGTATAAATAGCATGTTAGGCAAAGACGTCATTAACACCGGAACAGGAATGATATCTCCTCACCCTACCTATTTTGAGGCGGTAGCCGGAGAGTCCTACGGTGATTATTGGGGTGTCGATATGGTTTTCACGTTTTAATATCTCTAACTTTGGTAAGTAAGCATGAATAACAAATTATTTATAACTTCTTTCTTGTTGATGGCGTTACTGACAAATACCTGTCGAGCAGACGAAGTTGACACCAGCATTATTGAGTTTTCCCCTGGCGTAGGATATTTTTCGTTTGATAGTGAACGAAACCTTAAAGATGATGCATTTTGGGGGATGGGGTTAGGGTTAAATTTCTCTCGTAAATTCTCTGCACTCTTACACTATTCAAGCCTCAACCGTCAATCCAACCAGGCTTCGGCAGCTAAATCCATCGACATTCAGAAATATCACATTGATGGGATGTATTTTTTTAATACGGACTCTCAGTTGAGGCCCTATATCGTTGGGGGCTTTGGCCAAATTGATTTCGATAAAACACAAGATGAGACCATTATTAATGGCGGACTGGGTTTGTATGTCCGCTTAACTCCAAAATGGTCAATTCGTGCGGATATGCGCAACTTCCATAGCTTCGATGAAAGCTATAACGATCAAACCTATATGATGACTCTGGGCTACAGGCCGGGAAGTGGCGAAAAAGGCAAATAACAACCAAGCCTGTATGGCTGAACGCTTAAAAAAGTGAAAGGGCCAAATCTATATTCTGGCCCTTTCACACCGATAAGCCTGGCCTAAAATCGTTACTGATGTAGTAAATGACATATTAGTGTGAACGTGAACGGAATTTGCGTTTAGCGATAGCGCTTCATTTTTTAAATCGTTAACCGCACCTAACGTTAAATCCTTATTTGTAATGAAAATATAATTGTACCAGTGCCCTTCTGTACCCACTATTTCTTTAATAAAAGCGCATTTTTCAACCTGCTCATAGGAATCAAACATTCTTACATCCCGTGCATCCGGGTGGAGTTCCGCTGTTTCGATTAAACTGCATGAGGCGCTTAAAATGCTCGACAGGGTTACAATGGCCATTCTCATAACATATAAACCAGTTAATTATTACACCTTCAAAGAATATACAATTGCTAGAGGCAGAGACAATAGCAATATTATAAATATCTTATTGCGAAAGGTTTACTTTCGGATATTAAAACACTCATTGGTTTTAAGAATTGTACTAGTGGAAATTGGATTATTTGCCGTTCATCGGTATGATAGATAAAACCGTTACAAGGTATCGCCTTAAGTATGTCTCGCCCTAAATATAAAATTACCGCCTCAGACTTGCCGTTTGTGCACGCTTATTTACTACGAGCAATGGAGGATAGCCATTACATTACCCGCGGAAATTCAGTGTCATATCAGTTTCGGCAGTATCTGGGGCGCATTGACTTAGACGATGATCTGGAACATGAGGCTGAGATACTCAACCGCTGGTGTGAAAAGTATCTCACCACTGAGCAATGGAACCGACTAAAAGTAAGCATTCGTAAAATGCGTTATCGCCAGTCAAATACCGATATCACTATCACGCTTAAGCCTCGAGCCCATAAAGTACTGCAAACCCTGATTGACCAAGGCAAAGCCCGCTCTTTATCTGAAGCCGTGCTATGGTTAAATGATAACAAGTACAATTCTTAAACGAATTTACCAGCCAGCAATCAAAATAAATACAAAGTTTTATGTAACATTTACGCAAGCGCTGCGTCAAAAGATAAACAGACGTTTTCTTTGCAGTATTGTTTGGGGCGTCCTGTTTGTTTCGATTTATTTTTACGATCTATTTGTTGCGAACGATCTACGACTAAATAAAGGTTTTGAATATGAGTAAAAGCAAGTTGTTGTTGGCTTTGGTCATTACCGCCGCTATCGGGGCATTTTTGTTTTTTGATATAAGCCAATATATGACGTTGGATTACTTTAAGTCCCAGCAGGCTGAAGTTGAACAATACGTCGCATCAAACTTTACCAATAGCGTTGTGATATTTTTTATCTCGTACGTGCTTGTTACGGCGCTCTCCCTGCCTGGCGCAGCTGTAATGACATTGATAGCCGGAGCACTGTTTGGACTGCTTAATGGCCTGATTATTGTCTCGTTTGCTTCCACCGTCGGGGCGACGTTAGCTATGCTTTTTTCACGCTATTTACTGCGTGATATAGTACAGAAAAAGTTTTCTACCCAACTCAAATCTATCAATGAGGGTATGGAAAAAGAAGGCGCGTTTTACCTTTTTACATTGAGACTTGTGCCTGTTGTACCATTTTTTGTGATAAACCTCGTGATGGGTCTTACATCAATCCCTGCCAGAACATTTTTCTGGGTTAGCCAAGTTGGGATGCTGGCAGGAACGGCGGTTTACGTTAATGCAGGGACGCAGTTGGCTGACATCGATTCACTGTCTGGAATTCTATCTCCCGGCCTTATTTTCTCATTTGTGCTGCTCGGGTTATTCCCGCTAATAGCAAAACGAATATTAGCTGCGGTTAAACGTAAGAAAGTACTAAAAGATTACCCAACGCCAAGCTCTTTTGACGAAGATATTGTCGTATTGGGCGCTGGCTCTGCCGGGCTGGTAACGTCATATATAGCGGCTGCGGTGAAGGCAAACGTTACGTTAATTGAAAAACACAAAATGGGTGGCGATTGCCTCAATACCGGATGTGTGCCATCAAAAGCACTGATTCGATCAGGCAAGTTTATGGCTGATGCCAAACGGTCAAAAGACCTGGGGTTTGAGTCTGCAACGGTCGATTTTAATTTTTCAGATGTCATGGTGCGCGTTCAACGTATCGTAAAAACCGTTGAACCTCATGACTCTGTCGAAAGATATACCAACCTGGGCGTTAACGTGATTGAAGGTGAAGCCAAGATCACATCCCCCTACACCGTTGAAGTTAATGGTAAAACCTTGACGACCCGCAATATTGTCATCGCCACAGGCGCAAGACCTTTTGTCCCACCAATCAAGGGGATCGAGAATGTTGATTACCTGACCTCTGACAACATATGGGATATGAGAGAGCAGCCCAGGCGGTTAATCGTGCTTGGCGGTGGCCCAATTGGTTGTGAGCTAACCCAAGCGTTTGCAAGGCTCGGCAGTCAGGTGACTCAAATTGAAATGAATAATCGCCTAATGATCAGGGAGGATGAGGATGTATCCGCACTGGTCTATGAACGGTTTAAAAAAGAAGGCATCACTGTTCTTACCAATCACCAAGCGGTGGAATTTATCGTCGAAAATGGAGAGCAGGTTTTAATTTGTAAGCACAATGAACAAGAGGTCAAGATACCGTTCGATAAAGTGCTGGTCGCCGTTGGGCGAGTCGCTAACGTATCAGGCTTTGGGCTGGAAGAACTTGATATCCCGACCACCCGCGTTAAAACCGTCGAGGTGAATGAGTTTCTCGAAACCAAATTTCCGAATATATATGCAGTGGGCGATGTTGCAGGCCCCTTTCAATTTACCCACACGGCAGCCCATCAGGCTTGGTATGCCGCAGTGAATGCGTTGTTTGGGAAGTTTAAACGGTTCAAAGTTGATTACTCTGTCATTCCCTGGGCGACCTTTACCGAACCGGAAGTTGCGAGAGTTGGACTCAACGAGCAAGATGCTAAAGAAAAAGGTATTGATTATGAGGTCACCAAGTTTGACGTGGCAGAGCTGGATAGAGCGATTGCTGATGAAGAAGCTCACGGCTTTATTAAGGTGCTAACGGTACCCGGTAAAGATAAAATATTAGGCGCTACCATTGTCGGAGAGCAGGCCGGAGACCTGATTGCCGAATATGTTATGGCGATGAAGCATAACTTAGGGCTAAACAAAATACTCGGTACGATTCATATCTACCCTACCCTGGCAGAGATGAACAAATATGCGGCGGGAGAATGGAAACGCGCTCATAAGCCGGAAAAACTGCTGAATTGGGTCGAAAAGTTTCATCGCTGGCAGCGAGGCGAAAAAGGTATAACGTCAAAGCCCAGCCGCTTCGAGCCGTCTGTTAAACCGGCTCAAGACTAAACCTAATTGGGGCCAAACCTGCTCAGAGCCAAAGCGGTTTGCCCTAATAATCTCGATGGGAGATTGTTAGGGCGTCACTTTTTTAAGACTTCTTTATCTATGCGTCTCATGATTTGATCGATTTTAACACCCTCAGCGCTCGACACGTCACTATTGCAACCCGTGGCTGAGTGACCTTCATTTTTACCAATCATATCAACGGTTAACTTAAGATAGTTTAGATAACGGCGACAGTGCTTGCACATTGCCAGATGAAGCTTGACCGACGCTTTCTGTTTGAACGGGAGCGACCCTTCCAATATTTCATCTGACAGCGCTGACAGCTCTTTGCAGGTTAACACGTTCCTGTCTCCTGAAAGTTCTCAATATGTTCGAATACTTTGTGCCTTGAGCGGTGAATCAGTACTCTTACATTAGACGCAGTAACGTCCAAGATGTTACATATCTCGTCAAGGCTAATGCCATGCATGTCCTTTAACGTTAAAGCAGCGCGGGCTTGCACGCTCAATTTGGCCATATATTTGTTCAAGCACTTCAAAAATTGCTGATTGCTTAGCAGTGCATCGGGCGTATCGTAGTGCCAGTTTGACGGGGGCTTTGACCAGTGCCCGTCACTTCCATAGCGGCTAAAAAACTCGTCGCTGCCATCCTGAGTGAGTTCACTGATAGAGATGGTTTTGCTTTCCTTTCTTAACCTGCTTTTCGCCTCATTTGAAACAATTGAAATAAGCCAGGTTTTAAGACTTGATCGATGTTCGAATTTAGCAAGGTTGCGATATGCGGAAATCCATGCCTCTTGTACAACCTCTTCAGCCAGCGAGTCTCCAATGATGGACGTGGCGACGGCCATCATGACTGAGTAATAACGTTCAACCAACACTCTAAATGCTTGGTGATCGTTTAACGCATCGTCGACTAATGCACCTTCATCCATAGGCTGCTGGTTACCTCAATTTGAGAATATGTGGTGGGCGCTCTTCAATGTGAGTGAACCTCAACATCCGACTACATCTATACTAGAGCTTTATAAGACGGACTGGTTTAAACTATGCATTATATAAACATAGACAACTGAGTACAGCATAAAGAAATACGAGACGAAGATGAACCGAAAAAAGAAGATAAAACAGACGATTAAAAAGCTGGTTAAAAAGGAAAACGCTAAAAAGCAGCCCAAAAACAAGGTGCGCTATATATCCAAGGCAGAACGAGCAGCTCTAGAAGCCGAAGAGCAAAAAAAGCAGGAACAAGAGATAGAATAACTTTGCTAGTTATAGCGTGATATAAAACATTAAATATATTCTGTAACTAATTGATATTTAGTTATTTAACTTAAGGTCAGCCGCATTACTATGTGCAACCCGGTTATAGGCAGATAGCCGGTGACTCTTCTTAACCCCTCCCCCTGTCACCGGTAATGTAAAACTGATGCAGGTCATCTGTCGTTCAAATATTCTTCAACTCAACATGCAGTCATTACTCAAAATGATTAACGAATATTTTAATTAAAACAATATTTTACGTCGTATATTTAATGTAAATAATTAGATTTTACTAGCTATTCAGATAGGTGCTATTTGGTTAATAGTTGGTCTAAGCTACACATTCGTGTTAATTAGCAGGAGTGTGGGCATGAAAGATAACGATACAATCACCGTTGATGGGAATGAGGCGGTTGCAAGAATCGCCCATAAAACCAATGAAGTCATTGCCATCTACCCCATCACGCCCGCCTCGCCTATGGGAGAGCATTCAGATGCATGGTCATCAATGGGGAAGACCAATATCTGGCACAGCGTCCCACAAATTATTGAAATGCAAAGTGAAGCTGGCGCTGCTGGAGCTATTCACGGTGCATTACAAGCAGGGTCAATAACCACCACCTTTACCGCTTCACAGGGGTTGTTACTGATGATCCCAAACATGTACAAAATTGCCGGAGAGCTGACCCCTACCGTTTTTCATGTGGCGGCCCGCTCACTGGCCGCGCAGGCATTATCGATATTCGCAGATCACAGCGATGTGATGGCAACACGGGCGACAGGGTTTGGCTTGCTCGCGTCTAACTCTGTGCAGGAAGCACAGGACATGGCCTTAATTGCTCAAGCTGCTGCCCTCGAAGGTCGAATCCCCCTGGTTCACTTTTTTGATGGTTTTCGCACCTCTCATGAGATCTCGAAGATTACTTCAATTGACGATGCAGTGATCGAAGAGATGATTCCGTTAAGTTTCGTACGGAGTTTTCGCGAAAGAGCGATGTCTCCGGTTCACCCGGATGTGCGTGGTACATCTCAAAACCCGGATGTGTATTTTCAAGGTAGAGAAACGGTTAATGAGCGCTATTTACAATTTCCACACGTCGTGGCGGCTCAAATGGCCAAATTTGGCGAGCTCACTGGCAGACACTATCGACCTTTTGACTATATAGGGGCCGATGATGCAGAGCGCATTATTGTATTGATGGGGTCAGGGGCTGAAACCGTCGAAGAGACAGTGAATCAGCTGATAAGCAATGGCGAATCGGTCGGTTTGGTCAAAGTTCGTCTATACCGTCCGTTCTCTGGCTCGATGTTTATCGATTCGCTGCCGTCTTCAGTCAAAGCGTTGGCGGTATTAGACAGAACCAAAGAGCCTGGGGCCGAAGGGGAACCTCTCTACAAAGATATCTGTTCCGCGTTAATGCTCCATTCACAAACCACTCAAGATGAACATTTCAACATTCCAAAGGTGATAGGCGGTCGTTATGGCTTGGGCTCTAAGGAGTTTACACCGGGGATGGTCAAGGCTATTTTTGATGAGTTGAAGCAGCCCAGCCCGAAGAATGGCTTTACTATTGGTATTTATGACGACCTGACACATACTAGCCTAAACTGGGATGAGCACTTTAATACGGATGCTAATAAGCAAACAACGCAGTGCGTATTCTTCGGGTTAGGGGCAGATGGTACGGTTAGTGCGAACAAAAGCAGCATAAAAATTATCGGTGAAAATACCCCCATATACGCGCAGGGATATTTTGTTTACGACTCCAAAAAGTCAGGGGCGGTTACTATTTCGCATTTGAGGTTCGGGCCTCAACCCATTAAATCCAGCTATCTGATTGCTAAACATTCTGCCAACTACGTAGGGTGCCATCAGTCTATGTTTTTGGATAAATATGATGTGCTTGAATATGCGGCGAAAGGTTCGGTGTTTGTATTAAATACCTCAATGCCGCAAGACCAGCTTTGGCAATCGCTGCCGAGCAAATTTAAGCAAACTGTGGTTGAAAAAAACATCCGTTTTTACGCCATTGATGCCTACAAAATTGCTGAACTTAGCGGTATGGGTCGCAAAATTAATACTGTTATGCAGACCTGTTTTTTCGCAATTTCAAATGTTTTACCTCAGCAAGACGCGATTCAAGCCATTAAAACGCAAGTTGAAAAAGTTTACGGTAAAAAAGGCCGGTACATTACCAAAACTAACTTTACTGCCATCGACAACACGGTTGACGCGCTTTACGAGGTTGACTACAAACAAGCGTTATCTGCCGCGGCCCTTGATACTCAGCCGACTCACTCAGTTTCTGAAGAAGAACATAACTTTATCAATGATGTGACAAAACGAATCATTGCTGGGGAGGGTGACCTTATTCCGGTGAGTTTGCTTCCTGATGACGGTGTTTTTCCGAGTGGCACCGCGAAACTTGAAAAGCGTAATCTCGCGTTAGAGTTGCCCCTTTGGGATGAGACACTGTGCACTCATTGTGGTAAGTGTGTGTTTGTTTGCCCTCATAGCGTTATCCGAAGCAAAGCATTCGCAGCAGACGCGGCGGTTAATGCCCCCTCCTCTTTCAAGCAGGTACAGATTAAAGGCAAGGATTACCCTCAAGGGGTGAATATCAGTTATCAGATATCGCCGGAAGATTGCACCGGTTGCACTCTCTGTGTCGATATTTGCCCTATAAGAGATAAAACCCAGGCTAAACGAAAAGCGATCAACATGGTTCCGCAAGCGCAGATCAAACAGCAAGAAAAAGAAAACTGGGCGTTTTTTCAGTCACTGCCTGACTGGGATATAACGAATGCCAAACGAACCACCATGAAAGGAGCCATGGTATTGCCACCGATGTTCGAATTTTCCGGGGCATGCACGGGCTGTGGAGAAACGCCCTACATACGTCTGGCGACTCAATTGTTTGGCGATAGAATGTTAGTCGCCAACGCAACCGGCTGCTCTTCAATCTATGGAGGGAACTTACCCACTACGCCATGGAGTAAAAATGCTGAAGGGCGCGGCCCTGCATGGAACAACTCACTGTTTGAAGATAATGCAGAATTCGGGTTAGGGATGCGAATTGCGAGTGATCAGCAGAAGCAGCTCGCATTAGCCTTGCTCAAGAAAATGAGCACTGAGTTACCTCCAAATTGTTATCAGGATATTGCAGACGCCGATGAATCAGATGAAGCTGGAATATTTGAGCAGCGACAACGCATTTCACAGCTTAAGGAGTATTTGACCCAAATAAAATCGCCTCAGTCAGAGCAACTAATGAGCGTAGCTGATGCGCTAAGCAAAAAAAGCATTTGGATTATTGGCGGTGACGGCTGGGCTTATGATATTGGGTTTGGTGGTGTCGATCATGTGCTGGCATCAGGTAAAGATGTCAATATTCTGGTGTTGGATACAGAAGTCTATTCTAATACAGGCGGGCAGACCTCCAAAGCAACACCCAAAGGCGCGGTGGCAAAATTCTCGGCATCCGGTAAACCAACGATTAAAAAAGACTTGGCCAAAATCGCCATGACTTATGAGAACTGCTATGTGGCTCACGTGGCATATGGCGCTAAGGATGTACAAACATTACGCGCATTTATTGATGCGGAGTCTTACCCCGGCCCGTCGTTGATTATCGCCTACTCCCCCTGCATTGCTCACGGTGTTGATCTGGTTAATAACCATCGACAACAGAAAATGGCGGTTGATTCCGGGCATTGGTCTCTGTTTCGTTATGACCCGAGAAAATCTCACGAAGGCCAAAACCCTCTACATCTGGACTCGAAAAAACCCGCACTGGCTTACAGTGAGTTTACCAAAACTGAAGCTCGGTTTAGTATGCTTAAGCACTCCCACCCTGAACAAGCGGAACGTTTTAACACTCAAGCTCAAAATGACATTAACCGCCGTTACGAGCAATACCTGGCGTTAGCTTCAGATCCCGACAGAAAGTCGGACGAGTCCGTTATCGTCCCTGAGGCGACTACGAAACACGCCACTCCAAACACCCCAAATACCGAGGAGACGAGCCATGATTGATCTAACGACGACGTATTTGGGGCTACCATTAAAAAATCCGTTGGTTCCCTCGTCATGTCCTCTCACCAATAATATCGATAGTGTCCGGCGGCTTGAAGACAGTGGTGCGGCTGCCATTGTACTACCCTCACTGTTTGAGGAGGAGCTGATACATGAGCAGCAACATATGACTCGTTTTCTGGACCATCAGGACATAGGCCACCATGAGGCTGATAGCTTTCTTCCGGTTCCTGATCAGTATCTGTCCCACTTGGATAAAACCGTATCGCTAATCAACCAATGCAAACATGCGCTTGAAATCCCGGTTGTTGGCAGTATTAACGGGATTACTCCGAGTGGCTGGGTCGATTGTGCAGTCGACTTACAGACGGCGGGCTGTGATGCAATTGAGCTAAACCTTTATTCGATAGAAGCAGACTCGAAAAGAACAGCGGCAGATGTTGAAAGTGATTTTTTAAGCATCGTTGCCCGTCTATATGATGAAGTCACGGTACCTGTAACGATAAAGCTTTCATCGCAGTTTTCCTCATTGAGCAACTTTGCGCTAAACCTTCAACAACAGGGCGCGTCGGGAATCGTTTGTTTTAACCGCTTCTACCAACCAGATATAGACCTTAATACACTGGAACTCAGCCCTACAATTGAGCTCTCTTCGCCCATCGAGTCACTTATGCGGATTCGTTGGATTGCCCTGTTGAAAAGTCAGTTAAAACTGTCTCTTGCTGCGACAGGCGGGTTTCATGGTTACAACGATATCGCCAAGGCACTATTGGCAGGGGCTGATGCGGTTTATCTTTGCAGTGTGTTAATGCAGCAAGGTCATGAGGTTATTGGGCGCATTATTAAAGACTTGCGGTTCTGGATGGAGGAAAAGGAATATCAATCAGTTGATCAATTAAAAGGCAGTCTAAGTTATGACAATGCCGCCTCCCCTGCGCTATATGCAAGAGGCAATTATCTGGAAGTAATGGACTCATTCACACCATCAAAGGGTGTTAAAGTCTAAAAATAGGTTATAACTAAAACAGGGATAAAAATATTGTTCTCAGTTGTACAGGTAGAATTCACTAAAAATGAAAGTCTCGAATAAAGTATTGGTAGAGATTCCAGTTGCTGACCTGGAAATTGGAATGTACGTATCTAAATTAGATTGCCCTTGGGAGGAAACGCCTTTTATTTATCAGGGCTTTTACCTGTATGACAAGCAGGACATTCAGGAGCTACAGGCGTTGTGTAAAACTGTTTTTGTCCAAGCCGAAAAAGAGGTCTGGGAAGAAAAACAAAAGGTCACGCTATCCACTGGCAAAGAGCGGGTTCGTACCGTTGAAAAGCAGAAAATCACGTATATCAACAAAGTCCCTGCATATCGTGAGCTTGAGAAAGCCGGGGCGACTTTTAATGAAGCCAAGCGCTTAATTTCTAATATCTTCGCTACGGTAAAACTTGGACGTTCATTTAATATAAGCGAAGTTAAATCAGTTGTGACGGACATTGTAGGCAGCATTTTACGAAACCCCAATGCCATGCAATGGTTATCTCTTATCAAAAATAAAGACGAATATACCGCCGAACACTGCTTAAGGGTTTGTGTTTTTGCGGTTTCACTTGGTCGAGAGCTGGGTATGCTTGAAGGAGAGCTTATTGAGCTGGGTATTAGTGGGTTTCTTCATGACGTTGGTAAGACTCGCATCCCTAATGAAGTGTTGAATAAACCTGGCCGCTTTACCGCACAAGAGTTCGAGCTTATGAAAAGCCATTCTACTCACGGTAAAAACATCCTTATATCGCAAGCTGGCGTGCCGCCCATAGCTGTTGATGTTGCCTATACTCATCATGAGCGCATCGATGGTGGCGGCTACCCTAGAAAGCTTGAAGGTTATAAAATCAGCCGGTTTGCAAGAATCGTTTGTATTGTCGATGCTTATGATGCGATGACATCAGTACGTGTATATAAGTCTGCGATGTCTTCTCTTGAATCACTAAGAATTATATTTGAAGAGAAAGGCGTGCATTTTGACCCTGAACTCGCAGACCTTTTTATCAAATTGATCGGGGTTTACCCTACCGGGCATATCGCGGAGTTAACTTCTGGTGAAGTGGGCATCATCATAAAATCTAACAATGAGCACCGACTAAAACCCAAGATACTTCGGCTCATTGACAAACACGGCATAAAATCCAAAGAGGTCATTATTGATCTCGCCAAAACCCCTACTGACGACAACGGTAATCCCATACGCTTAAAAGATGTGCACCCTAACGGCGCATTTGGTATTGATATTCAGCCCTACCTGAAAAAGGGGCTACGCTTAAGCGAAGCCGAAGAGTAAGGCACCAGGCTATCTCCCTTTTAGCATGAGTCACTCAGAACTCGGTACAGCGCCTGTGTGAGAAAATCCAGATCATCATCAGAAATTATAAAAGGGGGCATTAGGTAAACCAGTTTTCCAAACGGTCTCACCCAAACCCCCTGCTCTACAAATCTGGGCTGAATTTCAGACAGCTCAACCGGCTCCTTAAGTTCTATGACGCCAATGGCACCAAGGACGCGCACATCCTCAACGCAACTCAACTCATTGCAAGCCGCAAGGTTATCGGCTAAACGAGTCTCAATATTCTTAACCGTTTTACGCCAGTCTGAATCTAGCAACAACTCAAGACTGGCTACTCCAGCAGAACATGCAAGTGGGTTCGCCATAAAGGTTGGGCCATGCATAAACAACCCCGGATTACCGCCGCTTATTGTTTCACTGATTTCTCTCGTGGTCATAGTTGCAGCCAGGGTTAAGTACCCACCCGTGAGTGCTTTGCCTACACACATAATATCGGGTTCAATATCTGCGTGTTCGCAAGCAAACATTTTTCCTGTGCGGCCAAACCCTGTCGCTATTTCGTCCAGAATTAACAGGACGCCATACTCATTACATAACTCTCGCACCCGTTTGAGATAATCGGGTGAGTAAAAGCGCATACCCCCTGCCCCCTGAACAACCGGCTCAATAATCACCGCTGCAATGTTAGAGTGGTGACGCTCAAGACTTTGCTTCATTGGTTCGATATCTTGTTCTGTGCACTCGTCTTCATAGCGACACTGAGGGGCTTCTACAAAATACTGTTTGGTCAGCGTTTCAGAAAACAGAGAGTGCATCCCCGTAACGGGGTCACACACCGACATGGCACCAAATGTATCGCCGTGGTAGCCATTTCTAACGGTTAAAAAACGCTGTTTTCCGGGTTGTTGTTTGTCGTGCCAGTACTGAATCGCCATTTTCATCGACACTTCAACGGCAACAGAGCCCGAATCTGAAAAAAAGACGGTTTCAATATTTTTTGGAGTCAAATCAACTAACAACTTTGCCAGTTTAATAGCAGGGTCATGAGTAAGCCCCCCAAACATGACATGTGACATATTGTATAATTGAGCTTGCAGCGCTTCGTTCATTGCCGGGTGATTGTAGCCATGAATTGCGCACCACCATGAAGACATGCCATCAATCAATTCGGTTCCATCTGCCAGCTTAAGTTTGACTCCGTCGGCTGATGTGACTCGCCACAGAGGGTGATCAGCACCGATGGCGCTATAAGGGTGCCAAATATGATTTTTATCGTAATCAAGTAGCTTATCGCTGGGCGTCTCAGTCATTTTGGTTCCAGTAAACATGTGCATGTTTGCATAATAAAAAGGAGGCTTATACTAATAGTAATCTTATTATTTAGTCATCTTTACATACTTGTCCTTCTAAACTATTTTTGAAGTAAGGTAGTTACCTAATAAAAATAACGATCCTTTTCATACTCCATAAACTCTCGGCGTTTCTGTAATCATACTGTTTGTCTAACAGATGGGTATCGATATGAAACATATTGTATGGCACGACCACCATATATCAAAAGAAGACCGAGCAGAACAGAAAAAACAGAAGCCCTGCCTCATCTGGTTTACCGGGCTAAGCGGCTCGGGTAAATCAACCGTTGCAAATGCGCTGGAACAACAACTCTATATTGATAGCCATCATACTTATCTATTAGATGGAGACAACATCCGCCATGGTTTGAGTAAAGACTTGGGTTTTTCGGACGAGGACCGTGTCGAAAATATCAGGCGAATCGGCGAAGCGTCAAAACTGTTTGTTGATGCCGGGTTGATAGTGATGACGGCCTTTATATCCCCTTTTAAAAGCGATAGAGATATCGCTCGTTCGTTAGTTGAAGAAAGTGAGTTTATAGAGATTCACATGAATACACCCCTGGAGGTGTGCGAGCAACGAGACCCTAAAGGGCTGTATAAGAAAGCCAGGGCCGGAATTATTCCACACTTTACCGGGATTGATTCAGAATATGAGGCACCAGAAAACCCGGAACTCACATTAAATACGGCCGTTTACTCTACCGACGAATGCGTCATAAAGATAATTGATTTTCTAACACGGCATCACTATATTTTTTGAGCGATGTGATGCCTGTCGAGCAGCTAATCGTAGCCTTAGTCTCTATTCTTTTAATACTCGGGCTTATTTTTACCAAAGTGAACCCTGCTGTACTTTTCAGCGCAGGTGGACTCTCCTATTTAGTTACAGACCTTATCGAGCTTAAACCTCTACTCAATAGCTATACACACCCTGCACTTGTCACACTGGTACTACTCATTATTATCTCTACCGCATTTGAGCGTACCCGCATGATTAGCATGATGGTAAGAAATTGCGTCGGTGAAGGCTTTATTGGGATTTTAAAGGCACTGCTGACGACGTCATTACTCTCTGCTTTGCTAAACAATACAGCTGTTGTAAGTGTTTTGATCAGCGGGATCAAAAATAACAGTAAACTGTCTGCTCACCGGCTACTGCTTCCAATTTCTTACGCGGCCATTATTGGTGGCACATTAACCCTCGTCGGTACTTCGACGAACCTGATTATTAATGGCTTAATGGTGGAGCAAGGCTTGCCTGGTTTTAATCTGTTTTCATTCTTTGTGCCCAGTCTTATTCTGCTCTGCTTACTCATTCCGCTAGTCGTGCTAACCGCTTACCTCTTTCTGAGTAACGATAAAGACGTTATGCGAGATGGCAGGCGCTACTTTGTCGAGGCGAAAGTCAATGATGACTCTCCCCTGATCGGCAAGACGGTACTCGAAAATGGTATGCGAAACCTTGAACACCTGTTTCTGATTGAAGTTATCAGGCGGGATCAACTGATTTCACCTGTTTCGCCCAACGAGTTGATTGAAGCGTCCGATATTCTTATTTTTACCGGTGAAGTAAAGAAGCTTGATGACATTATGCAACTTCCCGGCCTAACACTATTTGATGAATCAATCGAAGTGCTGCAGCGCAATCTTGTCGAGGTTGTTATTAGCCCAACGGCTAACTTTATTGGCAAGTCAATTAAAGATTGCGATTTTAGAGCCACGTTTGATGCTGCGGTTGTTGCAATCAGACGGGGTGACAAGCAGTTATCTGGTAAAATGGGCGTACATCGAATTCAACCCGGTGATTCTTTACTGCTTGCCACCGGCCATGACTTCCTGATGCGCAAAAACATATCTCAAAACTTTTATATACTCTCCAAGAACGGTGTGCCCCCTACTAATGGCTGGAAGATGTGGCTGATGGCTATTGGCTTCCCTGTTGCTATTCTGGTGGGGACATTCACTTCTCTGTCGTTACCTGAAAGCTTGCTGCTGTTTTCCATTCTGCTTTTGGTAACCAAGATACTCAAACCGGGTAACGTCAGACGAAGGTTTCCATTTCAGCTGATACTCGTAGTAGGGTCTGCACTAGCAATGGCTCAAGTGGCGATATCGACCGGCGCCGTCGCCAAATTAGTCGAGCTTGTATTGCTGGCTGCGCCCGGGGTAACCGTCTGGGCAGGGTTTGTTGCGGTGTATTTGCTTACGTTAGTTCTGACAGAGCTTATCACCAATAACGCCGCAGCAGCGGTGATGTTTCCCATTGCGTTGGGGTTTGCTCAAGGGTTTGACGTGTCCGTGCTGCCTTTCATCATGGCAGTTCTTTACGGTGCTAGCGCTAGTTTTCTCTCTCCTTATGGGTATCAGACCAACCTTATCGTGTATAGCGCTGGCAATTACCGGCTGATTGACTATCTGAAGGTTGGTTTACCTATTTCGGTCGCCTACAGTCTGACTGTAATCAACATTGTTCCTGAGTTTTTTCCGTTCTAACGGCACACATTATGACACCGACATTAATTGGTATAACGATAAACTTTCAATTACCTGGTTAAATGCGCAGGAATCACGAACAATAGCGACCACCTCTATCTCACGCTAAAGCGATAGTATATGAATAGTTAATATGGATACATTAAAAATACAGTGGAGGAACTGCTGACACTGGTGCGCGTGGCGCACCCTATAGTCGTGCTGAACACCCATCTTTTAAAGGGGTTGCTTGCGTAATGATCCCGGATGCTTCGTAAAATCTGATTTAATCAGATGTCTCTTAGCTTTCTTCCCTACTGAGCTTCCGTTAGGAAACCATGCAGACTACCCACACTCTTCCCATCTGACAACAGCGTCTAGTACGCATCATCAGTAAATAATATAAATACAGTCTTAATTAGAATTTTTATATCCAGCCAAATTGACCAGTTGTTTATATAGGCGAAATCGTAGTTGACCCGCTTTTGCATCTGCGCCACTGTTCGGGTTTCACCTCTGCAGCCATTGGTTTGGGCAAGCCCGGTAATACCCGGTTTGATGCGGTGTCTGGCCAGATAGGCCTCAATTTTTTTATGAAAAAAGTAGTTGTGTTCAACCGAATGAGGCCTTGGGCCTACTAGTGCCATACTGCCATTAAGCACATTAAACAACTGTGGAAGCTCATCAATACTTGTTCTGCGAATAAAGCGGCCAATCGGCGTGACTCTGGGGTCATTGCGGGTGGCTTGTTTACAACCATCATCCTTATGGAGATACATACTTCGGAACTTCCAGACAGTTATCACCTTTCCTTCCCAGCCATGGCGTTTTTGGTTGAAAAATACAGGGCCGGGCGACGTTATTTTGATCAGTAAGGCAACGAGCAGAAGAAGTGGTGACAAGATAATTAGCGCAATAAACGCAAGCGACCTATCGATCACCTCTTTTGCCAGCGCCTGCACCCCGCCAAGTGGCGACTCAGACAGTGATATCAGTGGCACGCCGGCAATCTCTTTGACATTCAGATTGAGCAACGTCAAGCCAAAAACATCCGGCGCCCAAATCACATCGATGTTTTTATTAAGAAGCATAAGGTTGATGGAACTCAGTGCTTGCACATGGTTCATTGGGAGCGCGATATAGACTTTTTTTATTTTATAGCGGTTTATCACCCACGAGAGGTCGTTAATGTTGCCTAATACAGGCACATCTTTTACGTCCCAGTTCTCATCAGATTCTTTACCATCTTTATCAGTAACACTCCCTTCACCGATAACGCCAACAACATGATCTCTAAGCCAAATATTACTATTGATCTTATTCGTAAGGTGGTGCGCAAGATGGCTGGTGCCGATTACAAGCACATGAAGGTCTCCCTCCACCGCAATAGCATGTTTCTGATACGCCTTAATGATCGAGGTTGACGCTAAATAGGTTCCGACCTGGGCTGCAAAGGCAAGCGCCGCCCAAAGTAAAAATGTATTCGCTGAAAAAGATTCTATGCTTTGGGTAATAAACCCAATCACCACGAGCAGGCATAAAACAGACACCCACGCCCTACCAAGTGTAAACAGGCTTTTTAAATGGCCTATAAAGCAGCGATACACGCCATTTTTTCGATATACCATCCACATCAGGAGCACAGTAATAACTGCTAATAGGCTATGTTCTTTGCTGAACGACTCCCCTTGGGCAACAACAACGCCATAGAGCACCAGTATCGCAACGGCATTATCAATCAGCACTTGTAGCCACACGAATAACGATATGTGGTCTTGCAATAAACGCTTTGGACGGGCATCAGAAATAGATAAGGTTTGATCGTAGTACATATCCCTTTCCTATCTTCTTTATTTTTATAGAGGGTTTCGCACGACTATTGCGCTTACAAATACAGCGTTAAAAAATGACTCAAAATGGTGCGCTCTCCTGGGTCGACCGGGACTATATTAAATATATACTGCGCCTTTTCGTCATTTTTTGCCTTGTCTTTGTTTCGCTCATAACGCCGTGAAAAACGCTCTCGTTTTTATTAAAACTCCCTACGTTTATGCCTCCCTACGTTACAACTCCTAATGAGTTTTAACTCCGTTTAACTATGGTTTGCGTTAGCCTATGCAGCTACGCTATTTCTGTACCAACCAAAGAAAACTGTACATTTTATGATCAATTATGAGTGTTTGTTGAAACCTGAAGTCAGCAAAGAGATCAGCAAATATGAACGGTTAGTAAAAAAAATCGTCGCTATCTCTTGTATGTCAGTTCGCTTAATAAAACGATCCTAAGTTGTTAAATTGTGTAAAAAATGATCTTTTGTGACACTCATCACACTTTTATTACTGTTTGATTTCACCCTTTTATAGCTGTAAAAAAAACTGACAATCGCAGAAAATACCTTCGAATCTATCGCGAATGAGTATATTAATTCACTTTATTAGCGTAAAAAATAACTGTACAAAATATGATCAAATCTAAGTGGATTTATACAAAAAGTTAACTATCTTTACAGAAAGAGACGGAAGCAGATTTGGCTTGTGGGCTGGACAATTTTTAGGTTCCAAACGTTTTGATGGGTGTAGAAATGAAGAAAATATTATCTCTCATCTTAGGTGTTAACGTTGCGTTTACAACGGGTTGCGCACTATTTGAGCCCACTGAAGAGTTCGACCCAAATGTTCTGCCGCCCAGTGCTGCTGGCGGTGTTACAGATGTAACATCGCAAGTTTCAACGTCTGACGACGATGCGGAACAGCGGCCTGACGGCAGAGTAGTGCTTGGTAGCAGTGACCTGGAACTAACAACTGACCGGGATATGAAGCAAATCGTTGGCCTTAGGTTTAAGCTCAATGTGCCCCAAGGCAAACAAATACAAGATGCAACCATTCAGTTTACTGCAGACGAAACCGATACGGTCTCAACATCACTTAAAATTTATGCCGAAGCTTCCGATAATGCACCAATATTCAAGGGGGGCGACAACAATATCAGCAATCGTAAGAAAACGAGCAACTCAGTAAATTGGACACCACCTGCCTGGAATAATAGAAGCGAGTCAGGATCGGGTCAGCGAACCCCATCCTTGGCAAGCATTACACAGGAAGTGATTGATAGACCCGGCTGGAAAAGCGGCAACTACATTGTCTATATCATTACGGGCTCAGGAACCCGTACTGCAGAATCATATAACGGCAGCACCAGTGGCGCGCCAAAGTTAATGGTAACGTATTCTGATAAAGTGGTTGAGCCCGACCCCACCCCTCCCCCAGAGGAATCTCCTTTAGAGTTTGGTTATACCGGGAAAGCATACGACCCTTTAGTCAAACCCGTTTATGACCTTGGCTATAGAGATGGTTTTGCGAGTGTAGACTCTGATAAAGATGGGCTGCCCGATAGCTGGGAGATTGCATACGGGTTAGACCCTTCAAATGCATCAGATTCAGCATCTGACCCCGATCAGGATCTGCTCACTGCGCGAGAAGAGTTTTATGCCGCGACCAACCCTAAAGACCCTGACAGTGACGGCGATGGTATGCCCGATGGCTACGAGGTTATTTATTCGCTCAATCCATTAGATTCTGCGGACTCGTTAACTGATATGGATGGCGATGGATATACCAACCTGGATGAGTATTTAAAGCAGACAGACCCAAGTAACCCGCTTGAGTACCCAGTCATCACCCCCGTTACCTACAGTGTTAACGTGGTATGGGAGGCACCCAGCGCAAGAACAGATGGCACGACGCTTTCTGAGGATGAAATAGCCAGTTTCACTATCTATTATGGAACATCACAGGGCTCGCTAAGCAATAGTGTGATTGTCGATGATCCAACATTAAGAAGCTATAAATTGGAAATGAATAATTATGGTGACTACTTCTTTACCGTTACGGCTACGGACACAAATGGGACTGAGAGTGATCCTTCGGAAGTTGCCAGTATTACGATTGCTCCATAAGCAATTGGATGGGCTCTAACTAGTTAGGCTCCATAAATATAAAAAAAGGGAAAAGCAGCTCTGAATACTGATCCCATTTTAGGGCTGCTTACGTTGTTTTTATAACCAACAAACAGCCCCTTCTAAAAAAATAATAATGATTAAAAGGCACTCGGAATTATCAGTTTTTGAATCCTCTGTTTGATCAGAATAATTATTCAACGAGGATTAAAAAATGAAAATAAGCGTTATGGGTTTGGGTTACGTTGGGTCTGTATCAGCAGCTTGCCTTACTCGAAATGGCCACACTGTCATTGGTGTAGATACTAACCAAACCAAAGTTGATTTAATTAACAGTGGGTTGACGCCTATAATTGAAAAAGATGTTGGTGAGATCATCAGGTCAAGTGTCAATGATGGCCTACTTTCAGCAACCACCAAAACAACGGATGCTGTCAGAGACACTGAGCTTTCAATAATCTGCGTCGGCACGCCCAGTATGCTAAATGGTAACCTCGATCTTTCATATGTGCGGCGGGTATGCGAAGAGATTGGGACGGCACTCCAGGATAAAAAACAATATCACACCGTTGTGGTTCGCAGTACGATGCTGCCCGGATCAATGCGCGATATTGTTATTCCCACCTTGGAAAATGCCTCTGGCAAACACGCAGGCAAAGACTTTGGAATATGCATCAACCCCGAGTTTCTTAGAGAAGGGACTGCCATTTATGACTTTTATCACCCTCCTAAAACGGTCATTGGCTCAAGTGATAAGAAGACCTGTCAAATTGTATCTTCTCTTTATGAAGGGCTTGAGGCGCCATTGATTCAAACAGACCTGGCTACCGCAGAGATGGTCAAGTATACGGATAATGTTTGGCATGCGCTTAAGATCGGCTTTGCCAATGAGATTGGTTTAATCAGCAAAGCGGTAGGCATTGACGGTCATAAAGTAATGGATATTTTTTGTAGTGACCGTAAGCTCAACCTATCGTCAAACTATCTTAAACCAGGCTTCGCATTTGGCGGCTCATGCCTGCCAAAGGACGTGCGAGCCCTCGCCTACAAAAGTAAAAACCTGGATCTCACGCTCCCCATTATCAACTCAATTCTCCATGACAACGAGCGCCATATACGGCGCGGTGTGGATATGATCACGTCTAAAGGACATAGACGAGTGGGCATTTTGGGTATTAGCTTTAAGGCAGGAACTGATGATTTGAGAGAGAGCCCCGTCGTTGAAGTTATCGAGAGTTTACTGGGAAAGGGGTATGACCTAAAACTCTATGACTACAACGTCAATTTGGCCACCATCAGTGGTGCAAACAAAGATTATATACTCAATAAAATCCCACATATCTCTCGACTCATGGTTGACTCCATGGATGAAGTTATGGAGCACGCAGAAACCGTTGTTATCGGCAACAATGCTCAGGAGTTCTGTCAGGTTCTGGGCAAAACACGGCCAGATCAGGTCGTCGTCGATTTTGTGCGTATATCTGATACTCGAAGCCAAGAGGGTAAGTACGATGGCATCTGCTGGTAAAATATCTCGTGTCCTCATTATCGTTGAGAATCTCCCCCTCCCCTTTGATCGCCGAGTATGGCAGGAAGCCACCACATTAAGGGACTCCGGGTATCAAGTGTCGATTATATGCCCGACAGGTAAGGGGTATGAGAAACGCTACGAAGTTATTGACGGCATCCATATCTATCGGCACCCACTGCCTTTTGAGGCTGACGGCGCATTAGGCTATTTGTGCGAATACTCAACCGCACTGTTCTGGGAGTTTGTATTGGCCTGGCGGGTGCTGTTCACGAGAGGGTTTGATGTAATCCATGCCTGTAACCCACCTGACCTGATATTTATCGTGGCACTATTTTTTAAGCTGTTAGGCAAAAAATTTGTCTTTGATCATCACGATATTAACCCTGAGCTATACGAAGCAAAATTTGGAAAACGCGATTTCTTTTACCGACTAATGTTGTTTTTTGAACGATTGACTTACCGTACAGCAGACATATCGATCGCAACCAACAATTCGTACAAACAGATAGCCGTTAAACGGGGAGGTATGCCCGAAGACAAAGTGTTTGTGGTCAGAAGCGGGCCAAGTCTCGACCGCTTAAAAATAATACCACCTGTTGAGTCGCTTAAAAAAGGCAGGCGATACCTGATTGGATACGTTGGCGTGATGGGTAAGCAGGAAGGTATTGATCTCTTATTGGAATCGCTCGCTTATATCGTTCACACCCGAAAGCGTGATGATATTCATCTCGGGCTTATTGGTGGAGGCACGGAGATTGAAAACCTAAAACGTTTAGCGGTAGAACTTCGAGTCGACGATTATGTAACGTTCACAGGTCGTGTGCCGGATAGTGAACTGCTTGAAATGCTAAATACGGCAGATATCTGTGTTAACCCGGATATCGCTAATGAAATGAATGATAAGTCGACCATGAATAAAATTATGGAGTATATGGCGCTTGGTAAACCCATCGTTCAGTTTGATTTAACCGAAGGTCGGGTTTCTGCGCAGCAAGCGTCGTTATATGCCAATAAAAATGACCCTATAGATTTAGCGAACAAAATTGTTCAACTACTCGAAAACGATGAATTAAGAACTACAATGGGTCAGTATGGACAAAACAGGGTCAAACAAGAACTTGAATGGGAGCATGAAGTCCCCAAACTATTGGCGGCTTACCAGGCCGTAGAAGCCACTTAGTACCTCTTGATACCAATGGAAGTCAATACGTGTAGGTGAACCATGAATAGAAGGAGCTTTTTAGGGTATTTAGCTGCATTGTCAGGCCCCATGGTTCTGCCTCTCTCAATCACCAGTTGTAGAATATTCGGCCCAGACAAACACCTGCTCTATCTACCAAAAGGCTTCACTGCGCGTGTCGTTGCAGTGTCAGGCGAAAAACCAGTCGAAAATTCATCAATTGAATGGCATTCATTACCTGATGGCGGCGCTACGTTTCCAAAGCATGATGGCTGGATATATGTGTCAAATAGCGAAATAAAAGATGGCGAAGGCGGTGTAAGCGCGCTTTCTTTTAATCATAGAGGGCAAATTGTCGATGCTTACTCGATTCTGAGTAACACGTCCAGGAACTGTAATGGCGGCGTAACCCCTTGGGGTACGTGGCTATCGTGCGAAGAAGTACCTGAAGGTCAAGTGTTGGAAACAGACCCCTATGGCAAGCAGCCGCCTAGGGTGCTGCCTGCATTGGGAACATTTAGACACGAGGCCGTGGCTTTTGATACCGATAGAAACGTGGTCTACCTAACCGAAGACTATAAAGACGATGGAAGGTTATACCGTTATCTACCCAATGGCTTAGACGAAAATAACCACCTGAATTTACACGATGGCTTGTTACAAGTAGCAAGGTTGGAAAACAATCAACTGGTTTGGCTCGATATCAAAGACCCTTCAGCCGAAAGCGCTGAAACCCGCTTCCAGCAGCCAACTAGCACTCAGTTTAAAGGTGCAGAAGGTATTGTCTATAACAATCACTGTATCTATTTCACGACTAGAAACAGTGGTCAAGTATGGAAATATGACGTTAGAACAACCGACATCAGTGTTATCTATTCGGCATTGGAGGATCAGCCCGAAACCCTGTCGGGGATTGATGATATAACGGTTATGCCATTTGGCCAGCTACTGGTTGCAGAAGACAGGGGGAACATGCAAATTGTGGCGCTAGATCACTATGGCGCTGCAACCCCCATTATCAAGGTTGCCGGCCATGCAGGGTCAGAAATTACCGGGCTGGCATTTACGCCAGACTTTAAGCGCCTATACTTTAGCTCTCAGCGAGGCCCCGCAGGCCACCGACATCAAGGTGTTACCTTTGAGGTCAGCGGGCCATTCACTGACCCCACATGGCCTATATCTCCTTATGAGATTGCCATTGAAGTTTAGTAATAGACGTGTAGATTGTTTTTTTCTAATTTATACGTACTACTCCCATTTCTATTGACCAAGACGCAGAATTCATGCTAGTGTCTTAAACATGATGAATATATATTCAATACTTCTTACTCCCCAGTACTTGTCTTATACGGCCCGAGTTGCTCGTGCCTTACTCACTTTCGGCGGCTAGTTTTCTGCTGGTCGCCAAAGCACATTCTTTATTTACTTTAACTTTCTACAAGGTGTTCGGTTAGCACAAAACCGAGCTTCTTTCTTACTGTTAATAAGACGCTCAAGGTACATCATGATAAAGCACTCAAACCGTGTCTATATATCTCAACAAGACTACAATACTATTTCGTCGCTAATTTCAAGCTCAAAAGACTTTGATAACTTATCCATCGAGTTGCTTGACGAAGAGCTGCGTAACGCAGAACTTTTTGAAAATCCCGCCGCCATGCCAAAAAATGTCGTAATGGTGTATTCAATTGTAAATTACACAAGCCTGGTGTCAGGAGAACATCACGTGGTTCAGATTGTGCCGCCCCAAGAGGTTAATATAGACCTTAAACGCGTATCAATCTTATCCCCTGTTGGAAGCGCTTTGATTGGTTTGCGAGAAGGCAATCAAATTCAGTGGCCGATGCCAAGCGGTCAGGTTGAAACATTACGGATCGATATCGTTGAACAAAGAAGCAAATAGTCCATATGCATTGCAAATATCAAACATCCTATAATACAGAAACTAAGAAGGCACTATAATGCTATCATTCTCTCCCGACCCAGTATTGCTCACTCGATCTCTACGAGAAGCATCTGGGTTCTCCAAACAATTGCGCAGTCATCAATGGCGCATTATTGGCTGCCCAATGATTCAGGTTATCGAACACCCGAAGCACGTAAATTTGGACTATCTTTCAGGCTATTATGACTGGATTATTTTCAATTCACGATTCTCAGTGCATATTTTATTCGAGTCTCTCAAAAAACAAGGAATACTCAACTACTTTATGAAGGCAAAAAAAGTCTGTGCAGTGGGGCCTGCTACCGCTAAAATTGTTGAAAAATATGGTTTTACTGTTGATTTGATGCCGGATGTATTTGCTGCAAAAGGTATTGTAGATAGCTTTAGGAGGAAGGGGATTACACGCCAACAGGTTCTGTTAACAATGGGTGATCGATCTGATGATTGGCTGATGAATCAGCTAGATGCTCTTGGAAATCAAGTTACTCCAGTGACAGTATACAAAAATCAAAAGCCTCCCACTTTACCCAATTATGTTCGTGATAGCATTGCTTCAGGCAGCATCTCATGTATCGCGGTGACATCACCATCTGCAATGTTCAATTTACTTTCTTTTCCTGAACTCACTGAACATCATAACAGTTTGAAGTCGATTCCTATCGCTAGTATTGGCCCAAAAACCAGCATTGCCTGTGAAGAACTAGGGTTTAACATCTTGCTGGAAAGCCCTCAACATACCTTGATAGGCTTAGCCAACACTATTACCAGTCAGTATCATTAATTACCGTCGAACTTGGTGTTCTCTTTTAAAAATGTAGGAAATACCAAGTTCCGACTTGACGCAACCCCAAACCCCTTATGCAGAAGTACCTTTTAATGGCGTAGAAGACTGCTCTAAAAAGTCATGACTACAATTGCCTCTGCTGCAATTGCAATCGAAAACATAAACATCACTCCCACCACTTATCTATAACAAGATAAGTGTCTTGATTTCCGTGGTCCCAGTGATCGTACCGCTACACTTGAGGGTGCTCGAAGGGACTTTTTTGCCGTACTGCCTCGACACCCAACCTAATGGGGGAAGCTCCTCTCCTCTATGCAAGCTGGTTATCACATTCTTGCCATTGATCGAAATGCCTATTTTCCTATCCTGGTTGCTCGCGATGTAGGCAGAGGTTGATACGCCCTCCTTGGTGGTCGTGCTCATTCTGGTGTTTTTTTCAACAATACAGTGCTCATCAAAATTCCAGAAAAGATCAACCCTGTGTTCTTTGTTGCACTCAAGCCGATCGACAACATCTATGCGGTTAGCCACTTTATTAAACGTAATGGTTCTAATATGAGTAACCGGGTCATCTAACCGCTGATAACCATTATGTTGACCGGTAAAAATGTCTTTGCTATCGCCACTCTCCCACTGGCTGCAGTCTGCCTCAGCTTTGTGAGTCCACATAAAGTTGCCACCACTAACCGATTGGCTAACCCCGTCGACGCGTACGGTATTATGTGCTGATGTGCCTCTAAAATACTCCCGCCATTTTTTCTTGGTATGATACGCATAAGTGCCAGGGTCAACTAAAAACTCCAGCCCGCCGTAATTAAGCACAAGCGACAGCGCATCTGCATGGCCATGGGCTGCAATGCCCTGGTAACCTAAGGGGCCACAGTCAATGATGACCTTCACTTCATTAGTCATACCCGACCGGTGAGTCATAATGTAGTAACCACTATCGGGAAACGATGTAATCTCTAAGTCCCGCTGTACTCTTCCGAAACGTTTTGAGCTTTTTATCCATGTCAGCATGGTTTTATTTGCAGCGCTGGCATATTTTTCTCTATCAATGAGCCAGCGGCATTGGTCATCTACTTGGCCACCCATCGACGCAAAATCATCTCTATCGAATAGAATCGAGCCGATACCTAGCAGCGACCGATAAGGGTTCCATTGGGGCTCCTGCGACAGCCGGACGACATAGCCATCGTCTGCGTCCCCAATCATGGGCACATTCCCTTCTCGATCCATCATTGCAGCGATAAATTCAATCATTCTTTCTATCGTTCTCCAGTAATTTTCTGAGAACTTATAGCCTGTTTTGTTAGCAGCAACACCACATATCAACAAAAACTGCAGTACAAATTGTTGATAGGACGTGGTCTGCTCCCGGTCTCCTCCGTCAGGCGCAATCTGGTTCTCGACTTCTTGTTCAATGATTTTTTGCGCGCTTTCAATGAGTGGTTCATTGTCTTTCCAGTACGGCCAGGTAAGTGCAGCCACAAAGACACCCGAGGCTTCGCCCATCAAATGATTATTAGCAGAAGAAAAGCGTGAGTAGTGGCCGGTTATAAATCTAGTGTGCTGATAGATCGATGCGAGCCAGTCATGTAAAAACGTTTTACCTGAACTCCCAGAAAACAAAGTCGACTCAGTCCCGCCAATGAGCTGCCAGACCACACTCCAGTTAATTAACCGAATGCCTAGCTCTAACGAGCTACTCCAATGTACCCCCATCATATAAGGGCACTGCTCAAACCATGATGAAAGTTGTACTTTGATCGCTTCAAGGTACTTATCATCCCCTGAGACTGCGTATGCCTGAGCAATGGTTACGAGGTGAAGATGTCTGCTGGGTTCCCACAAATATTTTATATCGCCGACTAACGCTTCATTTCGATAATCAAGGGTTTTACCAAAGGTCAGAGGCGATAGATGTTCAGAACGGGGATTTTTATTCCATACTGGTGGGTGACCAACATATATGTGACTACATTCAAAAATAGATAAATAGCCGCTTAAAATGAGGTCTGCCGATTTGCAATAGTCACTAGAAAGCGCATCAGGCATATTAAGCCAAACGCAGGCCTTATTGGTTATTTCAGCGTTGGGGACATCCTTATCCAGGAACAGACCTGACTTCTGCAATTGTGCATACAGCGTATTGTGCACCCGGTGAACCAGCTCTGGAGGCGTCATACAACTCAGACGGTTCCAGTACCATTGTGACTTTTTGATAAGTGCTGCCGACATAGGTTTACCCTACCTGATTAAGATAAACAAAATGCCGATTTGAGATTTATATCACCTGTTGCTACGACGCTTTTTTTAGCTATCGTTTTGGGCAAAGCCCGTCGCTTTAGGCCAAACCTAGCACCTTAGTCAGATCCAGGCTGCAACTATACTAAGTCGCCCTATCGTTATTGTTATCGAGCTGCATTAAGTCTAGATCAACAAGATTAAAGAACAAGATAACTGATTAAAAAATTGGCCATAATTATTTGGCATTCTCTAGACAGAAACAGAATTACAACTATATTTAGGGAACAATAAAAATACGCATTAATCTCATTTTGAGATTTTTCTACGCCTAAGTGTTATCTCGGACATATCTTGTTTCTTTGTAATAAAGCGACTGAGGTGGTTGGTTATGCCTAGGCTGTGTGCACTTGTAATCCCCTCCTTGAAAATTATTCCAAGTTATACGATTACCGCTTTATCTTACTGTTTTTTAATAATTTAACTCTGAGGTATAGGTGCCGTGGTCGAAACAAAGAAAGTACTTATCTTCATGCCGATGTCCAACTGGGGTGGCGGCGTAGTTGAATACGTGGCCAGCTTAAAGTCCACACTCAATCAGTCCATTAAGTTTGAAGATTTCTATATAGGTAGAAGAACCGCAAAACTTGCGGGTGCTTTCTCTGCCGTTTTAACAACACTTAGCGATGTGCTTCGTCTGATCCGAAAACTGATTAACTCCAAATACGATGTGGTTCACATTAACCCCTCTTTTGATAAACGCTCCCTTGTGAGGGACGGCCTTTTTCTTCTCGTGTTAAGACTAATGAGAGTTAAACAATCTTTGGTATTCATTCATGGTTGGAACAATAGTGAGCTTATAAAAGTTAAGCGCAGCAAACTACGCACGTTTCTACTTAATCAGACATTTGGTAAAGCCGCCGTGGTATCCGTGTTGGCAGAAGACTTTAAGCGAGAGTTGGTTTCATTGGGTATAGATCGAGAGAAGATTATTGTCTCAACCACAATGTATAACAATGAAGTAACGAACAACCAGACAGACTCAAACGAACTATCGCCCCGCCTGTATAACGATAAGTTTAAGATTCTTTTTATGTCCCGCTTTGTTAAAGAGAAAGGTCTCTTCGAGCTACTAGAGGCGTTCGAACAAATCATTGCCGAGAACACTGACTACGAACTCATACTTGCGGGTGATGGCCCTATTCGGACGGAAATAGAACACTGGATTAGCGCTCACAATATGTCTGAATATATCGATTTGACGGGATATCTACACGGAGAAAAAAAAGCCCAACTACTTCAAAGCTCAGACCTGTTTATTCTGCCGACATACCATGGTGAAGGTTGCCCGGTAGCCATACTGGAAGCCATGGCTGCAGGCCTGCCCATTCTTGCGACCCCTGTAGGAGCCATTCCAGAGCTGTTGCAATGCACCTATCAGCAAATACCAAAACACGTATCGGCCAGTAATATTAAGGCTAGCATATTGCGCGTATCTCAGGATCGGATACGCCTGAAACAGCTTGGCGAGATGAATAAAGAGAGAGCCACCGAGAATTATTCTGCACCCATTGTTGGCCGTAAAATGAAGCAAATATATGACCAGTTATCCGCCTGACTAACCGCGATTATGTTAAATATTTTAACCAACAATAAGACAGACGAAATATCACTTAAAAAAATGACGGAGGTGTAACATGTACTATACTTTCTGTATAATTTTTGATCAATAATATAACCATGTGAAGGGTGTATTGATAGCTATAGCTCGTTTAATCAAGAGGTATGCGGTGATGATTAACAGATTTAACATTGGTGTGCTTATACTCGTAAGCCTGCCTGCATTTGCAGAAGACTATTATGTCCATCCAAGTGGCGGAGAAGGAAGCGGCAGCAAGAGTGACCCATGGAGCCTTAGCTACGCAAACGCTCAACTTAGACCTGGCGATAAAGCCATCCTGAGAGGGGGTAATTACAAAAATGAGCAGATCGCCCCTTCCCGCTCTGGAACCTCGGAATCCCAACGCATTATTTATCAAGCATACCCCTCTGAAACCCCTGAATTCAGACCAACGAAATCAATTAACTCGCCTATGTCCCTGGTCGGCAAAAAATATATAACCATCGACGGAATAGATGCTGATGGAGGTGGAATCTATGAAGATAGTAAATACAACCAGTGGATACTCTTTGACGGAACCACCCATGTTATTTTGAAAAACTCGAAGCTCATGCGGTCTAAGGGATATTCGGCGTTTCGGTTTATCAATAATTCAGATTACAACCAAATCCTTAACAATCACGTTGAATATAATGGTGTATGGAATGTTAAACCATGGAAGGGCGAATATGATGACTCCGGCAGTATGATGTGGATAAAGTCAGGCAATGACCACAACCTTATTCAGGGAAATGTATTTAAGAGATCTGGCCATGACTTAGGGCTCATAGAAGGAAGTTACAATGTGATTAGGGATAACTACTATGACAACTTTTGGGAAGTCTACGACGGCTCATCGTTTTCCTTTAAAAAAGGCGATATCAAGTCTGGTGATAAGGTGGGTAACCGAGCCATTGAGTTAAGGAAAGGCAAAAGGAACTTGGTTGAAAATAATATCTTTGCCAATATTCCTGAATCAGTAGACCAGGCAGACGTGGGAATTACAAAAATTGGCGGTACATACCAGATCGTCAGAAGAAATTTCTTTATTAACTCTACCAGCCAGGGTGCAGCAATGCGCTCGGTTCTATTTAAGTCATCTCCAATCATCCAGTACAACAAGATATACAACAATACGTATTACAACATTGGGGGGCCTGCTTGGGAAGTAGCCTCATTTGACTCTCAATACAGCGCGCCCAAAAACAATGTGTTCAAAAATAACATTGTTTTTAAGGCCAGAAACAGGCCAACATCCAGCGGTAGAGATGTAGAGATTTACTTTGATAAAAGCCTCAAGGGCTATTACGGAGACCCCCACTTAGGCAATATTGTTGCTCACAACTGCATCGCCTATGACGAAAATGCCTCCAATCAGCAGGTTTTCAGTGGTGCTGATTCCCGGTCTTCGCTCGATAACTACGAAGACAATCACCCTAAAACATTTTTTAAGAATGTTCAGCAACAACCTGATTTTGTGAATAAATCCCCTAGTTCGAGAGAACATTTTATGTTGTCTGATGGAAGCCGGTGCATTGATCAGGCGGGTGATTTGACCACCACACGATCCAAGGGTTCAGGTACAGTCGTCCCCGTTGATGATGCGAGTTATTTTAGTGACGGGAACGGCATTGTAGACGGTGATGTGATCGCTGTAGGCACGGAGCGCGTGACGGTAAAAGGCATCGATATCAGCAGAAATGAAATCACCTTGGATCGAAGTATTTCCTGGTCAGACGGTGCAGGCGTTAACCTCGCTGTCTCTGATTATAAACTGGATATTGGAGCGCTTGAGCTTGAGGAGAAAGGTACCTCTACATCTCCACCTAAGCATCCAAAGATCGTTAATATAGATAGAGTTCAGTAGCGCCTTTTGACAAAAAGGGTACCGAATAATAGCGTACAAGGAGGTATGCGTTCGTTCTACCTGACTCTCGCAAACTATCACTTGTAGTAGCTCACTATTTCCAGCCAATCCTGATTTTAGTCGGTGAGCAATATGTTAGCTACCAAGACAATCGTTTATTAAGACTAGAGGTGTACTCTCCCTTTTTCTTCCAGAGTGCTCGTGGAGTGCAAAGCAAAGAGCGTAAGAAGTATTTAATGGATTTATAATACTGGTTTTCTTTATACGCCACTTCGAAGAACCGTAAATACCCTCTCGCGTATACCATCCTTTTATCTCGTGCACTCAGCGTGGCAATATCGTTTTCAAAGGTTCGCCAAAAGCGCGATATCCCCTGAATAACCGCCCGCATTGATGCATCACCGGAGTAGTGTTTTCTAAACAATGGCTCGTTCACTATATCAATACTGCCTTCTTTCATAAGCCTGATAACCAGTTCGATATCCTGATGGCGCATAAACGACGGATCAAAACCGTGTATTTTATGAAAAACGTCGGCCTTTATTAGAAGTGCTGACGAGCTGACAATGCTGGCTTCTCCGCAAAACACTTCGCGAATAAATTGACCAGTATGGTTTTCGCCTAACACTTCAAGCTTATCGTTATGGGCTTTGCAGTAAACAGCTACACAGTTGTTAAGTTCAGAGTTTTCTATCTGCCTGACCTGGCTTAGTAGCTTACTGGAATACCATTCGTCATCAGCATCAAGAAAAGCGATGTAATCTCCCGATGCGGCATTGGCGCCTGAGTTCCTGGCAGCTGACCCTCCGCTATTTTTCAAGTGCCTTATAAGCATGGCTTTATCTGAATAAAGTTCATTGAGTAGCGCCCAGGTGCCATCACTGGAGTGGTCATCGACCACAATAACCTCTGTATTTGGGTAGCTTTGACACAAGGCGCTATCTACAGTTTGCTGTATGGTATTTACACCGTTATATACCGGGATAACGATACTCACTTTTTTCATATAACACCTGTTGCTTTTCTGCTCCCAGAGGCTTCAGGATGCCTGAGACCTAGAAAGGTCAATGCCGTGCTAACGAACATTCTGGTATTAGTCAGGGCTATGTCAGTTTATGACTGCACTAGTGTAGTTCTATACCAGTGTGGGTCTAAACCAACTTGGATCTATGCCGTTTTTGGCTCACCTGTAAAGCCATATTGCAAATACCGTCTACGCGATGCAATAACCCCTGAAAAGTACGCGACCAGATAGATAATTACATTTTCTACCAGGATATTTTTGTACATAAGCGAAACCGTAAAAATGACCATCACTGCCGCCCAGCCAATAGCAAAGTCACCCGATATCGTTTCAGATTTCGAAAGATAAATAGCATCAGAGAAAACAAAATAGCAGCCACACAGAATTAGTATTAACCCGATAAGGCCTGTCTCCCAAATTAGATAGCCTATCGACGTAATATTAACGCCATACCGAACATGAGACTCGCTGTATTCACCTGAGAACTTTTCAGAAAACGAAGGAGCCACATTGCCGATACCCAACCCGAAGAAAAGTTTAGGTATGTTCTGACTCATATGGTTTAGCGCAATAACAATGCTGTCAAACTTACCGATGGTTGTTACATCACCCTCGGTATTCTGCTTATACAGATATTTTTGCATCTTCCCTTCAGTCACAAAGTTAATAATATTTTGTTCTTTTTCTTCTTTGGGCTGGTGATATAGAGCGACAAATCCGCCAATTAGAAGGCTACTGATGCAAATCATCGGTAATATATTTTTAATTCTTGAGCGATTACTAATCATGGCAAAAAACATCGGTACAAATAACGCGATAGGCAGTAGGAAAAGCGTTCCTTTTGTCTCGTTAATAACCGTGGGCAAGAATAAAAACAAGGATAAAATGGCTAGCCACCGTAAGGGAATTCGGTTCTTGAAATAAAAACCAACAAGAATGGCAATCGAAGAAATCAACAGTATTGATAATATTGATGAGATACCGACCGTCCCGGACACTACATCGCCGGTTAACTTGTTCGGGTACTGAATATAGCGCTGAAAATAGGCAAGCGGAACCTGTATCAACAATATGATAAGCACTACTTTAAATTGAACGCTAAGCTCTTTATCGGTTGAATAAAACAGTGCCGGCAAAAGGAAAAACGGTACAAACTTAAAGTGGTTTCTTATACCCGCAACAATAGCGCCGGGCTCAACATCGTTTAGTACAACCCCAATCACCGCCAGTAAGCAGAACAGTATAAAAATGAAGATATATTTGGCACTGATAAAAATCTGTTTACTGCGTACCCACTCAAAGATGATAAGTACGGTAGCCAGACCTGATAGCAGCTCAGGAACTAACGCAATAGCACGCCCAGCCCCTGTTTGTGAGGCGATATAGTCAAAAAAGAATACTGCAATAATCAATGCATATACTAAACGTTGCATACGCGTTACCTCTATCAGCAGGTTGCTTCATCCTTATGGTGTATGACACAGGTTAAGGTAGGTTTCCTCTAATTTGTCTGCGATCACGTTATAACTGCGCTTTTCCAATACATATTGCCGGGCGTTACGCCCCATTTCTTGTGCTGTATCGGGGTTGTTAAGCAGATAAACAATCGCTTCAGAAAACTTGTTTTCATCATAAGGCACGCATATTCCACCACCACTTTCTGCTATAACGAGACGCTGTTCGGGGTGGTCGTTTGCTACCACCGCAGCCCCCATTGCCATATATTCAATGAGCTTCGTTGGCGAAGTCGAGTTCAGAATGGGCGTTGGAAAAAAGGGAGATAAACAGACATCTGACTCTTTCACATAGGCCAGCGCCTGCTCTCTTGGCAAAAAGCCGGTGAACACAACGTCGTTAGAGACTCCGAGTCTTGCTGCTTCAAACTCAAGCAATTTGCGGTCAGATGGGTCGTCTCCATCGCCAACGAAATAGAGCATAGAATGGGGTAATACGTCTCTAACCTTTGCGAAAACACTCACCACAAATTCAAGTTTTCGTGTTTTGTTTAAGGTGCCAAGATAGACGATTGCAAACCGGCTTTTATCAACCAAACAGTCTTCTGTGGCTGGCGTTACGCTGACATTCTCAACAGACACCCCCATGGGTACGGCTGTGAGTTTTTCTAAAGGAACGCCCTCTTCAGCGACATCACTCTTCATCTTCTCACTCTGCACAAAAATGTGATCCGCATAACGACCAATCATGTGATAGAGGACAAATTTAAGAACTTGCCCCTGAATGTAGCTGTAAACAGGGTAGCGGGCTGTCCCCTCTTTTACGTTCAGAAGCGCCTCTTCTGGATAAGGGAACGACAACCAGAAAAAGAATCGTGTGCCATAAATTTTTGAAGCCACCAAACCAATGAGCGCAGAAATAAATTTATCTTTTACCTGAATAAAATCGTACCGCTCTTTGTTCGCCAAACTGAATAAACGCAGGTCATTAAGAATTCCAAAGCAGTGCTTTTTCACTCGAGCCAATCTGGTGGTGCCATTGTTAGTACGGCCTACCCAAACGTCTCCGCCGCTCCAGCGCGTTGAATATGCAGAACGGCAGTCGTTGCCAGATTGCAGTAGCCAATCAATCTCATGGCCCTTTGAAACCATTTTATCGCCAAATAAGTCGGCAACATCCACTCGAAACGTCGGATACTTATCCTTAGAGATAAACAGCATTTTGAACTTCTGATTTTTAGTGTCCATTTTGACCACCTAAGCGTTAAACGCATATGACCTTGCACGCTGGTATATAGGCGTGCAAAGTTGATCGATGACATCACGTTGTTTCCGGGATAGCTTGTCCGACTTACTCATACTTTTTGAGCTTAAAATATTGCTATAACTGGCTTTGTAATCGAGGCCAATAAAATCGTACACTCGCATAAGTGCACTCTTTTTATCCCGAATCATGTTGTCGTAATCAATGACCAGCAGCCGGTCATTCAGTTCTTTGTCGATATCAAAAAGCTGCGAGACCTTTCCGTTATATGCCAGACAGGCCCTCTTAACCTTAGGAATCGTAAAGTGACCAAAACGATTAAACGTTGTCAGTTCCTGAGGTGATAAATACTGTGTGCCACAGGCTTCAAAAAGCTCATTAAAGGCAAAGCGACGCCAGTTATAAAGAATGGAGCATACGACTGAATGAGGGTTTCTAACCACCCAGATCAGTTTAAAGCGCTCGTTATGCGAGAAGTATTCTGGGTAGCTCTCATTTAAATAAGTGGTTTGAAAACAATAGCGACCAGCGCGTGTTGTTGAATGATAACCAGACAAAATAAGGGCTGCATCAAGCTCACTATCTCGGCCAGTCACAAAATTAACCATACCGTTGCTGGCGGTAATCAAGTTCGAAAGCACGGTTGTGCCTGAGCGCTGGCAGCCAGACACCAAAACGGCATCAGGAAAATCACCAAGATTTTTGAGTAAACGGGCGCCTTCTTTACGTCTTATATGGCGGGCAAACTTCGGCCAGGTATGAATAGCTTTCATGTAATGTCTTCATCAACCAATGATTAGTTTGATACTCCCCTTACCAACCAATACAGAGGGTATGGTGAGACCTACAACCAAAAATTCCGGGTGTTGAATTCAACAATTAGCCGAGGTGGTTTCTTATTATTAGGTACTGATTTTTAGATTGACTACTTCAATTTTTGCTTCTTACGCCATCTGCTTTATTAAGCAATGGTGCATTTTCTTTTAACTACAACTCCAGCGATAACGCTATCGCACATGGTTGTTCCATTCGCTACTGGCATGATAACCAACAGGAACACCTCATAGCGTTACGGCTACACTTCCAGATTAGTCCATATTTGACTGTACATCAAATAACCTACATTAAAACCCTATTCCACACCCAAACGCAACGGAGACAACTGGGCGAAACCTTAACCCGCTCATTAAAACAGAGCCCATAGCTGTCACCCTAGCGGCATTTGCTGCTATAATTACGAACCTCACAAATTGAAAACGGATTTCAATTATTCAAGGAAGACATGGATGAATCCCTCCCTTAAAGCCATCGCGCTGCTATCTACAGCACTCCTTACCGCCTGTACCTCAACCGAAGACAAAGTGAAAGACCTGCTACAGCGTCATATGGACGCCTTTGTGTTTGTAGAGGGTGGATCATTTATGATGGGGAACCCGGGATTAGGTTGGGCTTTAGGAGCAGACGCCTATCCAGCCCATAAAGTCACGCTGGATAGTTTTTCTATTCAGAAGTATGAAGTGACTCAAGGGGATATGGACCTGTTTATGGAGGTGACAGGGTACACATCTAATTATGAGCTTTATAAGCAAACTCGAGACATGGCTCCCGACAGGTTCTCTAAAGAACTACCAGCTGTTGTGACTTGGGATGATGCCATGGCTTTCTGCAATTGGATAGGTATCAGCACAAAAAAGACTATAGGGCTTCCTACAGAAGCTCAATGGGAATATGCGGCTCGCTCAAGAGGAAAAATGTATCGCTTTGCCACTGATACTGGTGAAGCAGTTGCAGATATAAACATGGCACCAGCGTCAAAGTTAGACTTAATTAACCCAAAGTCTCTGCCCCACCCTCCTGGGCACTTTCCCGCTAACCCGCTAGGCTTATATGATATGTCTGGCAATGCAATCGAATGGGTATCAGACAACTATCAACCAGACTTTTACTTATATTCACCGGAATACAACCCCAAAGGGCCCGCGAAAGGAAAAGAGCACGACCCTGCACAAACAAACATACACCCACAAAAAGTCCTGCGAGGAGGGAGGTTTTATGACTTTTGGGGCAATACAACCGTTTCTCGCATGAGCGGGCCAAAAAACCTCCTAGGGCTAGACACTGGGTTTAGGTGTATGAAAAAAGATTAATCTGCGGTTATTCTAAAAAAGCAGAAGTTCCCCCTCTATTTTGAAGCCAGATACGGGCCTTGCTTTTTTGTTTAGATTGAAAAAGTAAGTAATCAAAGATTTTCTTAAAGTTCTTAATGAGTATATCTGAGCGCCCTTTGCTTTCTTCCCCACCCATCAAACGTAGTATCTCTATAAGTTCTCTTTCAGAGCGGATACTTTCTAACAACCTCATGCAGGCTGCCGCTTGAAGCTCATCATCAAGCAAAAGACTACCAGCTTCAAAAAGATATGTATTGGAAACCCGATTCAATACTCTGGCCTTTGCTATTGGTGTCATATAGGAGACTCTTTCCGTGCCAGACAATATTCTACGACACTCATCTTTAACTGTTTTTTGTGCCAAAGAAACCTTTTTCCAATAAGTTGATAACTCTAACTCCGTCATCGACACTAAAGACTCAAGCGTTCTATCTAGATTTAAATACAGCTCCGTAATCTTCGATATCATGTCAAACGCAGCCTCAGACAGCCACTCCAAAAACCGAAAATCCGACGCCTCCAGCGCATGCCGTACAAACTTAATCAGCTCAACGACCTGCTCTACACTTAACTCTGCTGCCACACCACCCGCCCCGCCAGGGCCACACACCAACTGAGCGCTCAACTCAGCAACAAACTTGCCTCGGGAATACCCGACATTGAAATCCAGCCCTAACCCTACACCAAACGCAACGGAGACGCTGGGCGAGACCTTTATCAGCTCGCTAAAATCAGCTAGTGTTGGCTGAACGACCCTGCCAGATTGCTGCCTGCTTTGGCTCACAGGTTTCGCCCACTCGATTTTAAGCTCTGCTTCATTCTTTAGCATGCCTCCAGCAAACACGTTACCGTTCATCTCGCCGCCAACACTCAGATCGCCAGGCTTTGTTTGTACCAGTAATTTAGTCGATAACATGGCGCACGCAGGTGGTGCAATGCCAGGCATTTTCTTTGGATTTTCTTTACAGAGAGAGGTCATTTAGCATCCTTGCTGAGTGGTCAATATTGTTGGGGTTGGGGGTTAGCCCATGGTTATTCATAGACTGGTTAATATTGTATTTATTTCATTACCATTCATCCTGATTGGTAATGGCAGATTATAGATTATAAGGGCCGTAAAAGTAACCGATACTGGATTAAGTAAAGCGTCTATTGAGATGATATAAACATATTGGCGTATTGATTCTTTGCAACAAAATATGCATTTGAACAGGCATTTTGCTGAAACCCCATTTGCCATTTTGGGAAATTACAGCGCAATACAGTGGTTACCGGTGAAAAACACCATAATACCAAGATAAACAGCCCTTACAGTATATTTGAACTAGACTATAAGCATCACAACAACAATAACTTTTATAAAAACAACGGCAATTTATTGATTCAGTTTCGTTTTAATTTCCAAGTAAAGCCCACTTAGTCGTATCGCTACGCTGCAACCGTTGCAAGGCTGTATAAGATGAGTATCAAAAAAAAAGCTATAAAGGGTGCTGGCTGGTTTGCTCTGCAAAGGGCTATTGAACAGGTTATTCATTTTGTCGTATTTCTTATTCTCGCGAGGCTGCTCAGCCCGGAAGCATTCGGTACGGTTGCACTGGCTATCGCCGTCATGCACTTTATTGAGATATTTCTCGACCAGGGCTTTACCAGCGCGATCATTCAGCGAGATAAGCTTGATGAGAAGCACCTAAACTCTGCATTTTGGTCAAATCTTTGTATGGGGTTATTGCTAACCGGTATAGCAATGGCCAGTAGTGATGCGATTGCTGACATCTTCAAACAACCTATTCTATCCCCCATTATCTGGTGTTTAACGTTATCACTGATTCTCGGCTCTCTTAGTACCGTTCAACAAGCTATCCTTCGCCGGGATCTCGACTTCAAATCGTTAGCCATTCGAAATTTAATCGCATCCGCCGCTGGCGGTGTGGTAGGTATCGTAATGGCGGTATCGGGCTTTGGGGTGTGGAGCCTGGTTGGCAAACAAATAGCAGAGTACGTTGTGAAAATAGTCGTATTATGGCGTGTTTGTGACTGGAGACCAAAACGAGAGTTTTCATTTCAGCATTTCAAAGAGCTTTTTAACTTTGGCATTCATGTCACCGGCATTCACTTTTTAGGGTTTATTTATAACCACTCTGCCACACTGCTTATTGGCTTTTTCCTTGGAGCAAAGTCTTTGGGTTATTATGTGATTGCCGCCCGAATCATTAAAATACTCAAGCGTTTACTGTCAACCACAATCGGCAATGTGGGATTACCCGCCTTTTCTCGTTTACAGAATGAACCTGACCGGGTTATCAGTGCGTTTTATAGTTTCACCCGGTTTACCGCGCTTTTTGTTATTCCTGCGTTCGTCGGTATTATCTACCTGGCACCAGACTTTCTCACCACAGTCTTTGGTAACCGCTGGCAAAACAGCATTGTGGTGCTCCAGCTGCTAGCCATATTTGCCATCATAGATTCTTTGAGGTCACCTATGGCGACACTGATTATGGGCCTGGGTAAGGCCAATTGGCGCTTACAGCTACAATTTGCAGAGTCGCTTGGTGTTATTATTGGCATTTACATCGCGCATTTTTGGGGTATCAATGCCATTGCCATGGCTTTCGTCGTGGTGTCTACCTGTGTATTTCCCTTCTGGTATATCAAGGTCGAACAGCTTGTAGATGTCTCCATTAAGCAGTTTGTAATTGAGTGTTTACCGCCAATAGTATGCACGCTTGTGATGTTAATCCCTGTTTACCTAATACAGCAATGGGATACACCCATGCCCGAAAAAATCAGACTGCTATTAGCGATATTGGGGGCTATTGTTGCGTACTTTGCCGCACTTCGTATCGTGTCACCGAATACGTTTGAGCAGCTCGAAAAAATTGTCAAATCATTCACTAAAAAGAAACCCACTAAAGCAAAAATCGCTTAGAGGTATCAACAGTGCAGTTAAACTGTTACTTATCTGCTTGTTAAAGTTCATTTTATCGGGCGGGGGCTCCCTTACTTCTATGTAGCCACACATTTTGCCATAGTCTTTGTATGAGGAAGCCCCGCGCCCGATTCTATGTTCATCAGAAAACTAGAAACTTTGAGATACCAACCCTTCAGATATGGAATAAATTATTTCTTAAGGGTTCTAAAATAAATAGACCATATACCTAGTCTATAGTTGATTTTTCGCATTAGACTTATATACTGGTCTATATGGTTTTAGGAGATTGATTATGCTTAATGAAATTGGCTCATATGAAGCAAAAACAAAGCTGCCAGAAATATTGCGTCGAGTAGAAGCGGGGGAAGCTTTTACTATTACCAATCGGGGTAAAGCGGTAGCAGATGTAGTCCCTAGTCGTGCAAGCAGTAAGAATCGCACGTTGTTAGCTATTGATAATATTCTTAGCGCCAAAAAGCACAGCGTTACCGACGGTGAGTTGAACGAGCTGAAGGAAACTGGCCGAAAATGAGTAGGTTTGTTCTAGATAACTCTGTAGCAATGAGATGGCATCTTGAGAGCCCTAAGCAGTCTGACCAGGATTATGCTGAAGCTGTCTTAAAAAGTTTGGCTGATGCTGACGCTTTGGTTCCTAATCTTTGGCACTTGGAAGCTACTAATGTGTTGTTAGGTGCAGAGAAACGTAAGGATACGACCACTGGCGAGGTAGAGGCTTTTATCACTCAGCTTGAGAGCTTGCCGCTCTTTGTTGATCCGCTAACGTCACATCAATCCTTCTCTCGAACGATTGCCCTTGCAAGGGCATATAACCTAAGCAGCTATGACGCCGCATATCTGGAGCTAGCGATCAGAGAAGGCCTATCAATTGCTACTCTGGATAAAGACTTACGCAAAGCAGCTAAGAAAGCTGATGTAATTATATATTTAGATTAAAACAACATGAGTGAACTATGCAACAAACGCGGCAAGACTTCTCAGACTAAGTTGCTGAGATCTGCGAAAGTATGGAGTTGAAACCAGAAGAAATTCTGGAAGCAATTGGCAACACATGATCCCGTTCGCGCCTCGCTGCATACAAGGCTACATCTTGAAGTAAAAGCCGATTATTAGTTCGAAAGCCAGGGCGAAAGGTCTTGCTGTATAAGCTCTTGGGTTTTTAATACATCTGTTCTGTAGTAATGAGATAGCCGCTCTTTCAGGCTGTCTGGCATTGACGCATATTTTTCGATATTACCCCGTCTGGCTGCATAAAGCTTGCCTCGCAATTTGTCAGGCATTAGCGCTTTGTACATCTTATTAACAAGCTTATTGTTGCGATAAACGTTATGTGCAAAGGCCATGAAGCCACTTTTGGGCACGCCCCCGAGATTATGTTTAACCTGGGTATTGGGGGTAAACGCGCTATCCACGTTCAAAAAACGGTAAAGACTTTGCGCCTCTTTCGTTGCATCTCTAATCAAGTCATCAAACAGAATTATTTTTATTTGAGAGGCATCAAACAGGCTGAGATAGAGTTTTAATTTATCGTAAATTAGCGCATTGTGTAGCAACAGGCTTTGACTATCGAATAACTCCTTTTCAATATCTCCGCTCGCTCGACCGTCTCTTACCTCCATATTATATGCCGAGTAGAGCTTATCTACGGGGTTTCTTATAGACAGAATCAGTTTTGCGTGGGGAATAATCCGGTGTATTTTGTGGGCCGCAAAAGCACTGTTGATGTATCTGGGAGAGGCTTCTCCGATGGCTGTTTCATTCTTCACTTTACTAAATTGGTGTTTATACGCGTCCATTGAGCGTATCGGGTAAACCCGGTCGGGCTTTTTTATATGCTCAGGGTTAGATTTGTCATAAGCAAAGTATCTGAGCTCCTTGAGTTCAGGCATAAACACATCAGGGTGTTCTTTAAGGTAGTGATAAAGGGATGTTGTGCCCGCTTTAGCACAGCCAATAATAATAAAGTTAGGCAAATTCATATTGTTTTCCCTAGGTCATTCCGCCGGTTTTCCAACAAATCTAACTCGCAAATTTACCAAACGACAAAAAGCCTATTGTTTAACCAAGTCCCATGCCAGTAGCCGGTAATGTCTGATGCACCATCGCATGACAGACCGGTAGCAAAAAATGCGTTCTACGAGTCCCAGGTTAGACTTCGAGTCTGCAATGCTGGCATAGAACTCTTTTAGTAGACGCCAGTGGGGGAATGACCGCTCGCCTTTCTTTTTGGGGTCAAACCAGGCAGAACGCCCCTTACGGCTGGGGAAGCTGACGCCCGTTGATTGTGCGGGATGATGCCTGAACGAGAATAAGTAGCGAGGTATGCCATATATACGCCCCAATAGGGCCAGCTCCGCTGACAATATGCGATCTGATGACGAGTAAGGCCCTAACAAGTGAGTTTTTCTCATGGCTTCGGTGCGCACTACACCAAAAACAACCAGATTGGGCGGGTAACGCCAGCTTGCTGCAAATCTTAAATGGGGTTGCTTGTGATTAAGGTTTTCGCTTATCGGCACTTGCCGAATAATATGGTTTTCCGCGTCAATAATTTTTGATCCTGAGTAACAAAGGACTACATCTGGGTTTTCATCCAATATAGTTATCGATTCTTCGACTAATGTCTGGTCTAACAGGTCGTCGTGCGCGGCCCATTTAAAATACTCTCCTCGGGCGACATGAACGACATGGTTAAAATTCCAAGACGCTCCCCTATTCTCTTCGTACCGCTCATATCGAATACGGCTGTCTTTATTCGCATATTTTCGGCAAATCGCTTCGGTTCCATCTGTTGATCCATTGTCTGAAATTATCAGTTCAAAATCCCTATACGACTGGCTAAGAATGCTCTTTAATGACTGCTCAAGATAGTTTTCACCGTTATAGACAGGCAAACCTATAGAAAGCCTGGGAACCGTGTGCTCAGGGCTATTTTTTATAAAAATACTTTCGACCAGATTTGTCATAACACTCTCTCCACTATTCGTGACCAGAGAAACCAATTTTTAGCGCATCGCTTTTAAACATATAGTTTTTAAACACATGACAACTTGCCATATGCGCGCAACACTTCGTTCAAGGCATTATCAATAAACGATACCGCCCATCCGGGTCTGCCCAATGTTTCGCCTTTGGAACCTAACAACTGGGCAGCCACGTAAGACGCATTGTTGATCCCCCTTTCCAGTCGGCACCACTCGAATAGAAGGTAATGCTCTTTCTCTGTTAGGTAGTTGTCGACACCCAGCAACGAGGTGCTATGTTGGTAGTGGCGAATTATTCGAGTAACCGTTTCATTGCCTGCTGAAGGAAACAGCGAGACAAAATCAGCATGGGGATAACCAACACCTGCCCACTCCCAGTCAAGAAACTTAATACTACTTTTGTTTTTTTTGTGGATCATGACATTTGCGGGGTTGCAGTCGCCGTGGATAAGACTTAACGGGTGCATTTCACGAATGCCTTCGCGACTATGGACGCTGGCGATTTTGTGCCACAAATCAAGTACTTTAACGACTTGTTCGCTACTGCTGTTCTGGCTGTAGCGGTTAAGACTATTAAGGCTGTATTCCTCAAGTAGCTTGGAAAACGTTTGGTTGTATTGCAGCAGTGCTTTTTTGTCTTCAGCAGTACAGGAGCGGTTGAGGGCATCATATAACAGAGGCAATACGTCAACCGTCTTGAAGAATGCCTGCCTCCCTGCAAACGACCCAACACCGCGATACTGGTTACTCAAGTCTTCCAACAGGTAGTGGTATTGCACCCCCGGTTGAATCTCTTTATTAAGATATACATTTGGAATAAAGACGTTTAGCAAACTGTCTTTTTTGTTATAAATTAGGCACTCAGGAGGCCCTGGGCGAAGAGGAAACCCATCTAAAGCAGGGATATCTCGCCGCCCATAGATCGCATTCTTAAATATAAGGCTTTTTTTTCGCCCGGCGTTGAGTTGCAGGTAAAGCCGAAAAGCCCCTGCATCTTTCCAACCAGACAGATGAGAAAAGCGCGTGCCCTGTAATGCTTCTCCCCACGTCTGTTTAGCAACCTCGTCCACGGTATCAAACGAAAGACCTTCTGGTAGCCCCGGCTTAATGTCAGGCTTGGTTTTTCGTTTAGTTAACCATCTCCACCGGGATGCGATAATATTTTTTATCCGTTTAACTGTAACCATGGTCGAATATTCCCGATTACATACGCTAATTTCCTTCAGGGTTAACCGCTAATGCCTTTAGCTTCATAGAATTATTAGCTTAATGAACCAAACTCAACGGCTGAGTCTCTTCCCATCGCTTACGGAAGTTCTGTAGCTCTTCTTCACTGTAAAAATGGCGATACCATTTTGAGTTATACATCATGTCTATATAGGCAGCCGGGAACTTAACATTGCTCTTAAACTCTTTATAAACACTGTTATACCACTTATCCTTACCTTCGTTGTCACTCACGATATGGAAGTCATCCAACCCCAAAAACTCTTTAAACGCCTTTGTTGCACAGTGATTGAGATTCTCCAATCTAACAATCATCACCTCATAACCCTTTCCGTTATATATTTTGTAACCGGTGTCCTTGGGAAACTCTGTAGCCAGAAAATCAATATCAAAAACCTGTTTAAGTTCCATATCAAACCAGGTTAACGGCACATCATGGAGGTGATGCTCCAGGTAATGGGCTTTTAACTTCTCAATACAACCCGGCGCATTGGCCTGACATATGGTCAGCAATTCTTTGGGCCACCAAATAAAATTATGAAAGAAAGACGACACATTGGTCGCAATGGGGTCGCGTAACGGCACGACAATTTTGATGTTTTTTCCTTTTTCTAACGCATTCCTGATGTAACGAGCTTGAGCCTTACGTTTGTATATCAGAAATTTATGTTTCTCGGGAAATTTATCCCAGCTTCCATAAGCGCGCTCAAATATCTGGCCATAGTACTGCTCACCTTCTTTACAGACACAATGTGCTTTATCGACTCGCAGATGATGTTGGGGTCTTGCAGCAGCCAGTGAGTTTGTAAGCGAGCGTGATCCCACCTTTCCCATTGCCAATACGAACAAATCTCCGTTTGCGCTATGGGTTCTTCTCGCTTCTTTAAAATATCTAAAGCTGGAACGAGCATTGTAATACGTTTGCTCGGCTAGTTTACGCACATCACCCTGTGTATCGATCAGTTTGGCTGTCCAGGCATTCATTTTCCCAACCTCTCTCTTTTATAATGGGTTACGCAGCATGGTGAGTACTCAGGCTGTAATAACCTCCGGTTTGATATTCAACTTGCTGATGTCCCGTTGAATTTCGTTTTTATAAAGTGGGTTCATAACAATCACGATATGTGGTTGATAGTGTTTTAAAAAGTCCGGTGAAACCACCTCGTGACCTGTTCCCGCTGTAAACTTGCCACACTTATTGGGATTGATATCAACCACATAACTAACTTCATCATCTACATTCAGAATATTTAAAAAAGTCACACCTTTTGAACCGCAGCCCCAAACAACAACCTTTAGGTTTTCATCTTTGAAATCACTCAGTCTTTTGCTCCAGTCACCTAACTTAGAGCGATAGCTAATATTGAAGTGACTGGCTGACTCGAGGTATCTGTCAAGATCAAACACTGAAGCTGAGCCACTTACCAAAACCCCGTCGCTTGCAGACTGATGACTATTCTTCTCGAAAGCCTGCTCTGGCTCTACCTCGATAGCCAGGTACTGATTACCAAAAACGGTTGCAATACGGTTCATCTTAAAACCGCTTTTTGTAAAAGCTTCTTCACAGGATGTCTTACAAAAGTAACCACAATGTTCGTAAATAAGGTCCCATATCGCTACTTCATTAAACGTATAATTCATATCAGGGACTTCAAAATAGAGGGCGACACCTGTTTTGCCGTTAATCGCCCTACGTATCGTTTCCAAAAACGCTACAGGGTTAGCAACGTGTTCAATGGCATGGCGGCAACAGATAAAGTCGGCATCAAGATCGCCGTACTTTGGACTAAAATAATCCTTGATAATTTCGAAGTTAGAAGATGGCTGCTGAGTGCTGTCACTCGCCTTATAGCTAGGGTCAAACCCAATGCCTTTATTGTTCCCCAACGTACACAACAGGCTGATAAAATCCCCTTTACCGCAGGCGATTTCGATAACCGTTTTATTGTTCAAACGATAGCGAGTGACCAACTGCTCCGCTAACTGCTCTGCAAATGACTGAAAGCTTGTAGAGTAATGCAACGAGCAATCATAGTCGTCGGTATACTTAACCAGATCTGGCTCAAATGCGGAGTTATGAACATGACCACATTGACCGCACAGTTCGAGCCTTAAATCCCCTTTTTTTGCCCCCAATGCTTTGGGGCGCTCCGAGAGCAGAACGTTGCAAAACACTGGAATCCCCTTTATTTCTGCACAGCGACTCAGGTCGGAAGAGTCGCAAACGGGGCATTTTTCTGTTGTTGCTTGGCTTATCATTAATACGGCCCGTTTATAAGGTCAAAACTTCAGCCGAAACGGCTAGAGTTTTGAGTTCTTTTTCTATTTCTTGTTTATAAATCGCGTTCATAACAATCACTGTATCTGGTTGATACTCTGTAAGTGCGTTGGGCATGACAATTTTATGGCCGGTTCCAGCCATAAAGTAACCGTCTTTATATGGATTAATATCTACCACCAATTCAATTTCATCGGTAACACCCAACGTCGTTAAGAACGACACGGCCTTTGAACCTGAACCCCACAATACCAATTTTTTGTTTTGCTTATGGTGCGAAGCCAACACCGATTTCCAGTAGTCGAGTTTCTCTTCCAATAAAGCAGGAAATTGAGTAATCATCTGCTTAAGCGAGGCGATTTCATCTTCCGTCTGGAAACCTGCACAACAGTTTTCTCCAATGTCATTCAGCGTGGGCTTTGCTTCAATGGCCAGGTACTGATCATCATATTCGGTGGTGACATCGAGCACATCGAACCCGCACAACGTAAATAACGTTGCCAGTGATGCCTTGGTAAAGTATGAGCAGTGCTCATAGTAGATGTCCTCAAAGGCGCAACTTTCTATAATCCGCTCTGCATTAGGGATTTGAAAAAACACGGTCGTATCAACGCGATCAGCAATAGACCGCCTTACGGTTTTAACAAATTTGGCTGTCTCAGATATATGTTCGAGGGTCATTTTGCAGCAGAGAAAGTCACCGTGATAATTGGTGTATTTCTCGGAGTAGAAGTCTTTTATAAATGTAATCTGATTTTTGCTGGCAGGGTCTATCCGCTCTTCAGAAAAGCCAGGGTCAAAGCCAACCCCGGTATTGTTTCCCAACTCACATAACAGGATTAGAAACTCCCCTTTACCGCAACCGATTTCAATGACTCGCTTATTTTTCAACTGGTGCTTTTCTATTAATCGTTCAGCCAACATCTTATGAAACTGGTTGAACGTCTCAGAAAAACCCTGCGTCTCTTCATAACGCCCGGAGTATTCTGTTAGCTTTGGATCAAATGATGTATTGGAAATAAAACCACACTGATTGCAATGGCCCAAGGTAATATGCCCTTTGGGATACGATACCGCTTCTTCCTTTGATTTTAGTAGTATGCAGCTATTTGTGGGTACTTCGTATGCTTCATGAAATACGTTCATGGTGCCTGTTTCGCAGTTAGGGCATGAATGATAAGTATTCATAATGAACCTGCTCGTTCGGTTAATTTACAACTGAGTGACTAAATGATTTTTGGTTCGGGGATTGGCACGATAAACTTGCCCCCCTTCTCTGTGTACTCTCTCTGTTGACTCAGTATTTCGTCTGTAAAGTTCCAAGGTAAAATAAGCGTGTAGTCAGGCATTTTTTCCAGCAAGGCCTCTGGCGCATAAATAGGAATGTGCTGTCCTGGCATATATAAGCCTTGCTTATGGGTATTTTTGTCAACCACGAAGTCGATCAAATCTGTGCCGATCTTGGCTGTATTGATCAACGTGCTCCCCTTTGCTGCTGCTCCGTATGCGGCGATACTGCTTCCCCCGGACTTAAGTTTATGCAGTAATGCATTGAGAGACTCAACGACATGGTTAACCCTTTTGGAAAAATCCTGGTAATACCCTATTTGGTCAACTCCTGAACGATGCTCTAGCTCCAGCAGTTCAGTCACCGAAGACTCAACCTCTTTTTGCTTGCCTACAAACAGCCTCAACGAACCGCCATGAATAGATAAGCGAACCACTCTGTTCAAGGATAAGTGATGTTGTGAGAAAAGGTGGTTTAATGCCGTCACCGAAAAGTAGCAGAGGTGTTCGTGATACATTGTGTCGAACTCGCAGTGGTCAACAAGATCTTTTACATAAGGCGCTTCTATAACAGCCACACCATTGTCTTTTAATAACTGCGCAATACCGGCGACAAAGTTGTTTAGATCAGCGACATGCGCCAGCACATTATTAGCGTGGATCACATCGGCCTTTTTCCCTTCTGCGACCAACCTCGTAGACAGTGCCTTAGAAAAGAAATCATTCAGGGTTTCAACACCTATTTTTTCAGCTTCTCTAGCCGGACCTTCTGCTGGGTCGATTCCCAGCACCTGAATACCATGGTTTACATAGTTCTTAAGTAGATAACCATCATTGCTGGCAAGTTCTACTGCCAGGCTCTCCGAGCCCAACCCCCTTTCCGCAATAATCGCTTCAACATTTTCTTTGGAGTGTTTGAGGAGGTGCTCTGAGAAAGACGAATAGTATGGATAGTCTTCACAGAAAAGAACCGATGGTGGAACCGTTTCCATTATCTGTAGCAAGCTACAGTTTGGACAGAAGCCCACTTCAAGAGGAAAAACCGGATCTTTCTCTGACAATTGGCTTGGTTTAACCAGCCTGTCAGCAAGAGGCGTGTGGCCAAGGTCAAGTACCGGCTTTATGTCGGAACCCCCGCATATTCTGCATTCGGTGATTCTGCTCATTTTCTATTTCCTCTTTTTTTAGTCTCTCAATCGTAACAAGCCCATTTTGAGTTTTAATTTGCTACTAACCTGCTATGTTCAGGCAACACCCAACGCAAGTTATTATCAAGCAGGCCTTCTTCAATTAGCTGTTTTACATGCGCAATTCGCTTAAACTTAAATCCTTCGAATTCGTCTAGCGTTAACCCTACTTCTCGATAAGCCTCATAGAGTTGAACCACACCGCGCAGTGCTGTCCATTGAGGTTTAAAACCATGGAGCGTGGTAGCAATTGAGTCACAATCAACTCGGTAGCAGCGTTTGTCTGGGCCTGCATCATCCGCAAAGTCAATTTCACAATCAGGAACAACTGATTTAACCAACTCAGCCAGCTCTCTCATTCTGTAATTCTCGGTGGTTAACCCGACGTTAAACGCTCTATTGTGGACGGATTCAATGGGCGCGGTTAACGCAGCAATATAGGCTCTAGCAATATCTTCAACATGAACCAGTGGTCGCCATGGCGTACCATCACTTTTAAGATGTACTCGACCGGTAGTAAACGCCCATGCCGTCAAGTTATTTAATACCAGGTCAAACCTGAGCCGGGGCGATACCCCATAAGCCGTTGAGGCTCTGAGAAAGGTGGGTGAAAATTTGTCACTTGCCATCGGTGCAAGCGCTAGCTCTACTGCAACTTTTGATTCACCATAAGGTGTAACAGGGTTAAATGCCGCAGCCTCATTAAGAAAGTTGTCACCTGATGCGCCATAGTTACTACATGAAGAAGCGAAAATGAATCGCTGTACACCCGCTTGTTTTGCAAGCGCCGCCAGGTTAATTGATGCTTTTTCATTGATATCTTGCGTGAGTGATGGTTGGTAATCCCCTAATGGATCATTTGATAACCCGGCCAAGTGAACAATTGAGTCGATTCCATCAAGGTCAGATAACTCAACATCTCGTATGTCTTTTTCAATTTGATCAACAGGCGTCAGGTCGCCTATAAATGTACAACGCCGGTATAGGTCAGAGTCCAAACCGACCACGTCAAAACCGTGGTTTATAAGCATGGGGACGAGTACCGAACCAATATATCCATTATTTCCGGTGACTAAGACTCTCATCATTTAGCTCCAGGATTTCCAAGGTGGGTTAGGTTGAGACCAGAGGCTTTCGAGCGACTTTTTGTCTCTTACGGTATCCATGCACTGCCAGAAACCATGATGTTTATAGGCCATAAGCTGTCCATCACTGGCCAGCCCCTCTAAAGGTTCTAGCTCCCATTGAGTTGCATCGCCTTCAACATAGTCAAATACTTCGGGCTCCAGTACAAAGAAGGCGCCATTAATCCACCCTTCTGCCGTTTGGGGTTTCTCCTGAAACTGACAAACTTGGTCGCCTTTAAAGCTTAGGTGGCCGAATCTTGCGGGTGGGCGCACCGCCGTTAATGTTGCGAACTTACCGTGCGATTTATGAAACTTCAGCAATTCGTCAAGGTCGATATCTGAAACGCCATCACCCCATGTGAGCATAAACGTTTCGTTACCCACCCACTCTTTCAGGCGCTTGATTCTGCCACCGGTTGCCGTCCCTTGCCCGGTATCAACAAGATCTACAATCCAGTCAGGTGTATCAGGCGAGTGGAGTTCGACATCTCCTGTTGCCATTCTGACAGTCATGTTTGAGTTCAAAGGACAATAGTCTGTCATCCAGCGCTTGATATATTCACCGCGATAACCCAGCGCTATAACAAACTCTTTAAAGTTGTACTGGTAGTAATGCTTCATGATGTGCCAAAGGATTGGCTGGGAACCAATGGTAACCATTGGCTTTGGTTTGAGTTCGGTTTCTTCGCCTAAGCGAGTCCCCAAACCACCTGCAAGTATCGCAACTTTCATCTTGTTATCTCCAGCTGATTCTCAAACAACGACAAATGACGTAACCGTTTGAGCGCGACCATGCCTACCGTATGTTGTGCTATGGCTAGGCGTAATACTGCGATTCAAAAACAAGGAGTTTACAAGGCGACCAATTTGTAGCGGTTATTCCATTAACTCAATCAATTATTTTATATCTGAAAAATAACGCGTTCAGTTTTTAGTTTCCTTAAGCTAAAAAGTAGAGTTTAAACGGATATACCGCCAGTGATTGGAGTTGATGATTTTATAATTTTATTTTCTATAAAAAATGCTGTTAATAGCGAGCTTAAGTTTAGTTATTTAAATCAGCAAATTAGCGCTATTGAGATGAGTCGTTCCAAATGCTGGTCAATATTTGCGCAACGTTATGATTAGTCCTACCCTGAGTTACATAAAGTAATTTTTTGTAACGCTCTTAATAACAACATCCATGAATAAGACAGGTACGGAAAATGAACTCTCTAACCGCCAAACCAAATCGTACGCCTTCGCGCAGCCATGTAGTTAACAGGCTTTCCTTGTGTTTTAAAATCATCTTAGTCTCATTCATGACGATAGCGATTTCAGCCTGCGCATCAAATAAATCAATGAACAAGGCTAATAAGCAAGCGTCTGCACCTGCCGCCAATGGAGCAATGCCTACACACAGCTCAACCTACCTGATCGGCCCGGAAGATGTCTTGAAAATATCGGTATGGAAGGAGCCTGAGCTAGACCGCGAAGTTGTTGTCAGACCCGATGGAGGCATCTCATTTCCGTTGGTTGGGGATGTACAGGTTAGAGACAAAACCATCAATGAAGTTAAAAAAATGGTCAGTAAGAAAATTAGCAAATACATACCTAAGGCTGAAGTGTCTGTCTCATTAGTCAGGGCCTCAAGCTACAAAATTTACGTGCTGGGTAAAGTCAACAAACCTGGCCAATATGTGTTGGGTAGCTACGTCGATGTACTTCAAGCACTTTCGATCGCTAATGGCCTAACACCGTACGCAGCATCTGACAATATTAAGATACTGAGACGAATAGAAGGGGTTGAGAGGGCTTTTCCATTTGAGTATTCGTCTGCCAGTGCGGGCACCAAACTGGGCCAAAATATCATTTTAAAAAGTGGAGATGTCGTTTTAGTGCCATAGGGTTTCCATAACAATAATTTGTCGAAGCGATAAGTTGCTAACGTGAGTGGTAAAAATGAGGTGGAATATGGAGTTCCCGAGTAGCATGCGACGAGTTACCAAAGTTGCGTTGTGGGCGTTGTTAGCGCTATCCGTCTCCTTAAGGGCGAATGCAGGCCTTAAAGAACTCACCCCACTCGCTCAGGTTGAAACAATATACGACGATAACATCAGATTAGATGATGACCCGGTAGAGGCGGTCGAGACGACCACATCATTAGGTGGAAAAGGTGTCTACAAAGATGACATTTCTCTGTTAAGTGGAGATATCAGGTGGGATAACGTGAGCTACCAGAAGGGCGAAGGCCTCGATAGCCGTAATGACTATAAAGTTAAATTAAGAGGACGACGCGATTACGAACGGCATCTCTGGCAGTTAGATGCAATTGGCATTCAGGACTCAACGGCGAAAGACATAACTATAGATGATGAGGCGGATATTCCCAGCGATGATGAAGATATTGGCAGTGATGTGGGGTTTATACGCGATGATGTTACCCGTAACCGTTACTACCTAATCCCTTCCTGGTCATATGATTTAACAGAAACAAGTGACGTTGGGATGAGATATAAATACTCTGACCTCCAGTATGAGAATAACAGCAACACCAATTTGGTCGATGCGTTTAGCCATAATTTAACAGGTTACTACTCATTCAAAACCAGCGAGGTAAATGAAGTTACACCAAGTATTGGGGTCAATCATTACGAATCGGAAGATGACGAGAATTATGACTTTTTAATCGGTTCAGTGGCAAATGAAAGGCTATATGGAGAGCGTTTCACCTCCTACGCTTCGGTCGGTGTATATTATGTTGATGGCGAGAAACGTGATATTTCAGAAACAGATACCGGCCTGCTATACGAAGTATCCGGCGTGTATTCACTGGATTCATTAGCGGTAAATGCATCCGCTGAAAGAGTCCTTGCCCCCGGAGATTTTGGCAATATCGTTGCGAAAGATCGATATATCATTGGCTTAACGGGCGAAATCGACCCCAAGTGGGGTTACGAATTAAGCGCGCTGTATTACAGAAACAGATCCATAGTAAAAGAAATTGCGAACAGCAATCGTCGCTATACAACTATAAGAACCTCGCTTTATTGGCATATAACAGAATCAATCGATCTCGATTTCGGTTACCGATTTCGAAAAGAAAAAGAACTCACTGAAGCGGACAGTAATGCACTCTTTATTTCCGTGCGCTATATGAGTGATTTTAGAATGTAATTTGCTAATTGAGGTGTCATTGTGGAATCCAATGGAATACAAGGTTCGTTCAACCTGGAAGAATACCTTAATGCGTTTAAACGAAGAAAGTGGATTTTAATCAACACAAGCGCTGTTATATTTGCACTTGCGCTCATCGTAAGCAGTTTTATCCCTCCTGTTTACCGGTCTGAAGCTTCAATATTGGTAGAACAGCCTGATGTGCCAGCAGATCTACTTGAAAGCACGGTTACAGGATATGTTATTGACCGGATTGAAGTGTTTAAAAAACGTTTGTTAACCCAAGAAAACCTATGGGAACTGGCTAAGAAGCTCTCCATTGTAGAAGACGACGCCAGCACAATTGATCGGGCGGTCACCTTTAACATTAAAGAGTCGATATCCATCGATGTGGTTGATATACAGTCGACCACATCAAAAACAAACCGTCCACGCGTCACCACCATCGCAATTACGGTCGGATTTGCCGCAGAAACACCAGAATTATCCCAGCTTGGGGCAAACAAAGTTACGGAGCTTATTTTAGAAACCCATAGTAAAGAGCGACGAGTCGAAGCGGAAAAGGTCACACGCTTTCTTCAGGATCAACTTGAAAAACATGCCGCGCAGGTTACCGAGTTTGAAAATAAGCTAGCTGAGTTCAAACAGCAAAATATTACAGAGCTGCCCGACCGAGTAAGCATCAATCTCGCACTGTTTCAAAAAACAGACGCACAAATTGATAGTGAAAGTGCAATTATGAGGGATCTTGAATTAAGAAGGTCAGCGTTAGTCGATCAGCTCGCCTCCATGCAAACCGCACTTCCTTCTGTTACATCAGACGGAAAAACCGTTCCACTTCTGCAACAACTTAACACCTTAAAGGCGGAAAAAAGGCAGGCAGAGTCCGTGTATGGGCCTGACCACCCAGATATCGTCAAGCTGGGTAACGAGATCGCAGCGCTTGAAAGCCAGGTAGGGAACCTGACTCAAATCGACAAACAGGCTGAGCAGCTGGCACAAATGAAGCGAGAACTGGCTGAGTTGAGTGCTCGTTACTCCCCTCAACACCCGGACATAATAAGGCTTAAAGAAAAAATATCCGACTTTAAGTTAGTCAGAAGCGAAGGGAACTACGATGAAGCGTTATCGGCATCCAATATTATGGACTCGCCTGACGTGGCCAGAATAAAGAGTGAATTAAAGGCCGCGATTACAAACTTGAGAGCCTCAAAAGCGCGTATGGCTGAGCTACAAAACGATTTGGCTGAATACCAAAAACGAATTTTTAACTCACCTGTCGTCGAGAAAGAGTACCTGTCACTCGAACGAGCATATAGAGAGAAATTAAAAACATACGAAGAAGTTAAAGCAAAACTCGTAAAAGCTGAAATTGCCGAGTCGGTTGAAAAGGATCAAAAAGGAGAACGCCTGACCCTTTTAGAGTACGCACAGTTACCCCAAAGCCCTGATAAGTCGAACAAACTGGGGATCGTCCTTCTTGGTGGTTTCCTCGCGTTTGTTGGCGGTATTGGAGCCGCTTCTGGTGCAGAGCTAACCGATCATTCGATTCATGGTGCGCACGATGTTATCGCTATCATGGAAGCACCACCTCTGGTTAGCATTCCGGTGATCAACGAAGACAAGTTCTCTACTGAACAAAAAAGTTCTCGCGCCCCCTACTTTATAGTGCTCTTTGTTTTACTGGTCGCTGGGTATATCTATGTTCAGGCAACATCCAGCGTAGAAGAGCCAGAGGTTCAAAAAGAAAGCGCTGTCATAAATAGTCAAAGCGAATAGAAGGAATGAGTTATGGATCGCATTGCTCAAGCACTTAAACTTGCTAAAGAAGAACATACGTTAGACATGCCAAAAAGTCGTGCTAACGTCTCACCAGCTACCGGCTATAGTGGCGCAGAAGGAGACCCGCTTTCTCCAGAGTCTGCACCAGTAAAAACCATTGAAATCCCAGAAGACTTTTTGCGTAAACAGAAAGTTATCAGCAGCTACTGGGAAGAACCGATTGCCGATGCATTCAGGCTGTTAAGGACAAGAATACTTCAGCGAATGAGTCAGAATGGCTGGAAAAGTTTAGGGATCACCAGCGTTGAACCCAAGAACGGCAAGTCACTGACGACCATTAACCTGGGTATTGCGATTGCCAAAGAACCCGGCCAATCGGTTATTGTTGTGGATACTGATTTCAGACGGCCCAGCACTCACCAGTACTTTGGCATAGAGCCTGAAAAAGGCATAGAGGACTTTTTGCTTAATGGTGCAGCCGTTGAGTCCTTGCTATTTAGCCCGGGCATTGAAGACTTTGCGGTACTCCCCTGCTCCGAAAAAATTCGGGGAGGCCCGGAATTACTTAAGTCACCTAAAATGCTCGAACTTGTAACAACGTTGAGAAGGCTGCACCCAAACCATATTATTATTTATGATTTGCCCCCTATTCTCATAGGTGACGATGCAATCGCATTCTCTACATTTGTTGATGCAATGTTATTAGTGGTCGAAGATGGCGTTACTCAGGATAAATCACTAAAACAGGCAAAAGAGTTGCTTTCGGGTGTTAACTTAATAGGGACCGTTTTGAATAAAGCGCCAGGGAACGGCTCCAATTATAAAGACTATTATTGAGGCAAAACAGAGTTATAGAATGAACCACTACTACTCTCTAAAGCCTCTGAACTAATTTGGCCTGTCATAATGCAGACCAGGAGTTTGGGAAATGTACAATCAATATTACCATTTTAGAGATAAGCCCTTCTGCATTTCGCCCGATCCCGATTTTCTTTTTCTAACTCAAAAACATAAAAAGGCATTAATGCTGATGCGCTACGCCTTGGCAACTCAAGCCGGGTTTGCGGTTATAACGGGGGAAGTAGGTTCAGGGAAAACGACATTGATTTCAAAAGTGATCTCCCAGGACTCGCCGAACCTGACCATTGGTGTTGTCAACAATACGCAATGTACTGACGCGCTCGAGTTACTTCAGTGGATTTTATTTGCCTTTAACCTCGACTACTCCGGTAAAAGTCATGTTGAACTCTACGATACGTTCACAAAGTTTTTAATCAAAGAGTACTCTGAAGGGCGTAATGTTGCGATTATTATCGATGAGGCACAACACCTTGGAATGAAACTGCTAGAGCAAGTCAGGCTGTTGTCGAACCTCAACTCAGGCAAACATACCGCATTACAGTTTTTGATTGTGGGACAGCCAGAACTTAGAGATCAGTTGGCGAAACCTGAGTTTCAACAGTTTACGCAACGGGTTATTGTCGACTACCACCTCGGCGCTTTAAACTTTATGGAAACAACAGGGTACATACGCCATCGGCTGTTAACAGTAGGCGGTAGCCCCTCTTTGTTTTGTGAAGAAGGGATGCACCTGATATGGGAACACAGCGGCGGTGTGCCCAGGATCATTAATGTGCTTTGTGATCTATCGCTGGTATACGGATATTCGGCGCAGCTGAAAGATAAAATTTATCCGTGCATTATTAAAGAAGTACTTCATGATAAAGGTATGGAAATTCCAACCCTGAAACAGGTGCAGAAAGAAGGCTCCATGTAACGAGCCTTCCATCCAGGGAGATTTCATCCACGTTCTATGCGGGTTCTCTCATCGTAACGAACTCTTCAGCGGCCGTTGGATGTATACCGATGGTCTCATCAAAATGAGCCTTGGTGGCACCCGCTTTGATAGCAATGGCTATACCTTGCATGATTTCGCCCGCTTCAGGCCCTACCATATGGGCACCGACAACTCGATCACTCTTTACGTCAACAATCATTTTCATAAAGGTTCGTTCGTTTCGGCCAGAAAGTGTATGTTTCATTGGGCGGAACTCTGACTTGTAAATATCCACCTCTCCAAACCGTTCACGCGCCTGAGTTTCAGTTAACCCGACCGTCCCTATCGTTGGCTGGCAAAACACCGCTGTCGGTATGTTTTCGTAATCCATATCAATGGGCTTGCCAGCAAATAGGTTTCGTGCGAGCGCCATTCCTTCTGCAAGGGCAACGGGCGTAAGCTGATACCCACCTTTTACATCACCCACTGCGAAAATATTTTTGACCGTTGTAGCAAAATTACTGTCGACCTTAATATTGCCCGCTTCATTGACTTCGACTTCGGTATTTTCAATGCCAATATCTTGCGTATGCGCTTTTCGCCCGGTTGCTGCGAGCACTAAACCAGTATTGATAGTGCAGCCATCTTCAAGAGCGACACTATACGCCTCTCCAGCTTTCGTAATTGAGCGGATGTTATTGTTGAAAACAAGCTTAACGCCTTTTTTCTCAATCTCATCTTTGGCAAATAAGCGTATGTCTTCATCAAACCCGCGCAGAAACAGCTCTCCTCGATATACCAGTGTTGTATCGACTCCTAAGCCATTTAGAATCCCCGCCAGCTCTACAGCAATATAACCGCCGCCCAGTACGATGGCAGATTTTGGTAATTCGGGTAAGAAGAAAAATTCATTCGACGTAATCGCATGCTCTGAGCCTTCAAACTCTGGTACATACGGCCAACTCCCTGTCGCGATAGCAATATATTTTGCGGTATAAGTCACCTCTCCAATCGCAACGGTATGGTTGTCAACAAAGCGTGCGCGTCCGTTATGAACGGTAACGCCTGCACCTTCAAGTAAATTATTATAAATTCCATTTAACCGATTGATTTCATTTGTTTTATTATCTCTAAGGGTATTCCAATCGAAATTAAGATTGCCGCTATTCGTCCAGCCAAAACCTGCACCATCCTCCAGGTCTTCGGCAACGTGTGATGAGTACACAAACAGTTTCTTAGGCACACAACCCACATTAACACACGTACCACCCATATAACGGTCTTCTGCAACCGCGACTTTAGCACCCAGGCCAGAGGCAATGCGTGAGAGGCGAACACCTCCTGAACCTGCACCAATGACAAACAGGTCATAATCGTATTCAGACATATTGAGGAACTTCCTAAGTTTCAGTTTGCTACGAGATAAGTATTAAACCGGGCAGCTACGGGGTTTAAATAAAACAGTCTCGGTAAATTCACCCAGTTGAATTTCACCCACTTTGTTGTAGCCCATAGACTCATAAAATTTGAGGTAGCGGGTATTGCCTGTATCGAGACCAATACCACATGAACGAGGATTTTCGCTACAGAGTTTTTCTACCGCGCTAAGCAACATCCGCCCATACCCCTTTCTTTGGTGAGAAGCGTCTACGCCCATTAATGGCAGTTCATGATGCTCAGTCCCTGGGAGGGCATCTTTTACTTGCGTATGGTATTCAATATAACGACGTGTGGAGCTTAGACCCGCAGTCAACATCATTCTGATACGCCAGTTAAACTGCTCTGCCAGATTAAGTCTTACCGTGGGGCTACCCACTAGCGCTATACCCACTAGCTTATTATCCACACTGAGCCCTATTACATCCTGTCCATTAGCAAAATGGAGATCGATCAATTCCCTGATCGTGGCACGCACTCTCTGATCATATCCGGCACGAGACGAGTCGAATAAATATTTAAATGTTGGCTCATCACGGTATGCGTGATAAAGAATTACCTTTGCTTCTGTCGTTGCAGCAGGGTCAAGTCTTACAACTTCTACCTGTTCACATTCCGCAGTGTCTGTCATTATTGTTCCTCCGGCATTGGCTTATAGCGAATCTGCTAACCTTTCAGCGTTAACCGAACGTTAACCAGTCCACCTTTCTCGTCCTTGTCTAAAGAAACCTGTGATACCTTAATGTTATAAGCTGTATCCAGATCCCTTAGCCAAACTATGATCGTGTTAAATGGTACTTTTTCTAACCAGACTCTGACCTTTCGGTCACCTGATGGTTCGAATCTCTTTAACTTTATTTTATGTTTTTGCGCGTTAGCACTCACCGTTGAGACTAATGTCTGGCTATCCATAATTTGCGATGAATTGCTTCCTGAGCTCGATGCGAGTGACTTGGCAATGCCCTTATTCGCATTAACCCAGCTTAAAAGCTCTTTGCTACTTGTCAGGTTGGCGGCTTGGTCTTTAGCATAATTATGAGCAGGAGACCAGACAAGGAAATAGAGCACAGCCAGTGCAAGCGCAATAGACAGCACTAATAATGCCTGCTGATCCCCTTTGGGCAGCGAGCCCAATTGTCGTGTCGCTGAAACAACTGCTGGCGTATTTTTAATTTTGTTTATAATTGACATCGTTAACTGCCCGTGACGCTTAAGCGCCCTCTTACACTATTTTGCTCATTAATTGCAGAACTGATTTTTGCACCTAGCCCTGCATCAGTCAGGCTATTTTTTAGCTGGTCAAGTTGTTGAAAGGAGCTGGCTCTTAGTTCAATGGTAAGCTCCTGACGCTGGTCGCTGTAGTTCACGCTCTTAAATTCGACAGCCTGGTTATTGGGCAACTTTGAGTATTGGTATCCGGTTTCACTCAATAATGCCAGAAAATCCACACTCCCTTGAGCGCTACTCGCTGAATTAAGCTTACCTTGAAGCGTTCGTCTAAGATTGTTAACCGAAACTCTTCGTTCACCTGGGAATAACTTTTTATACTCCTGCAATGCCTGTTGCTGATATTTTTCAGCTTCCTGCTGGTAGTAATAACCTTTACCAATATCAACGCCAACCTGTAAAACGAACCAGATGGCGGCTACGGCGGCTACAGCTTTCCATTTCTTTAATGAAGGCGCTGCTGCGCTAGCTATTTTAAAGTCGCCTTGGCAGAGGTTTATGCCTTTAGTACCTTGTTGAAACCAGGATTCGCATAAGAGGTCGATCATGGGGACATTCAAGTCATGGCTAACCCACTCAAAGCCTTCTGTCTGCTGGAGTTCTGCCATGACCAATTTAAGTGAGTCGAGCTGGCTCGGTGGTATATAACAACTAACTTGCTTCTTATGTTCGTCAGCAGGTTCATCATCCAATAATACAGACTCAAAATAGCTGACCAAGTTAAATAACTTAACGCGGCTTACGGTGCCTGGTTTTATATCGACCAACGCCCAATCATCTTCGAAGCCGATGACCGCATCTACTCCCTGTAACGGCAGCAGTGAAGCATCGCTATAGATCGCGCTAACAGGGTAACCCGTATTGGTTAACGCCTCGAAGTAGGATTCAAACCGTTTATAGTTGATTACTTCGACCGCATAGCTGCCGTTACTTAACTTTTCACCCAATGCGATATGAACACTATCAATATCTTCTGCCAGCTGCTCTTCAACGGCAAACGGTAACGCCTGCTGAACGAACCGAGATTGTTTACCCGGTATTGAGACCTGAGTCGAGTTGATCATATTGGCGGGGATCAGCCCGATTATCTGGATTTCATCAATCGAGTTTTGATCAAGCAGTTGCTGAACGTCATCGAACTGCGCCGCTACACCACCCGCTAACTTTTGCCCGCCAAGCGCATAGAGCGCCCATTGAAAGTCCGACAGCGTTTGTTCTTCAGTTTCGGGCAACGACAGTGCTCGAATAAACAACTTGTTTGGCATTATTGCTCTCTTTATATCCCTGAAATCTTTTCGGGTTTATTACATTTAGGTCAGTTGCCGCTAATAACCGTGTGACGAGTTACTGAGTTAGCACCTCTATCGGCTTAGTAATAATATACTTTCGGCCTTGATCACGCGACATTAGCGTCATTTCCCCTTTACTATTCTCACGGTAAAGTACCGAAACCAACCGGCTTACTCGATCACCCAAGGTTATTTTTGATGATACCTGAAAAAATTCAGTATTAATTGACAAAGGGCCTTCGAGGTTTAAACCCGCGTACTCGGGCAGCGCTTTAAATTCGTTAATGTCTTTAAATGGTTCGTTATCTCTATGACTAATTATAGATGCACCTTCTGCTTCGGATAACGTTTTTTCTTTTGGTAGTGACCGTATTATTTCCGGTGTACAGGTATTAACATTGATTCCGTTCACGCCTACCGGCAACGCGGTAACATGAGGTAGGAGCTTTTGGTATATCTCTTCAGTAACTCCATCTACCAACATCAACTCAGACACCGAATGAAACGGTTGGTTACTTGTTCTATAGGGTTTTTCTTTAATCAGGTACTCGCCTTCTTCTGCCCCATCGGCACCATCAATTTCGTTATTGGCATCTATCCAGTCGATCAATTTCTCAACCTTTAGTTCGGGATATCCCAGAACGATAAACAGGTTATTAAACCGGTCTATTGCGACTTGGTTTTTAGAGCCATTTGAATTCACCAGGCTATTGATATTTAACTTGCTTTGCAGGTCATCAAGTTGTGCCTCAATAACAGCAGAATCGACAGGTAAGCTAACGGCGTAAGTCCAATTTTCTTTCAGGTCATCTGCATACACGCCTTCTTTTTTATCTTCTTCCCAGTCCGCAAACAAAATCTCGCGGGCATACTGTTCAGCACTTAATGCGTATTCATAACCCTGACTCTGCATTAGGGTATTTGCCGCTTTTTTAATAAATAGACTTTGCCTGGATATCATGCCACTGGCTAAAATCGTTACCAACGTGGCTACAAACAGCACCATCATAAGGGCAACGCCTTTTTGGCGTAGAGGTAGCGCACGGGTGATGATTTTGCTCTTAGCTTGCAATGCGTTTAACCCATTGGGAGAGATGGCTTAAGTAACTACTCATTGACATTAGATCAAATTGCCTCTTCTTGGTTACTGTTTTATTGATTATTGTCAGTCTGGTTGCTGTTGTTTCCATTCTCAGAACCGTTTCCACCCGTTCCTTCATTTCCGTCACTGCCATTGCCAGAGCCAGAGCCATTGCCAGAGCCACTGCCAGAGCCACTAGCTGATAAGTCGATATACTGTGGCATATCATACAGCCTGACTAAAGAGCCAAAGTAGCGATGCTCAATGGTAATTTCTACGGCTTTAGGTAATAGGTTATTCTCAATATTTTGCCCAGTGCCTGCCGCTTGCTGTTCGGGCCAGCTATCAATCCACTGGTTGTCGCTCTTCATAAATCGCAGGGAGATAGTGTCTATATCGTCCATCAAAACCTGAAACACACTTTCGCTATCCTGCGCGCGATCCAATACCGTCCAGTAATGGCGCAGCAACTCCCCATCTACCAGCTCGTATGCAACGCGTTGAAGGTCGCTTCTAGCATCACCCATGGGGTTGCGCCATCCCGCCCGAGTAAATTCAACCAGGTAGAGCTGATTTCTGTTGGTCAATGCAGGCTGAACATCGCCGTACTCGTCTCTAATGGCTCTCGTCGTTAGTTGCTGAATATCTCTAGACAAAATCAGCATCAGCTTATGGAGCTTCTCGAATCGCTCACTGTTATTTTGAGTAATGTTCTGGGCTCTAATTGTGCCACTCATTAGCTGCCACGTGCCCAACCCTATCAGGGCTGTAATGCCGATTGCAATCAGCACCTCAAGTAACGTAAATCCGCTCTGTTTGTGTGACCTGTTGAAATTAGTCATTAATGGAGACCAGCGTACCCAGAAAACGTCAGCACTTGATTTCCTTCTTCAAACTGATCATCGCTTAGTTTATGAAAGATCACTAAATCAACTCGATTCACAAAAGGGTTTTCGGTCTTAGTAACTTTTGAAACTAATTTCCAATGCTCATTTGCAAATTCTATATCTTGTTTAGACTCTCTTGCCTGAGGTAACCCTTCACTTAAACGAACTTCTGCCATTTTATTTTCGGCGATCCAGTTAGCCATCATTTTAAGCCTTATTCGTTCATACTGTGCAATATTTTGCGAAGTAGCTTTTAAGATCACTGCAGCCACAAAGACAAATATTGTTACTGCTACCATCACCTCTAGCAGTGTAAACCCTTTTGTTTTGCTGAAAGTCTTTTTACTGCCATAGCCAGCAACACATCCCTTCTTATACTTAGCCATCGTCACTCATCTTCCCTGCCGGGCTCGATCAACTTTATATCTTCCAGCCCGTCCGATGAAATAAGATATTGGCCATCTGAGTTCTTTTCTACCTGCAGGCTTATAGTAAACGGGGTTACTTCGCCACTAGACAACAACATCATGTCTGGTTTTTTCAGGTTTTCACCCTCTTTACCTAAAATCTTATTCTCTTCACCATCTCGACGAAACTCAATCGCAAGCCACTCAGGGAACTCTCTGGGTTTCAAGACATCAACACCAGAGTCAGACCATGTTAGTTTCTCTTCATCATACTCAAGAAACTGATAGCCCTCTTCATCAATACTAAAACCGATTTCAGTATTGGACAAAACCGCCTCGTCAGAGGCCATCCTCAATAGTGCGTGTAACCGTTCCGCTTCATTTTCAAGCTCGCGCTGCAATTTACCGCTTCCAAGCGTGAAAACAGCCACGCCGGTGAGGAGCCCTAACAGAACCATGACAACAAGTATCTCTATCAGGGTAAAGCCCCTCACATTTAACCCTGATGAGCAGCCCGCTTTGGTTTGAGTTATTGAAGTGATCATGATGTACAAAAATAGCCTTATAATTCGCTACTCTTTTACATCCCAATTACCAATATCTGCGCCTTCTTCTTCGCCCCCTTCTTTACCGTCTGAGCCTAAAGAGTAAAGATCAAAAGCGCCGTTCACGCCTGGGCTAATATATTGGTACGGATTACCCCATGGATCTACAGGGACGTTCTTCATATAACCATCTTTGTTCCAGTTTTTGGGTTCTGGGAAACCACTGGGTTTAGAAACCAACGCTTCCAAACCTTGTTCAGTACTCGGATAGCTAAAGTTATCGAGTTTATACAGATCAAGCGCATTCGATATTTCGCGAATTTGGGTCTCCGCCACCGTCACTCGTGCCTGCTCACCTCGACCAAGAATATTGGGTGCTACTACCGCGACCAATAACCCTAGAATAACCATTACCACCATAATTTCGATTAAGGTAAAACCTTGTTGCTGTTTAATAGTGTTCATTTTATTTAATCTCAAAAATATTATTACGAAGTATTGTTTTTAAAACTATCCGACCAGATTACTCATGCTTAATATAGGCAGCATTATCGCTAACACGATAATAAGAACAACGACCCCCATTACGAGTAGCATTAGCGGCTCGAACAACCCTACGATGGTTGAAATAAGCCCTTCAAGGTCGTTTTCCTGATTTCTTGCCGTTCTTTCCAGCATCTGGTCTAACTCACCGCTGGACTCACCACTTGCCACCATATGCAGCATCATTGGAGGAAAGTAACCCGTATTCTCAAGTGACTTGGTAAGACTTGAGCCTTCACTCACCATGACTGCGGCATCCATAATGGAAGACTTGAGGCAATCATTGGATAGCACTTCACCAGAGATTCGTATCGCTTCAACCAGCGGAACCCCACTACTATTAAGGATGCTTAGGGTACTGGCAAAACGTGCGGTATTCATTCCCCGAGACAGCTTAGAGACAAAAGGCGTCGTGAGTATCTTTTTATGCACAGAAAACCGAAATGTATCTTTCTTCATAAAGTACTGAAAGATGACAAAAGCGATAACCAAAACGATAAAAATGTACAGCCCCCAGTTACTGAGAAAGTCACTCACCACCAGAAGCGACTGAGTTAATGCGGGGAGTTCTTGCCCGTTATTAATAAAGACTTCAATAATATCGGGGACGACATAGGTGAGCAGAAACACGACGATAGAGATTGCGACAACAGACAGTATGACCGGGTAAATGGCTGCCAGCTGAATTTTTTGTCTGGCCTGCTGGCGAGCTTCTGTGTAGTCGGCCAGGCGATTAAGCACCAAATCCATGTGGCCTGCATGCTCTCCTGCAGCAACCGTCGAACGATAAAGCTTGGGGAACGCACTGGGGAATTCTGCCATACTGTCGGCGAGCGTATGCCCTTCCAAAACCTTCGCCCTGATAGCCAACATAATGCCGCGAATGCGGGGTTTATCGTTTTGATCAGCAACCGCACTCAACGCCTCTTCTATAGGAATACCGGCTTGAATTAGCGTAGCAATTTGTCGAGTGATCAGTGCAAGGTCTTTCACACTCAGACCTTTGCCTTTAGGCGCAAACGACTTGGATCGAGTCTCTTTTTCTACCGTCGTTTCAACTGATAACGGGGTAAGCCTCTTCTCTCGTAACTGTTGACGAACCTGCCTCGCGCTATCAGCTTCGATCACCCCTTTCTTTTGACGTCCTTTTTCATCGAGGGCTTTATATTCAAACGCAGCCATTCATTACTCCCTATGTGTGACGCGTAGAACTTCCTCAACAGACGTAACACCTGCGAGAATTTTTGCCACACCATCAGCATGAATACTCGGCCCGTTTTTACGAGCATGCTCTTCAAGCTCCAGCTCACCGGCTTTGCTATGAATAAGGTTGCGCATTTGATCGTCTATATCGATAACTTCATAAATGCCCATTCGCCCCCGATAACCTAAATGGTTACACTCGGTGCACCCTGTAGCCCGATATATAGTGGGCGGCGAAGATGGATCCTGCTGCAGGAATTCACATGCTTCCTTGTCTGGCTGATAAGGTTCCCGGCAGTTGGAACATAGCACTCGCACCAAACGCTGGGCAATGATACCCACCATACTTGATGAAATAAGGAATGGCTCGACCCCCATGTCGATCAGTCGCGTAATGGCCCCAACAGCACTGTTTGTGTGCAGTGTTGATAGAACCAGGTGACCGGTCAAACTAGCCTGGACAGCAATTTCGGATGTTTCAAGGTCTCGTATTTCGCCAATCATAACGACATCAGGGTCTTGACGAAGTATTGCCCTTAACCCTCGGGAGAAGGTCATATCCACTTTATTGTTGACCTGAGTCTGACCTATCCCTGGTAAGTTATATTCAATCGGGTCTTCTACGGTCAGTATGTTTCGGCTTTTATCATTAATTTCTGACAGGCCGGCATACAGCGTTGTCGTTTTACCGGAGCCCGTTGGCCCTGTAACCAGAATAATGCCATGAGGTCTGGAGACAAGTCCTTTAAGGATTTTAAGATCCCTTGCCGACAAGCCTAACGAGTCAAGCTTAAGTCGTCCGGCTTGTTTATCCAGTAGTCGAAGTACAATTCTTTCGCCGTTAGCTGACGGCATGGTCGATACTCGAATATCAACTTCACGCCCTCCGACACGTAATGAAATCCGGCCATCTTGAGGAATTCTTTTTTCAGCAATATCAAGCTTAGACATTACTTTTATACGGCTGATAAGGAGTGGTGCCAAAGCACGTTTTGGCTGTACGATCTCCCGCAACACACCATCCACCCTGAAACGAACAACAAGCTGCTTCTCGAAGGTTTCGATGTGAATATCCGATGCATTGGTTTTTACAGCTTCAGTTAAAATTGCATTGATCAAGCGGATGATCGGGGCGTCATCTTCCTGTTCCAGCAAATCTTCAGTCTCAGGAACGGAGTCTGCGAGACTTGCGAGATCCATATCGTCCCCTAACCCTTCAACCATTTGCATCGCTTCGGCAGAATCGTTTTGGTAAGCGAATGACAATGACTCCTCAAACACCTCTTTCGAGACTTGCTCAAACCGCAACTCACCCTGCATAAAGCGGTTTAACTCACAAAACACGCTATTGTTTAATGGCTCCAAGTGCAGAACACAGCGTTCACCAGAGTGATCCTGAGTAATCACTACAGAGTGCTTTTTAGCAAAGCCAAACGGGAGCCTTCGGTAGGTAACTTCTGGTTCAGAACGAACAAGATCTGAGCTTGTTTCGAGAGTCAAAGCGAGCTCCTTGCGGGTAACAAATATTTAACCATGGACATTTTTATTATAGTCATCTAAATAAAAGTAATAGCGGAATATCCGTAAAAATAAACCGAATTAATAAGGTATTAAACACATTTTGTCTGTAAATTGACGCTAACGCAAAATTTATTTTATTAACAATACGTTAATTAAGGAAGCCTGGCAGGACAAACAAGACTATAATTATTCACATTGGCACTCTAATATAATAAACACTCTATAAGAACAAAGGTTAGCACCTACAGTGAACAAAATTGCGATACAACAAAAGATACCAGTCATTGTTTTATGTTTATTGATTGCGGCTATGATCGCCACATTATCTCTGCAAGCTTATAACTTTTTTGCCCCTCTCCAAAACACGTCTCAAGAAACAGTTAGTCAAACAACGGTACAGCCTGTCCAAAACACACGTCCGCAACGGAATATCGATCAGTTTGCACTATTTGGAATCGCAAAGGATGATAGCCAGCAACCTGCGGAAGTAAAAACAGAAGATCTCCCCAAGACCAATTTAAGGCTGCTCCTGCGGGGGGTTTCAGCATCCTCTGAACAAGGAAAAGTGAGTGCATTGATAGAAGGCCCCGATAAAGAAACCCTAAAGTACTCTATTAATGATGTTCTGCCAGGTAATGCAAAACTTCGAAGTGTTCACGATAAGCGGATTGTAATAGAGAGAAATGGCCGATTGGAAAATCTATACTTCCCTGATGATGTCAGCATCGGGATCGTTCGCAATGATAATAACAACTCAAACGTGCGTGCGGCTCAGCAAAAAAGAACCCAGCCACTTGAAGTACCTAAAAACTTTACCAGACCAGCCGTCAACCTGGACACCCTTAGTGAGCAACGAAAACAAGAGATAAAAAACAGGCTGGAACAGCTTAGAGAAAAGATGAAGCAGGCACCCTAACCAATAAACCTTGCCTGAAATAAAAATAACACAAACCAGATTAAACCAATGCTGTTATCACAAACGCTAAACAGTCATTTTCGTAATCCGCTGATACTGGCTTTTTCTCTCAGTATTTCAGCACTCTATGCGTTTGAGTTAAGCGATAAACTACTAGGCTTTATCGAAAGCAAATATGGTCAATCTGCCAGAAGCCGGCTTGAGTTATGGCAGAAACTCGCGACCACTCCCTCTCAGCTTTCTGAGGCGGACAAGTTAAACCAGGTTAACCGTTTCTTTAACACTGCAAAGTTTAAGTCTGACCTGCAACATTGGGGGCAAGAGGACTACTGGGCGACACCTGTAGAGCTTCTTGCAACCAATGGAGGCGACTGCGAAGACTATTCCATCGCTAAATACTTTACACTGAAGACAATGGGCATCCCGGTAGATAAACTCCGCATTACCTACGTCAAAGCCATTCGCCTGAACCAAGCGCATATGGTACTTGCTTACTATGAAACGCCCAGTGCTGAACCACTCATACTCGATAACCTCATAGCAGACATCAAACCTGCCTCAAAGCGCACAGATTTAGTCCCCGTTTATAGCTTTAATGGTGATGGCCTATGGCTGTCTAAACAAAGAGGCCAAGGAAAAAGAATTGGCGAATCTGAAAAACTCTCTCGCTGGGTCGATCTTAACTCCAGACTACTTGATGACTTGAAGTAGCACAGATCCAAATAACATTTCTTCATTACCAGATTAGGTATATGCCAATCGATTAGTTGACGTTAACGTAAACGTAATTCATTATACTCTTATTAAAGGCAATGCTTTCAATTAGCCAAAAAACTCTTTACGGATGCGATTTTAAAATACGATGCCTAAGACATTTTCTATCAGTGAGCTATCAAAAGAGTTCGATGTGACAACGCGAACTATTCGGTTTTATGAGTCGGAGGGCTTGTTAGCGCCTACCCGCAACGGCCAAACAAGAGTTTACTCAGACCAGGATAGAGTTAATTTAAAGCTAATTCTAAGAGGTAAACGGCTGGGGTTTAGCCTTTCCGAGTCAAAGGAATTAATTCAGCTATATGACCCGGAGTCTGGAAACACAAAGCAGTTGAATACACTGCTTGAAAAGATAGAGCAACAACGTTCAGTACTCAGCCAGCAACTCCAAGACATAAAGTTGATGCAAGCTGAACTGGACGATGCAGAGCTTAGATGTAGAGAAGCATTTTCTAACACTGACAAATAACCTATTGACCCATCTTCAATAATAAAAACTGAGGGAATAACACATGGCAAACCAATACAGTTCACTAAATTTTGGCCTTGGCGAAACCGTCAACATGCTAAGAGATCAGGTGAAGCAATTTGCCAACAACGAAATAGCCCCCATAGCCGCTAAAACCGATAGTGAAAATGAGTTCCCGAATGCCCTGTGGAAAAAATTCGGCGAGCTGGGTTTGCTGGGTATTACCGTCGACGAGTCTCTTGGAGGCTCAGGCATGGGGTATTTAGCCCATACGATTGCAATGGAAGAAATCAGCCGGGCCTCTGCATCAATTGGCTTGAGTTATGGGGCGCACTCAAACTTATGTGTAAACCAAATATATCGTAATGGCACCCCGGAGCAACAACAGAAATACCTTCCCAAATTAATATCTGGTGAGCATATCGGCGCGCTGGCAATGAGCGAACCCAATGCGGGAAGTGATGTTGTCAGTATGAAGCTTAAAGCCGAAAAGAATGGTGATAAATACATACTGAACGGCACTAAAATGTGGATCACCAACGGGCCAGATGCTAACACCTACGTCATCTATGCAAAAACAGACATCGCTAAAGGGCCTCACGGCATCACGGCATTTATTGTTGAGCGTGACTTTCCCGGCTTTTCAAGGTCTCCCAAACTGGACAAGTTAGGCATGCGTGGTTCAAACACCTGTGAACTGGTCTTTCAAGACTGTGAAGTGCCAGAAGAAAACATCTTGGGAGGGGAAAATAACGGCGTAAAAGTTCTTATGAGCGGACTGGATTTCGAGCGTGTCGTACTGGCAGGCGGCCCAATCGGCATCATGCAGGCCTGTATGGATATTGTTGTACCCTACATTCATGAGCGAAAGCAGTTTAATCAGTCTATTGGTGAATTTCAGTTGATCCAGGGAAAAGTCGCCGATATGTATACCACACTGAATGCCTGCAAGGCGTATTTATACGCTGTTGCCAACGCCTGTGACCGAGGCGAAACAACACGTAAAGATGCCGCTGGGGTTATCCTGTACTGCGCTGAAGCTGCAACAAAAATGGCGCTTGAAGCAATTCAGATACTCGGCGGTAATGGCTACATTAACGAGTTTTCCGCAGGCCGTCTGCTACGAGACGCAAAGCTGTATGAAATTGGAGCCGGGACATCCGAAATACGACGAATGTTAATCGGGCGAGAACTCTATGTAGAGTCAAAATAACCCTTCGTCCTCGTCAAATTACAAGCAAAGCCTAACATAAAGCGGATAAGATCATGGCAGTCATCAAGAGTAAAATTAACACTCACTCGGACACATTTCGCCAGCGCGAATCAGCAATGAATGCGCTGGTCAATAAGCTTGATTCGGTGGTCGATGACATCAAATCAGGTGGGGGTGAAGCCGCCCTTAAGAAGCATCTCTCAAAAGGAAAGCTCCCCCCTCGAGAACGTGTTGCAAAGTTGCTTGACCCTGGCACGCCGTTCCTCGAAATCTGTCAGCTCGCGGCGCATGAAGTTTATGATGACAAAGTCCCTGCCGCAGGCGTAATTGCTGGTATCGGAAGAGTCGAAGGGGTCGAATGTATGATCGTCGCCAATGACTCTACAGTGAAAGGTGGAACCTACTACCCTCTTTCAGTTAAAAAACATATCAGGGCCCAGACAATTGCAGAAGAAAACGGCCTACCCTGCATATACCTTGTTGACTCAGGAGGCGCTAACCTCCCCCAGCAAGACGAAGTATTTCCTGATGCTGAACATTTCGGACATATATTTTACAGACAAGCAAACATGTCTGCTAAAGGCATTCCCCAAATAGCCGTAGTTATGGGGCTGTGTACCGCCGGGGGCGCTTATGTCCCCGCGATGGCTGATGAAAGCATCATGGTAAAAGAACAAAGCACGATATTCCTGGCTGGTCCTCCTCTAGTTAAAGCTGCAACAGGTGAAGAGGTCTCAGCTGAAGAGCTAGGCGGTGCCGATGTTCACTGTAAAGTATCCGGCGTTGCTGATTATTATGCACAAAATGATGAGCACGCACTTTATCTTGCCAGGCAGTGTATTAAAAACACACATCATCAAAAGCAGCCATTGGCACAAGCTGTACCACCAAAAGAACCTCTATACTCACCCGACGAGCTGGCAGGCGTGGTACCGGCTGACCTCAAAACACCATACGATGCGCGTGAGGTCATCGCCCGAATTGTCGACGGCTCAGAATTTGACGAATTCAAACAGTTCTATGGAACCACTCTGGTCTGCGGCTTTTCCCGCATTATGGGCTACCCGGTCGGAATTATCGCCAATAACGGCGTCCTGTTTTCAGAGTCCGCGCAAAAAGGTGCTCACTTTATCGAGCTATGCTGCCAACGAAATATTCCATTGGTGTTCCTGCAAAATATTACGGGCTTTATGGTTGGTAAAAAATATGAAGAAGGCGGTATAGCCAAGCACGGCGCAAAGATGGTAACCGCAGTCGCCTGTGCAAAAGTCCCCAAGTATACCGTAGTCATCGGTGGCAGCTTTGGTGCCGGAAATTATGGCATGTGTGGTCGGGCCTATAAGCCTCGCTTTTTATGGATGTGGCCTAACGCCCGCATATCAGTGATGGGCGGAGAGCAAGCGGCAGGGGTTCTCGCTCAGGTTAAAAGAGCAAACTATGAACGCAAGGGCGTAAACTGGAGCGAACAGGCTGAAAGCGAGTTTAAACAGCCAATAATTGAGCAATTTGAAGAACAGTCTGACCCGTATTACGCAAGCGCCCGACTCTGGGATGACGGGATCATCAAACCATCCGATACCCGACGTGTACTTGGGCTTGCTATATCAGCATCATTCAACATAAAAAGTGAAGAAACCAAATTTGGCGTATTCCGAATGTAACGTATCTGAAAGCGCAGTCAGTTTAATTCAAATTTGGCTAAGCCAATCATATTGATACTATTTCAGTGGACAAATCATGAGATCAAATACAACAACGCCGACTGACAACGCCCTTATCTACGAGGTGCACGACAATGGTGTTGCCCTGATAAAGCTTAATAGACCCAAGCTTGGAAATGCATTCGATGACAACCTTATCAAGCATCTTACAAATGCCTTCATAGATGCTGATAACAATGATTCTGTTTCGGTGATTCTACTGTGCTCCAACGGCAAACATTTTTCCGCTGGTGCAGATCTGAACTGGATGAAATCCATGGCTAACGCTAACTACGATGAAAACCTTTCAGATGCTCACAGGCTCGCAAAACTCATGTCAACGATTAACGCATGCAGTAAACCCGTCGTTGCACGGGTTCAAGGGGCTGCTTACGGCGGTGCCATTGGGCTCATTGCCTGCTCGGACATTGCTATAGCGGAAAATGGAGCAAGCTTTGCGTTGAGTGAAGTTAAGCTTGGTTTGAGCCCGGCAACGATAAGCCCTTATGTCATTGACGCCATTGGCGCTCGAGCCGCTCGACGCCTGTTCCTAACTGGCGAAGTATTCGACGCCAATAAGGCGCTCTCCATTGGCCTAATAAGTGAAGTTACGCCTCCCGACCTACTTATCGAAACAACTGATTCAATTATTTCATCATTGCTTAAAAACGGGCCAACAGCGATTGCGTCTACAAAAGCACTCATCGATAAAGTCAGTAGGCATGAGAACAACGAACAGTTGACCGATTATACCTGCGAATTAATCGCAGCCTTAAGGGTGTCCGAAGAAGGACAAGAAGGATTAAGCGCATTTTTGGAAAAGCGCGCTCCAAATTGGCCACCTAGAACAAAACCATTAAACCCGAATAACATCGACTCAAACTCTATCGAGGCAGGCTAACTATGTTTGATAAAATACTGGTAGCAAATCGTGGTGAAATCGCCTGCCGAATTATTAATACGGCGAGCCGACTTGGGATAAAGACCGTTGCAGTATATTCTGATGCTGACCGCAATGCTCTTTTTGTCGAACTGGCAGATGAAGCTTATTATCTGGGAGGTGCTGAACCATCAGAAAGTTATCTGAAAGTGGACAAAATTATAGAGATTGCAAAAATCTCAGGTGCTCAGGCCATACACCCCGGCTATGGGTTCCTTTCTGAAAACCCTGCCTTGCCAACCCAGTGCGAAAAGAACCATATCACGTTTATTGGCCCATCAGCATCTTCGATAGAGGCGATGGGTTCGAAAAGCCAATCAAAGCTCATTATGAGCAAAGCTGGCGTTCCTCTTATTCCCGGCTACCATGGCGATGATCAATCACTCGACACGCTGATAAACGCGTCTTTGGAAGTTGGCTTTCCCCAGCTGGTTAAAGCCTCTGCTGGAGGTGGCGGTAAAGGCATGCGTATCGTTCGATCAAAAGATCAGGTCGAGCAGTCTATAAAGGCCGCCCAGAGAGAAGCGCTCTCTTCATTTGGCGATGAGAAACTATTGATAGAGAAATATATAGAACAACCAAGGCATATTGAAGTACAAATCTTTTGTGATCAGGCAGGTCAAGGTGTTTACCTTTATGACAGAGACTGCTCTATCCAACGCCGGCATCAAAAAATAATTGAAGAGGCTCCCGCCCCAGGCCTGTCGGATAAAACGAGACAGTTAATGGGCGAAGCAGCTCTTAACTGTGCAAAAGCAATCAATTACGTCGGCGCGGGAACCGTTGAGTTCTTGTTAGACAAAAATCAAACATTCTACTTTATGGAGATGAATACACGCCTTCAGGTCGAACACCCAGTGACCGAAATGATCACTCAAGTAGACCTCGTTGAATGGCAGCTGAAAATAGCTAGCGGAGAACCCTTACCCCTGACTCAGCAGGCAATTCCGTGTATCGGCCATGCATTCGAATCTCGAATTTATGCCGAAAGCCCAGCTAACGATTTTTTACCCGCTACTGGTAAAATTCGCTATATGGCGCAACCTGAAGTATCGAGTGATGTGAGACTTGATACGGGTATCAGGGAAAATGACGCGATCAGCGTGTTCTACGACCCAATGATCGCTAAGCTCATCACGTGGGGGGATAGTAGACAAAGCGCTGCAAGAAAGATGAATCTGGCACTAAATAACTTCCATATTGCCGGTATAGATACAAACTGCGACTTCCTGAAGCGTGTCACCTCACATAAAGCCTTTTTAGAGCAAGATATCACAACCGAATTTATCGAAGCTCACCGAGACTCACTGTTTGAGTCTGTTTTACCGACAGTTGATGATCTCTTAACCGCGGCAACACTTTACATATATTCGATAACTGAGCACCTTTCGGATTCAGGTTACCCAAATAATCCTTATAGCCCTTGGGATAACACCGATTTTTGGAACTTAAATGGCACACAAGCTCATACATTCAGTTTGAACTATGAAAATACTTCCTATGCATTTCAGGTCTCAAAAGGGCAGTCTGAACAACTTTCTTTTGTATATGACGGCAAGACATACCAGGTCACCTATTCGATAAACGCAAATAAGATAACGACACTGATAGACGGAACAAAAACATCCAGTGAGTTTTTTCTTTCCCAAGAGCAGGTCAACCTATTCAAACAAGGTTACAGCTTAGTATTCACCTTTCCCATTGCAAAACAGCATTACGAAGAACAGCAACCTGAAGGGTCTTTGGTTGCCCCCATACATGGCAAGATTGTTAGCGTTGAGACCGACGCTGGCATCCAAGTCGAGAAAGGTGCCCCACTAATTATCATTGAGGCGATGAAAATGGAGCATACAATTACTGCACCTGAACCTGGTACCGTCAATGCAGTTTACTGCTCTGCTGGCGATATCGTTGATGCAGACCAACAGCTAATCGAATTCGAGCCTCTCACCACAACTTGCGAGGCGGATAGTGATGACAGCTGACTCAGTAAGAATAGTCGAGGTTGGGCCAAGAGATGGCCTGCAAAATGAACCGTCATCGCTGTCAGTTGAGCAAAAGGTTCAATTTATAGACATGCTCTCGGAAACCGGTCTAACGCATATTGAGGCAGGAAGTTTTGTATCTCCTAAGTGGGTTCCACAGATGGCATCCAGCGACAAAGTCTTTCGAGCTATAAGGCGCTCGCCTGCCGTTACCTACTCGGCGTTAACGCCAAACGTTAAAGGCCTGCAGCTGGCGTTGGCCGCAAAAGCCGACGAAGTTGCTATATTTACCGCTGCGTCAGAGGCATTTTGCCAAAAGAATATCAATTGCTCGATTGAAGAGAGTATCGAAAGATTCCTACCTCTGATAGAAGAGGCCACTAAACATAATATCAATGTCAGAGGTTACGTCTCATGCATTATGGGCTGCCCTTACGACGGCGATATAGACCATAAACAGGTTTTAGCTGTTACGAAAAAGCTCATCGAAGCAGGCTGCTATGAGGTCTCTCTAGGCGATACCATAGGCGTTGGGACGGCTAATAAAGTGACAGCGCTTATTCGTGAATTAAAACAAGAGTTTAACGAGAACCAGCTAGCAGTTCACTTTCATGATACATATGGCCAGGCGCTCACAAACATCTATGCCTCTCTGGACCAGGGCATTAGAACAGTTGATGCATCAGTCGCAGGGCTCGGTGGCTGCCCCTACGCCAAAGGCGCATCTGGAAATGTCGCCACCGAAGATGTCGTATATATGCTTAGCGGATTAGGCATGCGAACTGGCGTTAACCTTGAAAAGTTAATCAAGGCTGGTCGCTATATATGCCATGAACTCAATCGCCCGAATGGCTCAAAAGTTGCGTTCGCATCACACTAGCAAAGAAGAGAACAGTAAAATGAATAACTTACTTTGGGAGCCAGATACAGCGCGTATTAACAGCGCAACCATCACTCAGTTCCAGAGATTTTTAGCTGAGAGATATAGTATTACGTTTAAGACTTACCCGGAATTTCATAAATGGAGCATTGACTGTAAAGAACAGTTTTGGAGCGGTCTTGTTGCGTTTTACGATATCAAAGGTGACTTTAGCTCAAGCAATGTTTTTCTTGAAGATAACGTGTTCAGCCGCTGCCAGTGGTTTCCAGACTCGACCCTCAACTTTGCTGAAAACCTGCTCAGTAAGCGGAACGGCGACTTAGCAATCATTGAACGCAATGAAAACGACGAACGCCGCGCCATAAGCTATTCATCACTTTACAACGAAGTAGAGCGAGTTTCGGCATCAATGCGCGAACTTGGCATAACAAAAGGTGATAGGGTCGCCGGGTTTCTGCCAAATTGCTATGAAGCGATTGCAGCCATGCTTGCCACCGCGAGCATTGGTGCTGTTTGGTCGTCGTGCTCACCTGATTTTGGCATCAATGGCGTAATTGACCGGCTAGGCCAGATCAAACCAAAGCTATTATTCGCGACCAATGGCTACTTCTATTCCGGAAAGCGCATTAGCACAACAGAAAGGGTCAAAAGCGTTACTAAACGCCTTTCAGGCCTCGAGCACTTGGTTATTGTAGAAACACTTAACAGCGAGCCAATGCTGGACTACGGCATTGCAACTACACGTTGGGACGACTTTTCCCCAGTAAAACCAACTCCCCTTTCATTTACACAGACTAAATTTTCTGACCCGCTATACATTATGTACTCATCGGGAACAACAGGCGTGCCCAAGTGCATTATCCATAGCGCCGGGGGCACACTGTTGCAGCATGTTAAAGAGCTATCTCTGCATACTGATATAACTGAAAGCGATAATATATTCTACTACACAACCTGTGGCTGGATGATGTGGAATTGGCTGGTCAGCTCGCTGTCTCTCGGCGCAACAATTACCTTGTTTGATGGCTCTCCATTCCACCCTTCTCCAAGTGTTCTGTTTGATATAGCCGAACAAGAAAATATAACGGTATTTGGTGCTAGCGCAAAATACTACTCTGCATGCGAAAAGGCGGGGCTCAACCCAAAATCAACACATCGCCTGGGTGCTCTAAAATCACTTCTATCAACCGGCTCTCCTCTTGCGCACGAAACATTTGATTACCTATATGACAAAGTAAAGTCTGATATTTGTCTTTCGAGCATATCAGGAGGGACTGATATTATCTCTTGTTTTGCCCTTGGAAACCCAACACTCCCCGTCTATAGAGGCGAGCTGCAATGCATAGGCCTTGGGATGGATGTTTCGTTTTACAATGAGAGTGGACAAGCACTGCCCGAAGGTAAAGGTGAGTTAGTTTGTAAAACCCCCTTCCCTTCAATGCCAACAGGGTTTTGGAATGACGAAAACGATTTGAAATATCAAAAAGCATACTTTAAATCATTCGATAACTGCTGGGCTCATGGCGACTATGGCGAAATTGTCACGCACACCAATGACCAGAAACAGATAACACAACAAGGCGTGATAATTCATGGCCGTTCTGATGCCGTGCTTAACCCGGGTGGCGTTCGAATTGGAACCGCAGAGATATATCGCCAGGTAGAAAAGGTTGATGCCGTCCTGGAATCAATTGCGATTGGTCAACAGTGGGAGTCAGATGTTCGAGTCATTCTATTTGTAAAACTTAAACCGGGAATAACGTTGAATACCGTGCTAATCGATGAGATTAAATCTGTCATTAGAACAAATACCACGCCTCGACACGTTCCAGCAAAGATAATTCAGGTAGATGATATTCCCAGGACAATCAGCGGAAAAATAGTGGAGCTAGCGGTAAGAAATGTAGTACATGGAGTGGAAGTAAAGAACAAGGACGCGCTTGCCAACCCAGAGGCTTTAAGGTTTTTTAAAGATATAAAAGAGCTCAAAAGCTAGAGAGAACGCTGCGCACGGCGCACCCTATAGTTTTTCCCTCAGTTTCTGGAAAGATGATCTGTTTCGTGTAATCACTACTATTCAGATACAAAAAAGCCCGAATAAATCGGGCTTTTTCAATCAGTTGTAATAATTTATTAATCTAAACTATCACACTAATTAAGCAATTAACCAAGTGCTTTTTCAAGCTCTGGAACTGCTTCGAACAGGTCTGCAACTAGACCGTAATCAGCAACCTGGAAAATTGGCGCTTCTTCGTCTTTGTTAATTGCAACAATAACCTTACTACCAGACATACCTGCCAAGTGCTGGATTGCACCAGAGATACCCACAGCAATGTAAAGGTTAGGCGCTACAATTTTACCAGTTTGGCCAACCTGCATGTCGTTTGGAACGAAGCCAGCATCAACAGCGGCACGTGAAGCACCTACTGCTGCGCCTAGCTTATCTGCAATCGCTTCAAGCATCTTGAAGTTCTCGCCGTTCTGCATGCCACGTCCACCCGATACAACAACTGATGCACCAGTAAGGTCAGGACGGTCTGACTTAGCAAGTTCAGCACTAACAAATGCAGAAACACCTGCGTCCTGAGCTGCGTCAACATTCTCTACAGACGCTGAACCACCCTCTGCAGCTACTGGATCAAATGCTGTTGCACGAACAGTGATAACTTTAATGCTGTCAGAAGACTGTACAGTTGCTATCGCGTTGCCTGCATATATCGGACGCTTAAATGTATCAGCAGACTCTACGCTAGTGATATCGGAGATTTGAGCGACATCTAGAAGAGCAGCAACACGAGGCAAGAAGTCTTTACCTGTCGTTCCTGCAGATGCAAGAATGTGGCTGTAACCTTTACCCAGATCGCTAACCAATGCAGCCAGGTTTTCAGCCAATTGATGGCCATATGCCGCATTGTCAGCCAACAATACTTTACTAACACCTTCTACTTTTGCTGCAGCTTCTGCAGCAGCACTGCAGTTTTCACCTGCAACAAGAACTTCAACGTCACCACCAATAGCCTTAGCTGCAGAAACGACGTTTAAAGTAGCAGCCTTAAGGCTACCATTTTCATGATCAGCAATAACAAGAATGCTCATTTAGATCACCTTCGCTTCATTTTTCAGTTTGTCTACCAGTTCAGCAACATCAGCCACTTTAATGCCCGCTTGACGCTTAGCAGGTTCTTCAACCTTCAGCGTTGTCAGGCTTGGCTTAAGCTCAACACCCAAATCAGCTGGAGAAGTCATTTCTAAAGGCTTCTTCTTAGCTTTCATGATATTTGGAAGAGAAGCGTAACGCGGCTCGTTCAAACGAAGGTCAGTTGTAACAACTGCAGGCAGGTTGAGCGCAACAGTTACCAAACCGCCATCGATCTCACGCGTAACATTTACCTTATCGCCATCAACAGCAACTTCTGAAGCGAATGTGCCCTGAGGCATGCCGGTCAATGCAGCAAGCATTTGACCCGTCTGATTGTTATCAGAGTCGATAGACTGCTTACCAAGGATAACCAGATTTGGCTGCTCTTTTTCAACAACAGCTTTAAGAAGTTTAGCTACATCAAGAGCCTGAACTTCTTCGTCGGTTTCAATTAGAATACCGCGATCAGCACCTAATGCCAGAGAAGTACGTACTTGCTCTTGAGCAACTTTAGGACCGATGGAGACAACTACGATCTCACTGACTACACCCTTCTCTTTTAAGCGCACAGCTTCTTCAACTGCGATTTCACAAAAGGGGTTCATTGCCATCTTGACATTTGTCAGATCAACACCTGTGTTATCAGGTTTTACTCGAACCTTGACGTTGTAGTCGATTACACGTTTAACAGCGACCAGAACCTTCATAGATTCCTCGTTTATTAGCGATTGATTGATTATTGACTCTTACGAATGAAGGAGAGATAGCAAAAAGTCCGCAGCATGAAATGCAAAAGGACATGCTCAGTAGTTCTCCACCCTACGCAAAGCGCCCTAATACTGACTATAAAAATTGAATTGGTCAATACTAATAAGTCAATTCAGAACAATAAATGCCCGTTTTTACCGATAATTCGCAGAACAACTGTTCGCTTTTGATGAGTTGCCTACCCGGCAATAGTCTCGCTAAGTTATTGATGTATTGATTATTTAAATAAATATTGATGTAAGCTAAGTTTCATTTCAAACAAACGTTTGTTTGAAACTCGTTTTAGTATATCCTTTTAGTGGTCAGGGCGTTATAATCCGCGTCCATAAATTGGGCTTCTATATAGAACAAAGAAGCTGAAACGATTTAATAATAAGCATAGGCAGTCGTGCGACCCCTTAAGCTGCTTATATACCTAAACGAGAAGAGATGACCGAGGAGACCTATAGTGGAACGCGAATCAATGGAATTTGACGTCCTAATCGTAGGCGCCGGCCCAGCAGGTCTATCTGCTGCCTGTCGAATACTACAACTTGCACAGGAATCTGGTGATGAATTAACAGTCTGTGTTGTGGAAAAAGGCTCGGAAGTTGGAGCCCACATACTAGCAGGGACTGTTTTTGAGCCAAGCGCTTTAAATGAATTGTTTCCTAACTGGAAAGAACTTGGTGCCCCGCTAAACACCCCCGTTACACGCGATGACATCTTTGTTTTAAAGAATGAAGAAAAAGCAATTAAGGTGCCAAATGCATTTGTGCCAAAAAACATGCATAACGATGGCAACTACATCGTAAGCCTTGGTAACGTATGCCGCTGGCTAGCAGAACAAGCAGAAGGCATGGGTGCAGAAGTATATCCAGGCTTTGCAGCATCCGAAGTTCTATATAACGAAGACGGAAGCGTTCGCGGCATCTTAACTGGCGACATGGGTGTCGATGAAGCAGGCAACCCAAAAGACACTTACATGCCAGGTATGGAACTACTTGCCAAGTACACACTTTTCACGGAAGGTTGCCGCGGCCATTTAGGTAAGCAGCTTATCGAGAAATTCGAGCTTGATAAAGATTCAGATCCACAGCACTACGGAATTGGCATAAAAGAGCTTTGGGATATCGACCCAGCGAAGCACGAGCCAGGTCTGGTCGTTCACACAGCCGGATGGCCTCTGGACGAAAATGGTGCGAGTGGCGGTTCTTTCCTATACCACCTCGAGAACAACCAGGTGTACGTTGGTTTGATTACAGACCTTAACTACTCCAACCCTCACCTTAGCCCATTCGAAGAGTTCCAACGCCTAAAGACCAATAAAGAGATCAAAAAGTATCTGGAAGGCGGTAAGCGAATCTCTTACGGCGCCAGAGCGATCACCAAAGGCGGTTTTAACGCATTACCCAAGATGACATTCCCAGGTGGTTTAATTCTTGGCTGTGATGCAGGAACCTTGAACTTCTCCAAGATCAAAGGCTCTCACACTGCGATGAAGACCGGCATGCTCGGTGCTGAAACTGTGTTTGAAGCTATTAAAGGCGGATCGACAGGTGGCGAAGATCTGGTAGCTTACGCTGACAAATACAAATCGTCTTCAGTGTATAAAGAACTATACGATTCTCGTAATTTCGGCCCGGCTATGCATAAGTTCGGCAGCACGATCGGCGGCGCAGTGGCATTCTTTGAGCAGAATATCCTTCGCGGAAGCCTGCCATTCACTCTGCATGATACGCACCATGACTATGCACAGATGAAACCTGCATCAGAGTGCAAAAAAATAACATATCCTAAGCCTGATAACGTGTTAACGTTTGATCGCCTATCTTCTGTATTTATTTCGAATACAAACCATGAAGAAGATCAGCGATGCCACCTTAAGCTTAAGGATCCCGAACTCCCGATTCGCGATAATTTACCAATGTATGACGAGCCAGCTCAGCGCTACTGTCCTGCCGGGGTATATGAAGTTGTTGAGAACGATGACGGATCGAAGAAGTTCCAGATCAACTCACAGAACTGCGTACACTGTAAAACGTGCGATATCAAAGACCCTGCACAAAACATCACCTGGGTCACCCCAGAAGGTGGCGGTGGTCCGAACTATCCAAACATGTAGCCCTGTCTGCATGACTAAAAAAGGGCTTCATAGAAATATGAAGCCCTTTTTTTCACCTAAGGTAACCGCACTTTTAGCCTTGATGCAGCGAAGCGGAATCAGGGTTTATACTTCACTGCACCCAACATCCTTGATTCCAGTCGTGCCTCCTTACATCACGGCTACGATAACCTAAATCATTAGCAGCCCTTGTAGCCTTGATGCAGCGAAGAGGCTGTGAAAGTATCCATAGGCTCCCCGCTGTATAATATCGTCGCCTAACGACTTCGAAGATATAAGAAAATGGGAAGACAATACAAGAAAACACACTCCCGCGATCAAGGGGATTTGTTTCCGAGCCATATGGATGACTACGTGCATGAGAGGCATCCCATCAGAGCCCTTGATGCCTATGTTGAATGTTTAGACTTAGGAAAGCTCGGCTATCAACATACCTTAGAAAACAAGGTTAATAGCGGGCAGCCTGCCTACCCTCCCGGTGCGTTACTCAAGCTTTACCTCTACGGATATCTAAACCGCATTAAGTCGAGTCGTCGGTTGGAACAAGAGTGCCACCGTAATATAGAGGTGATGTGGTTAGTTCAAGGGCTTAAGCCAAGCTATAAGACGATCGCTAATTTTCGCAGCCAAAACCGGCGTGCGATTCGGGAGACTCATAAAGAGTTTATTTTATTCTGCAAGAAACTTTCGTTGTTTGGAGGCCAGTGCATTGCTATTGACGGCAGTTTCTTTAAAGGAAGCGCGAGCCGCAAGAGCTTTACGACCACCACAGGTCTCAAGAAGAAGCTCAAAAAGCTAGAGGCGCATATCGAGCAATGGCAGAACGAGCTAGATCAGCAAGATGCGCAGGAAAAGGAAGAAGAAAACAAGCCCAGTGATATTGAACTGGAAAAAGTGCTTCAGCAACTCGAAGACTGGAAAAAAGAAAAACAAGATAAAGAGAGCGAATTAAAAAGGTTAGAAAAATCTAAAAAAACACAAGAGAGCAGTACAGACAAAGATGCCCGTTTACTGAACAAAGGAACTCAAAAGGTATCCGGCTACAGCGTACAGATAGCAGTAGATAACAAGCATCACTTGATCGTTTGCGAAGAAGTCACAACGGAGCCAAACGACCTTAAACAATTGCACCCAATGTCGCTAAAAGCAAAGAAAATACTGAATTCAGATGAGTTAGAAGTGCTTGCTGATGCGGGCTATTACAGCGGGGCGCATATTGCTAAGTGTGTAAAAGATAAGATAACACCTTATGTTCCCAAGCCTAAAACGGGGGGTAAAGGGAAAAAGGGAAGGTACACAAAAGACCAGTTCATATATGATGCGAGGAAAAATCATTATGTGTGCCCTGCAGGAGAGTCATTAAACCAACGAGGGTCGCCCCGCACACAGAACGGACAAGTATTTCATCGCTTCAGTGCATCAGAAACAGTCTGTAAAAGCTGCCCCCAAAAAGCAAGCTGTCTTGGGGAGAAAATACCTTGCCGAGTCGTGTGGCGAAGTGAGAATGCAGACCTGCTCACAGCTCATCAAGAACGAATGAAGGTAAGCAAAGGAAAAATGCGCGAGCGAAGTACACTCGTTGAGCACCCATTTGGCACGATGAAATCTAGAGCAGGTTGGAGCCACTTCCTGCTAAGAGGCCAAGAGAAGGTAGCGGCTGAGTTTAGTTTAATGGCGTTATGTTATAATCTCACACGTGCACTTAATGTGTTGGGGTTCGACAGGCTCCTTGAGGAGATAAAAAATAAAGCTCTGTTTCGCCTTAATAGAAGGAGCCCAGAGCTATATTTAAAGGCCTATAAGTATTACCTGTTTCTACAGACAATAATTATAAAGGCCGTTGTAATGACGCCAGATTCGCTTCGAGTTCGTTTTGAAGTCAAAGAATCTCTTGCTTGTTAATACTTTCACAGCCTCGAAGCGGAATCAGGGTTTATACTTCACTGCAACCAACAGTCCTTGATTCCAGTCGTGCCTCCTTACATCACGGCTACGATAACCTAAATCATTAGCAGCCCTTGTAGCCTTGATGCAGCGAAGCGGAATCAGGGTTTATAAGATAGCCTACTGGAGAGCGAAAAATAGTCCGTTACTCCACACACCAATCAACTCCTTACCGTTAACTGTATGACTCTCTGCAATATCTGCCAGGCGATAGAACACATTTCTGTTGAGTAACCCCTTCAGGTTTCTTCTTACTGTTAACAGTGGTACCGGCTCTTCAGATTTCACCCTCCCAACAACCAACTGCCCCTGACTATCCAGAATAGTTTTGTCACCCACATTATTCTCAAAAACAAAAGTAGGCTTACCGTCTATGTCAACAACCTCGAAGTCCACAATCGAAAATGGGGCCACATCTACCGTTATCTTCATTTTCTCAACAGGCGTAACCAAGTAGTAGCTACCGTCATCGTCTAAACGAAGAATTGAAGAAAAGAGCTTTACCATCTCTTTTCTAGCCATTCTGTCTCCCTGATAGTGCCAGCCTCCCTCCCTATCGATACGAATATCAATTTCGCCTGTCAATTCAGGGTTCCATTGATCAACGGGGGGATATTGGCTCTGACCTTTGCTTTGTTCTATATCAGCCAAAACTTGCATTGTTTCATCAAGCTTGTTTACAGGCTTTTTATCAGTCATAAGAACACCCAATTGATGAGTTAAAAGGCTAGAGTCCCCTCTGCCACTCCTGCCTCAACGGAATGGCTCCTGGCTTATTCAATGCCAAGTCAATCTTATCAAGCATTGCTTGCTTATCTTTACCCAGATCTCCTTTCAATACCAGGTAATTGGATGCATGATCAGATCGAAAAACAGTGTTGTTAAGTTCTAAATTAGAGATAAGCGTTCTAATTTCCTGGAAAAGATCGCTTTGCTGAAGAGGCTCATAATCACCGTTAAATCCTTTTCGAAACCGCTCATCTCCCATTGGGAAAGACACAACCAGGGTAGAAACATACTCAGGCTGAGTGTCATTCATCAATTTAGCGGTATTAATAGCATGCTGCTCTGAGAACTTTCTGCCACCCAAACCATTCAAGATCATAACTGAAGATTTAATACCCGCTGCCTTAAGCTTGAGAAGAGCATCTTTCGACGTTTCAAAGGTTTCGCCCTTTTGCACACACTCTAGAACTTTATCATCACCAGATTCGCATCCGACATAAACCATAGCAAGACCAAGAGCCCTCAGTTCAGCTAACTCTTCCACTGTCTTATTTTTTATATTCCTCGGCAGGCAATATGCGGTCACTCGCTCACGGTTTGGGAAATACTTATTAATGCACTCCAGTATTTCCTTTAGCCTTCTGAATGAGAGTGTCATAGCATCACCGTCCGCAAGGAAAAAGCGGCTCATACCTGGCATGTTTAGGGCAACCTGTTTGAGCTCCTCCTCTACCTTGGATATCGGTTTAGGTTTAAATTTTTTTTGGGGCGCTGTGTACATCTCACAAAATGTACACTTGTTGTATGAGCAACCATTGGAAACCTGAAGTATTAATGACCTTGCCTCAGAAGGGGGACGGAAAACAGGCTCTATATAATCCATATCTAAATATTGCATTGAATACCATTCTGCGAACGCTTATACGTTCGCCCTTATATTATCAATTATCTAATTTTTATTGATCGCCATTGATCATCACTAATTCTGTTTACGCATAATATTCGTGCGCAAATACGGTTATTTCTATAGACGCTCATTCATAAAGCTTTTTGATTATTTGTGAAGGCTCTATTCCTGCTGCCAAGCAAATATAAGCAAATATAAGCTCATCTAGTCGCCTTTCACAGTTCTCTATTTTTTGAATAAAGCTATGAGTCACGTCTAATTCGTCTGCCAATCCCCTCAACGACATCCCTTTATTGGTTCTAGCTTGTTTTAACTCTGCTTTAACTCTGCTTTAAGTGCCGCATATTTATCAGATAATACGGTTTTATCAAGTGCAAAAATGGGATCCTATCCTTATAGAGTACCCCATACGGAGACACGTCGCTTTTGTGTACCGTAGTTTGTTGCTAGTACGAACGCATATCCGCCAAGATGGTTGTTCGTGCTAGCGCAAATTACGGTGCCCTTTATTAGCCTAATAATACTATTTAAAGCTTGATTCACCCAAATAAAGTTACACCTCAATGTGCCTATCTTAGAATCAGATAGTAAGCCCCGATGGAATATCAGTTTATTGGATCGGAATTAATAAACGATCAAACAAGTATAACGAATGATCCATTTCGGACAATTTTGCCCACGAAGCAAGCTCCCTTTTTTTGTCTTGACGTATGAGTTGACTGAAGATTCAAGTCGAAGGGTTTTAAGATGGAAATTGGCCTTGAGGAAGAGATTAAAAGCTCAACAAATGGTCTGCTATGTCTATGAATTACGCAATAGAATAAAAGGTGGCCAGTTGGATAATTTGGCCATTTCTCCCCCAAGACGTTTATGATGGAAATGCCGCCAATTTCCTAATACAACCCAATATGAACGTTCAAGAATTGACTTTCATTTCAGATTAACTAGCTTCAGCGACTAAGAAGCATTCCTTTGTGTATCAATAGTTAATATAGTCACGATCACATCATAAAAAAGTAACATTATTGAAATAATATAAACACTGGACTATACCAAAAGAAAAGAACTAACAGGTCGCTACCACTAATGCAAAAAGCCAACGAAAACCAGTACCTTCAACTTCATCAGCATTACCACTACCTCATACAACAAGGAGCCTTGAAGGCAGGCGATAAACTGCCCTCAGAGCGGGAGATAGGAGAACAATTCAGCCTTACACGCATTACAGTGCGCCAAGCCTTGCAAACCCTTGAAGCTGACGGATTAATTTATCGCATGAACCGTAAGGGTTGGTTCGTCTCGCCTCCTACCCTTAGCTACAACCCATCCAAATGGCAGAGCTTCGTTGAGTACGCTTCTAGCCAAGGCTTTACTCCTAATACAGAAGTACTGAACCAAACGCTTGTTCCCGCAGATACAAATATGGCTAACGTCTTCCAGATTAGCAAGGGAACGCTGTTACTCCATCTACACCGCCGCCGGTCCGTAGATGGTCGCCCGATATTGATAGAGCACATATACATTAATCCATGCCTTCTCCCCAATATCGAGCACGAAGAACTGTCTCAATCTTTGACTCAACTGCTCCGCCGTAACTATGGCGAGACTTATCACAGTATGGATCTTTCGTTTAAGTCCACTGCTCTACCCACCACCGCTGCGGCAGATCTGGGAATCCCCACAGGTTTACCTGGCCTTCATATCCAGCGCACTAACTACCGTCCAGATGGCGTGGTATTAGAGCTCGATTATGAGTACTGGCGACATGACGCAGTAACCATTGAAATCAACATGAAGGGTGAATAGTACTTTCGAACTGTTCAGCCTTTGGTTATTGCGCTTCATCTTCTATTTTCAAACTCCGCCCAAACAAAGTTCCATTTACACGTCTTAGCGTTCCTGGCCATTCAAAAAAATCTCAATCAATCATTCATAAAGTCGTCACATTACTGAAACATTATATCTTTAGCCTGACACTTAATCTGGTCTATACCAGTTAACACTAACAACATTTTTAACACGGAGAATACCCATGAAAGGCCTGAATAAATTTAAACGCCTGGCGCTACTAGCAAGTACAGCACTTTGCTCTCTAGCCGTTAACGCGACAGAGTTAACGGTTTACACAGCGGTCGAAGCAGAAGACCTAAAGAAATACGCAGCACGTTTCAACGAGCAACATCCAGACATAAAGGTCAACTGGGTACGAGACTCCACTGGCATTGTGACAGCCAAACTATTGGCTGAAAAAGAGAACCCGCAAGCTGACGTTATCTGGGGTTTGGCAGCAACAAGCCTGATGCTTCTAGATGAGCAAAACATGCTTGAGTCATACAAGCCTCAAGGGTACGACAAGCTTTCTCCGAAGTTCCGTGACAACAGTGAAAACCCTGTTTGGACAGGAATGGATGCGTGGATGGCAGCGGTTTGTTTTAACACAGTAGAAGCAGCAAAGCACAATCTACCCAAGCCATCTTCTTGGGAAGATTTGACCAAGCCTGTTTATAAAGATCACATCATCATGCCAAATCCAAACTCTTCTGGCACCGGTTTCTTAGATGTAAGCAGCTGGTTGCAAATGTTCGGTGAAGGCAAAGGCTGGGAGTTCATGGACTCTCTCCATCAGAACATTAGCCGCTACACACACTCTGGCTCTAAGCCTTGCAAGCTAGCAGCAGCGGGTGAAACGCCAATTGGTATCTCTTTCGCTTTCCGCGCTGCAAAGTCTAAAAAAGCAGGCGCGCCACTCGATATCATCTTCCCTTCAGAAGGCCTTGGCTGGGATATGGAAGCGACAGCAATCGTGAAAGGTACCGACAAGCTAGAAGCTGCGAAGAAACTAGTTGACTGGAGTGTATCTTTAGAAGCTAACAAAACCTACAACGAAGGGTATGCCGTGGTTGCAATGCCAGGCGTAGCCAAGCCAGTTGAGTTCTTCCCAGAGAACGCCGAAGAGCTAATGATCGACAACGACTTTGGCTGGGCAGCCAGCAACCGAGAAAAAATTCTTGCAAAGTGGCAGCAACGTTATGACAGCAAGAGTGATCCTAAATAATTAGGCTCCTAATCATCGGAAGAGTGTTTTGGGAAAAGGACGTTCCCGTTTTAAAGCATACTACCCATTCATTTCAAATTACCTAAGTAACCAGCTCACCACCGGTTATTTAGGTAATCTGACAGACAAGAAGAGACTATACGCATGAGCTCCAAGCCGTATTTGCAACTGAGCGACATCAATCAGTACTTTGGATCATTCCAAGCCCTGAAATCCATTTCCCTGGCTATCGAAGAAGGAGAGTTCGTTTGTTTTTTAGGTCCATCCGGTTGCGGTAAAACGACCCTGCTAAGGGTCATTGCAGGTATGGAGAAACTCTCTCAAGGCTCCATTACACAAGCGGGTCGAGACATTACTCATGCTCCGGTGACAAATCGCGATTTTGGCATCGTATTCCAATCGTACGCACTTTTCCCGAACCTTAATGTGGCGCAAAATGTTGGTTATGGCCTGAAATCAAAAGGCAAAAATAAATCCGAAATACGCAACCGCGTTACAGGACTACTTGAGACTGTAGGTCTCTCCGGTAGCGAAGAAAAATATCCATCTCAGCTGTCCGGCGGCCAACAACAGCGCGTTGCCTTAGCACGTGCGCTAACCACTTCTCCTGGTTTACTGCTGCTGGACGAACCTCTTTCCGCATTGGATGCACGCGTTCGCGCTCATTTACGACACGAGATAAAGCAGCTGCAGGTTAAGCTAGGTGTTACTACTATTATGGTGACCCATGATCAAGAAGAAGCCATGACCATGGCCGATAAGATTGTGGTGATGAACCATGGCTGTATCGAGCAAATCGGAACACCAGAAGAAATATATAGTCAACCGAACACACCTTTTGTCGCTAACTTTGTCGGTGAGATGAATTTCTTAGATGGCCAAATTGGCGCGAATCAAACCTTATGCAGCGGAGCACTTAAACTTGAGTATTCCGAGCTAGAGCGACTTGACGAAACCACACCCGTTAAAGTTGCCGTGCGCCCTGAAGACATTCGATTACGCCTCAATGGTGATCGTCACAATGTTATTTCAGGCACTGTCCTCGATCTCGAGTTCATGGGATCAAAAGTCAGATCTCACTTAGCAATTTGTGAACATAAAGAGCCTATCATCGCGGATATTTCTATGAATGAAATGGCCGAACTAAAGCTGAGTGCAGGACAGACAGTTGAACTGCAACTTCCGAAAGATCGCCTGCATTTGTTTTCGGAGTTAGCGTAATGATAGTTAGTACCAGCCAAAATTTTACTCATAGCCAAGCCATTAATAGCGAAGGTATCGCAAAAAGGAACTGGCTAAAAAGTCGTAGTACGGATGAGTTAGTACTCGGTGGTGCAATGGTTTTTGGCCTTATCGCCTTATTCATTCTAGTTGTCTTGCCACTATACAGTCTGCTTTCAAAAAGTGTTCAAAACCAGAGTGGAGAATTTGTTGGTTTAGCCAATTTCGCGCACTACGTGTCAACGCCAAGTCTCGCTAACTCCTTTGGTAATTCGTTAACCATGGCGCTAATCAGCACCGTGATTGTCACCTCTCTGGCCTTCGGCGCAGCATACGCGATCAGCCGAACCAGGATTAAAGCCAAAGGCGTTTTCAAAATGGTTTTAGTTCTGCCCATTTTGGCCCCTTCGTTATTACCTGCTATTAGCCTGGTTTATCTTTTTGGTAATCAGGGCGTGTTAAAAGAGCTATTAATGGGTGAAAGCATTTATGGGCCTATCGGTATTGTCATTGGCTCCTGTTTCTGGACATTCCCTCACGCCTTGATGATCATTCTAACGGCTATGGGTAATAGCGATGCCCGCCTTTATGAATCCGCCAAGGTCTTGGGCGCATCTCCCTTGCGTACCTTCTTCACAGTAACACTACCCAGCGTTAAGTATGGTTTGATCAGTTCCGCTTTCGTCGTGTTTACATTGGTCATTACTGACTTCGGCGTACCGAAGGTGATTGGAGGCCAATACAATGTGCTAGCAACAGATATCTACAAGCAGGTTATCGGCCAACAGAATTTCGAAATGGGCGCAGCGGTTAGTGTTATCCTTTTGTTCCCGGCAATTCTGACTTTTCTTGCAGACCGCTGGGTGCAACGTCGCCAATCGGCCTTATTAACGTCCAAAGCCGTACCCTGGGTACCAGAACCCCGTCCGTGGACAGATAGATGCTTCCTATTGCTACTGACTCTGACATCCATTGTTATTCTTGGCGTAATCGGAATGGCAATCTACGCATCATTTGTCACCTTCTGGCCTTACAATTTGGACCTTTCGCTCAACAATTATCAGTTTGATTTAATGGACGGCGGAGGCTGGGACGCTTACTGGAATTCAATTCGCATGGCCTGCTATACAGCTGTATTCGGTACCTTTTTCATCTTCTTCAATGCCTATCTAGTTGAGAAGCTAAAGGGATTCATTATTCTAAAACAGGTTTTCCACCTAGTCGCGATCATCCCTTTGGCCGTACCAGGGCTAGTACTGGGCCTAGCGTACATCTTCTTTTTTAATGCGCCTAACAATCCCTTAAATAGCATTTACGGTACGATGGTTATTCTCGTCATCTGCACCATTACTCACTTTTATACTGTATGCCACCTTACCGCTGTCACTGCTCTAAAACAGATTGATCCCGAATTTGAATCTGTATCTGCATCCTTAAAAGTGTCTCAGTTCGCCACGTTCTGGAGAGTATCATTACCCGTCTGCTTACCAGCAGTGCTTGAAATCGCTATCTATTTATTCGTCAATGCCATGACGACGGTTTCTGCCGTCATATTCCTCTACTCCTATAACACCATGCTGGCATCCGTTGCGGTTCTCAATATGGATGATGCTGGAGATATTGCTCCTGCCGCAGCCATGGCCGTCATGATCATGCTGACCTGTATCGTCGCTAAAAGTCTCCAGTGGCTAGTGGGAAATTTCCTTCTCAAGCGAACACAACGGTGGCGATATCGAGAGCAAAGTGAATCGCTTCAGATAGCACCCAGCTAGACGCCCAACAAGTACAGAATCAGGCCCATACGACATTAACAAATAAAACTCAATTTGGATCACGACGAATTTTCAGTCGAGACCAAGCTGTTAATTAAGAAATCAAAGATTAGGTAAAACTATGCGTGAACCCGACTACTACCTTCTGACACCCGGCCCTATCACGACTACACACACAGTTAAGGAGGCAATGCTCACTGATTGGGGTTCATGGGACGACGATTTCAACGAGGTAACTCGCGAAATAAGAAGCAATCTTCTCAAGGCCGCGAATGCCGACGATGAAAACTATGCCTGTGTACCACTGCAGGGCAGCGGCACCTTTGCTGTAGAAGCTACCTTGGCCACCTTGCTTGGCACTGAAGACAAGCTACTCATACTAATGAATGGCGCTTACGGGCAACGCATTGGGAAAATCTGTGACTACCTAAACCGCCCCTACGTTAGCATCAACACGGGCGATTATCTGCCTCCTGACCCTGCAGAGGTTAGGAAAATGCTTGAATCCGACCCGACCATTACGACCGTTGCTATCGTTCACTGCGAAACCAGTTCCGGTATTCTCAACCCTCTTGAAGCGGTAGCGAAAGAGGTGTTCGAGAGCGGTTGTAAGCTAATTATAGACTCCATGAGTGCTTTTGGCGCATTACCTATCGATGCCGACACACTGCCCTTTGATGCACTGATTTCTTCTGCCAATAAGTGTTTTGAAGGTGTACCAGGATTTGGTTTTTCCATTATCAAGAAATCTGTTTTAGAACAGTGTTCAGGCAACGCGCATTCCCTGAGCATGGATCTTTATGATCAGTGGCAGTATATGGAAAAAACCGGTCAGTGGCGTTACACCCCTCCCACGCATACGGTTGCCGCTTTCTCTCAAGCAATGAAAGAACACGCAGATGAAGGCGGTGTCTCTGGACGGCTGGCTCGCTACACGCGCAATCGGGATCTGCTTGTTTCCGGGATGAGAGAAATTGGATTCAACACGCTTCTCGATAGTGAATGGTTGTCTCCGATTATCGTCACCTTTTTGAGTCCAGCGCATCCTAATTTTGACTTTAAACGGTTCTACCAGGAACTGAAACACCGGGGCTTCGTAATCTATCCAGGCAAGCTTACCGAAACCGAGAGTTTCCGCATCGGCTGTATCGGTCAAATTGATACCCCGCAGGTTGCTCGGTTGTTATCCACGATTAGTGAAGTTTTAAACGTAATGGAGATAGAATTGTCATGAGCACAGCTTTTCAACGCGTATTCCAAGGTCAGGTTGAAGCCGTCATTTGCGACTGGGCTGGCACCACCTATGACTTCGGTTCGATGGCACCCATCAGGGCATTTCAATCACTTTTTGAATCCAACGGCGTACCAATTACCACTGACGAAGCACGTGAACCGATGGGGACTGAAAAACGTGAACACATCACTCAGCTGTTAGCGATGCCGCGAATAAAAAAAGCTTGGTTAGATAAGCATGATAAAGAAGCAGATGAACAGGTTATTGATCGACTTTATCATGATTTTCTGCCTTTGCAGCTTGATGCTATTAGAGAATGCGCCCAAGCCATTCCCGGTTGGCTTGATACTGTTAGCATTCTTAAAGATCGAGGTATCAAAATCGGAGCAAACACAGGCTATAACAGAGAAATGCTTGAGACCTTGTCTGAAATTGCTAGAGGTCACGGCTATGCCCCTGAGAGCAGCGTTTGCGCATCGGAAGTTGCCAAAGGTCGCCCTTTTCCACACATGAGCCTAAAAAATGCCTTAGAGCTTGGCGTTAGTGATGTGCGTAGTTGTATCAAAGTTGATGACACAATCCCTGGTATCGAAGAAGGCCTTGCAGCCGGGATGTGGACCGTTGGCGTTGCCGTTTCCGGAAACGAAACAGGCTACAGCATGGAGGATTGGCAGGCTATTGGGCCAGTTGAAAAACAGAACCTTAGAACAAAAGCCATTCAACGTTTTAAAGCAAATGGAACCCACATCATCATCGATAGCGTTGCAGATCTGGCGCTTGCGGTTGATCAAGTTAATGACTGGTTGACCCAAGGGCTATCACCCGATTCTGATCGACTGATGGGGCGCGTCATTAGCGCGGAGTCTTAAGCCGAATGACCACAACCGCTCTGGTTCTAATCCTGATTTCAGCTGTCGCTCATGCTGGCTGGAATTTCTATGGCAAGAAGTTCAGCCCCACCCTGGCATTTTTCTTTATAGTGACGCTGGGAGGATCGGCGCTGTTCTCACCTTATTTGCTATGGCATCTGGATTTAATCGGAGCGCTATCAACCGAAATCATCTGGCTACTGGTGGCAACAGGCTTATTTCAGAGCCTCTATCTATGGGGGTTAGCTGCAGCTTACCAATCAGGAGATATGTCCATCGCCTATCCCATTGCGCGATCTTCACCACTGATAATTGTCTGTATCTCAGCCTTTATTCTGGGTCAACGTGACAGCATCTCATTACAAGCAATCATCGGAATAGTACTTATTGTCGGGGGCTGCTTGCTAGTACCAATGCGGAAGTTCAGTGACCTGAGCCTGGACAACTACCTTAATCGCTCAACCGCCTTCGCAATTCTGGCTGCTTTCTCGACTGCCGGCTATTCTCTCGTCGACGACAAAGCCACCTCTCTCATGCGGAGTTTAAGCTCACCCGGCACAGAACAGGTACTAACAAGTGCAGGTGATATCGCCTTGGTTTATGTCATTTTGCAAGGTATCAGTGCCTCTGTCTGGATGGCTCTTTTCGTTTACTTCTGTCCTAGTGACAAACAGCAAGTGCCCAAGCTTGTCAGAAACTCACTACATCACTGCTTACTTACCGCCGTCATGATGTTCGGAACCTATGCCCTCGTGGTAGCCAGCATGGCTTACGTCAGTAACGTCAGCTATGTCGTTGCCTTCCGTCAGATCAGTATTCCTATTGGAGTGATGATGGGAATAGTTTGGCTTAATGAGCACCTCTACATGCCCAAACTCGTAGGCGTTGCGATCACATTCAGTGGTCTATTAGCGGTTGCGTTAGGATAGTTAAACAAATATGGAAGGCACACAGAACGTATTTTCCAAGCGTTTTTCAGAACACTTGGTTAATCCCTTTAACGTAAAATTTCGCTTAACCTGCGCACCAGCCAGGCAAGGCAAAGTATCTGGATAACACCTATGTCTCTAGCACTATTTGACCTTGATAATACTCTAATCTCGGGTGACAGTTCTCAATCCTTTTCGGAGTATCTTGCTAACAGCGAGCTACGTACTCCTGAAGATTTTCTCACCGTAAACGAAGCCTATATGGCTGACTATGATTCCGGAAATCTGGATCTGTCCGCTTACATGCGCTACACCCTGTCTCCCCTTATCAACCTGGGAAAAATGCAGGTACGAGAACTCATCAATGATTTTCTAGATCAGATTCTACCTTCCCTTTTGCTTCCCAAGGCATTCGATCTACTGGAATCACATAGGGCAAAAGGCGAAGAACTGGTAATTGTTTCTGCCACTGGCACGCACCTAGTTGAACCCATAGCAGAACGTCTTAATGTGGATCATGTTTTGGCGGTCAATGTGGAAGTTAAAGATGGCTTTATAACAGGTGAAATTGAAGGCACGCCAACTTTTCGTGAAGGCAAAGTTGAACGTGCTCAGGAATGGGCAGCTAAACGGGGGCACAATATAGAGCAAGCCAGCTTCTATAGTGATTCACTAAACGACTTACCACTACTAAAGGCGGTAAATCGCCCTGTCGCCGTCGATCCCGATCCGGTCTTGGAAAGAATTGCTCGTGAGCAAACATGGGAAATTATATCCCTACGTTAACACAAAGAGGGTTCAGATCATGGCAAAACTAACAAACAGCTTCATTACTCAATTAGAACGTTTGTACCGAGACTATGGACAACGCCATTACGGCGAAAACTGCACACAGTATGAGCACATGGCCCAATGCGGCTGGTGGGCAGATCAAAAAGGTTATGGAGAAGAGCTTGCCATTACAGCTTTTCTTCATGATGTAGGCCATTTGATAGCAGAAGATCAAGAGATCGAAGGACGTGATGCCCTAGGCTATCCGCAACACGATTCGTTGGCAGAACAATGGTTACTGGAGCAAGGTTTACCAGAAAAAGTTTGTATTCCCATTGGAATGCACGTAGAAGCCAAGCGTTATCTTGTCACTAGAAATAAGTCTTATGAAAGAGGGTTAAGTGAAGCCAGCAAAGCCACGTTAGCGCAGCAAGGCGGACCTTTTACCGAAGCAGAATGCCTCAACTTCGAATCATCCCCACACTTTGATCAAGCTATTCGTCTTCGTGAATTAGACGAATTAGGAAAAGCAGATGATTTCAATCTACCACAACTTGATTATTGGCTTAGGCGTATTGAGAAATACCTTTCTTAACCCAACTAACCTATGGGTACTCCACTAAATGAGTTTCGTTTTCCTTTCCTTAGCAATTCTTGCTGAGGTCATTGCGACCTTTTCGCAAAAGTATACCGAACAATTTCGCCTAATCGGTCCAAACCTCATTGTTGTTACAGGTTACTCCTTGGCCTTTCGAAGAGTAACAGTTAAATTCAACTATAATAGCTAAACTCGACAGCCCAAATTGAGCAAGATTAAACCGTTACTGATCAATAAAAAGGTACTAACGTGAACCACACTCGCCACTCACTCAACGCGCTTGGAACGAAACTAAAAAGTGAATTCCCTCTCCATAACGATATCTGTTATCTAAATCATGCAGCGGTTTCCCCTTGGCCGAAAAGAACACAGCTTGCTGTCTCAAGTTTTGCGGAAGAAAATGCTATTTTTGGCGCGACAAACTATCTTGAGTGGTTAAAAACCGAGTCTGCGTTGAGAGCACACCTGGCCAAGCTAATCAACGCGCCATCCCCCAGTGACATTGCGCTATCAAAAAGCACCTCCGAAGCTTTGTCGATCATTGCCTACGGACTTCAGTGGGAGCAAGGCGATGAGATAGTGATAAGTAATCAGGAGTTCCCTTCAAATAGAATTGTATGGGAGTCGCTATCAAATAAAGGCGTAAACCTCAAAGTAGTGAATATTGATAAGGATGATCCCGTAAGCGCTATTGAAAAGCGGTTAACATCCAAAACAAAACTCGTATCTATCAGTTCCGTTCAATATGCATCAGGGTTGAAAATTGATATTGATCGACTTGGAAAGGTTTGCAAACAAAAGAACGTACTATTCTGTGTCGATGCCATACAGAGTTTAGGGGCATATAAGTTTGATATTGCCCAAAGCCTGGCTGACTTCGTTGTTGCAGACGGCCATAAATGGATGATGGGGCCAGAAGGCCTGGCTTTGCTCTATGTAAAGCCAGAAGTACGCGACAGCATGACGTTAAACCAATATGGCTGGCATATGGTCAAACATCGAGGTGACTACACCCGTAACAGTTGGGAGCTCGCACCCGATGCCACTCGTTTTGAATGCGGAAGCCCAAACATGCTGGGCATTCATGCGTTAAATGCTAGCTTATCGCTTATAAATGAGATAGGTATAGAGACCATCTCTGAAGCGCTTGATAGCAATATCTCTTACCTCATTGGCAAATTGAAGGACATACCCGGAATCGAGTTTGTTTCGTCAATTGAACACCCCCGCCTGGCCGGAATCGTCACATTTACCGTTAACGGCATAGAGCCTAATGAACTGTATAGCGAGCTAATGAAAGCGGGCGTAATTTGTGCCTGTCGGGGTGGCGGCGTTAGATTCTCTCCCCATTTCTACACGCCAGAACATGTGATCGATAGAGCCATTGAAATAGTAAAAACCACAGTATGCCAGTTACAAAATCAGTAATTGGCAGATCTAATCTAAACGAGACTTTTGCACGACTAAAGTTAAGATTACAGTTAAGATCTTGAGTGGTAGATAACCCTACACGCCATGCGTGCTCTTACTGGTTATTATCAACCATTAGTGGCTCAATATGCCTCGCTGTGAAGCAACCATCAAACGGGCTTTCAGCAGTGAGGCGCACAATCATGCCAGTACCAAACGATACCGGGTGAAGAAGGTCTGCATTAACCATTAAGCTGACAAGCTTTCCAACGAGAGGCATATGAGAGGCGATCAACACGGAACTTGCCTCACCATCTAGCTGATAAAGCCATTCAGCCACCTTTGATGGATTGTAATCCGGGGTCAGCCTCTGCTGAATATTTAGCCTGCCCCCTAGCTCCTCTATGGCAATTTGTGCACTCTGCTTAGCTCGCAGGTATGGACTCGACCAGACTTGATCCACGCTCCCAAATTGCTCTGACAAGCCTTTAACTGCGCGGCGAACTTCACTCTGGCCTCGGACGGTCAACTCCCGGTTAATATCGCTATCGGCATTAAATGAAGCCTCACCGTGGCGCATCAAAAAAATGTCTAGCATAGCCTATCTCCACTAATGAGCTTACTTACCCTTCGGCCATTCCGAAAATGGGTAAGGCTTTTTCTCATCGGCATAACTAAGAAAGCGTATTATTTGTGATACATACGTCGCCAAAGAGGCACCAAACTCAGTTAGCCTTTGGTTTGGCCCAGTCCCAAACGTTGTGACAACAGCTTGAAGTATCAGCATAACAATAATTAATAAATCAATTATTTTATAAACGACGTAAAAACCTATCATGTATATAATTCTTAACCAATGTGCTTCTTTATCATACTCTCTGTTATCAGACATAATATTCCCTTTTAAAATTTCTTAAGCATTTTCTGTATATTAGACGTTGTCGCACTTAATTAAACTTCGCTTCTTGGAAGAATAAACTCCACATCCGTACTCTGCTGAGCCAGCATCATTCCACTGATGATGCTCTTTATTTCTTTCTTTTCAAACAAAATTGAGTAAAGGCCTTGAACAAGCGGCATATAAACTTCAAGCTCATCGGCTTTATGCTTAACAAAGCGTAGCGTATTAATTCCCTCTGCGACCTCACCTAGCTCAGCTATCGCCTCGTCGAGATTTTGCCCTTTGCCTACCGCATAACCGACTCTGTAATTCCTGCTAAGAGAAGAACTACAGGTAACCATTAAATCCCCTACTCCCGCCAAGCCGAGAAATGTCATAGGGTTTGCGCCTAAGCATACCGCAAAGCGACTCATTTCGGCCAAGCTTCGGGTAACCAGCATGGACTTTGTGTTTTCGCCCATCCCATAGGCTTCCGCTAACCCCGACATGATGGCATATATATTTTTTAATGCGCCTCCCAGTTCAACGCCGTAAATATCGAGGTTTGCATAGACCCTAAAGTAACTACACCCCAGTAACTCTTGAATGCTAGACCGCACATCTGGCGACTCGCTTGCAATAACGGTTGCAGTTAATGTTTTTTGCGCGATCTCTTTTGCTAAGTTGGGGCCACTCAACACACCAACAGGGTTTTGCGGCAACAACTCTTCTAAAATCTGGCTCATTAGCAAAAATGAGTCGCCCTCTATCCCTTTTGTTGTGCTAACAACTATTTGATTAGGCTTAATATACTGGCGGGCGTTTTCAACGACTGAGCGAAACGATTTACTGGGTATCGAAACAAAAATAATGTCACTTTGGGATACGGCGCTTTCAAGCTCGGTTGTAGCGATGAGGTTGTCATGCAAATGGTAATCTGGCATATACCTTTTATTTTCGCGCATGCGTTGAATATCTTCTGCTCGCTGTTGGTTTCTCATCCACAAAAAAGCACGATGACCATTGGTGGCGGCAATATTCGCAATTGCAGTACCAAAGCTACCACCACCCAATACAGTAATTGTTCTAGTAACTGACATATCTAAACCAGAGTTATAATAATAAGAAAGCCCTGACGCCATCGCCCTGTATGATCTATCTGTACAGGATGAGTAGACACAGCGCATGTTCTTGAACGAGCCTGCTGCAACACTATCAATATACTAGTGTTGCAATCATTACGTTACATAAAGAATTATAGTATCTAGAAGTGTTCTGAGGATTTCAATGAGTTAGCGCTGCCTGCTCAACAATATTTTCGCATTCGAGCGCTTGAACCAGGTCTTTAAACTCTTTTTTGTTTGAGTCATTCAGCTCCATTAAAGTGAGATGAGCATCAAGCACTTTCTCTCTTACCTGTTGCTCGGTCGCTTTAAGGATGGGGATCTCTTCCAGCTCAGATAATTCGGCTGCAGGTTCTTTCATGATGATAAAGATCTCACCAAACCCCATAGTTTGAATGATCCGAGTGATATCTGGGTTGGTGGAGATAATAGTAGGTAAAAAAGAGCTTTTCTTACGGGCCAGTACCGCTATCTTGGCTAATAAACCAAGCGTTGTACTGTCGATGATCGTTGTCTCGGTCAGGTCAATGACAACCGTCTTAAACACAGGGTTTGACGACATTGAGTCAATAATAATATCCAGCGTTGAACAAAGATATAAGCGTATTTCACCTACGAACTTTAATACATATATACCTTGTTGTTCAGCCTGTAAAATCTTATAGCTAGCCATCTTGATTATCTACCCCGGAAACAGTCAAAATTGCAATATCGTCTGGTAACTCATTCATTTCATTAAGCTGCACTGATTCAGCCAGAGACTCAATACTATGACCACTATTTTCAACTAATGTTAGTAGCTTCTGTTCTTTTTCTGCCAGGCTATCTGCCTTGATTACCTCAAGGATGCCATCTGAAAACATCCATAAGTCAAATTTCTGAGGCAGAACACGATCATACACTCTGTATGTTGGATCTTCGAACAAGCCAACGGGCATACCGGTTCCTTCGAGATACTCCGCTTTTCCGTCGACGACCAACACAGGCATAGGAAAGTGTGCTCCAACAGAATATGTAAGCTTATTGGTATCATTTTCCAGCACCCCGACAAACATCGTAAGATGTTTGCCAAAGTCATTTTCAAGAAGCTCGCGATTAATTCGATGCAGAATCTTGTCAGGATAGAGGATATCGTCAGTAGACCCTCTTTTGAAGTTTCTAAGCAAACGGTTGGACAGGTTTTTTAATAACACCGTAACAAATGCAGAAGAAGAACCATGACCAGAAACATCGGCAATGTAAAAAATAGCTTTTGTACTATCTATTTTAAAATAATCCAGAAAGTCGCCACTAAGATAAAGAGAAGGCTTAATTAAATGGTTGCATTTAATTCCCTTCAACTTCTTTTCGCGCTCAGGCAGCATTTTCATTTGAACTTTTAAGCCTGCTTTCTGGTCAGCCTTTAGTTCTGCAATCCCTGCTTTTAATTCTCTATTAGCATCTTCAAGTTCAACCCTGTAACGCTGGTTTAGCCTAACCAACCGAATTTGTTCAAAAATACGTTTAATCACTTCTTCAACCAGTGAGAAGTCTTTGATTGGTTTTATAATAAAGTCAGACGCCCCGGCCCTCAATGCTGTTACAACATCTGATGCATTGTCAGTATGAGAGAACGCTATCACAGGTGAAGGTGGAAACTGAGGGTCTTTGAGTTTTGACAATAAGCTGATTTCATCGGAGGATAAATCCCCAAAAATAAGGTCAGGACGACCATTCGCTATGCTGACGAGCGCCTCTTTGATGTTTTTAACTGAGACCACGTAATACCCGACCGCAAGCAAACCATCCGATAAGTAATGGCGACAATTATCATCCTTATCGATTACGAGCATTCTCTCGGCGTGACTTGACATAACTAGAAAACCACAAATGTGCTGTTAAGTAACAGGTTTACATACATTTCAGTATAGGCCTCGTCGATAACAAGTCTAACTTTATTAGAGCGTTTATGAAGGTTAACGTCCGCCGCAGTGAATACCGTGAAAACCATCACAACTCGCTGTAAGTTCACACGAGTTAACAAAATTGTTCACTAAAGCCGATGATATTATAAATATCCACTATGTTGTTATGGCGCTTTATTATTTTAAATTTTAAAAACCATGTGTGAAACCTTATTTTTAAGGTTATGCTCATAATTTAGAGCATGCATACTAATTTCTCTGTTCGACCTTAGGCTACTTGAATGTTGCGCCTACAATATATAGCAGGTACTTGAATGGTTATAGATTATTTTCCTGAAGACTTACTTGGGGCTCACACTAAACTGATAATGGATCCCGTTCATGGCGGTATCCCTCTATTCCCACATGAAGTTGCCATTATAGACCACCCTCTTTTTCAGCGGCTGCGCAATATCTGCCAAAATGACATTCTTTCGCTAGTATTTCCTGGCGCAACCCATTCTCGTTTTTTACATAGTATTGGAGTAATGCATGTAGGTGAGAGAATTTTCCTTTCAATGGTTAAAAGCTACCTTGAATCAAGACGCTACAAAGCTAAAGAAAGCACAACAAAAGAGCAGTTTTTTGCCATTGATTATTTCAACAAGGTTATCAGGCTAGCCTGTCTGCTGCACGACTGCGGACACTCCAGCTTCTCTCACCAGTTCACCAGAACATCAAAAATAAAGAAAATGATGAGGTCTCCCGGCCTTTTTGAACAGCTATGGGACGGGATCGACACAACACCACTGTATTCAACACCGCCCGGCACACTGGAACATGAGCATTACTCGGTACGATGCGCACACCAGTTACTAACAGATGTAGACGTTGAAGAGTCAGGTATCTACCCCATAGATGTGCTTGCAATAATGGAAACCACTGACGCATCAACCAGCACCTTATTTAACAAACATGCAGAGCAGTTTTGGCAATTTATTACTCCTAATAAGTCTATGGAGTGGCAGAACGGCGCTTCCGCACCTCAACTCGTTAAGCAATTGTTATCTTCAATTATTTCCGGTGAAGTCGATGCTGATAGAGCAGACTACATGCTAAGGGATGGTTTCCATTCATCGGTAACCATTGGAGGTTTCAATCTTGACCACCTGCTAAGCAATCTTCGGTTTGGCTGGGAGCCAAAGGCACCCTGGCTTGGACTTGCAGTCACCTCGAAAGGGTTGAGCGCGCTGGAAGATTTCGTCTATAGCCGAAACCAGATGTATCGCCACGTTTATGCACATAAAACAGCACTGGGGTTTGACTGGTTGCTCAGAGAAGCCATAAATGAAGTTCTAGAGAACCCAGAAGTTGAAGCCTATGTAAATGAGTGTTTAACTGACTTAACAGAGTTCAGACATTTAACAGATAATTATTTCTGGGAATGTTTCAGAAGCCATGCCAGAAAAAGGCCTGATAGCTATTCTTATTGCATTATCAACCGAGTCAAATTAAAGCACATTGACACCCAGTTTGACCTGCCCTCGACAGAAATTGATCAGCGTAAGCATGAGCTTGCGATTCAGCTCAACGTTGATAAGTCTTCAGTCGTATCATGTACCATGAATGCAAAATTTTCAGAAATAAGTGATAACTTCGATCAGATGAAAGTGCTTGTAAAAGACCCAATCACCCAAAAACATCAATTAAGGTTGATTCCTGAGGTAAGTACTTTTTTTAACAAATTCACAGATGGTACGATTACTCACTTTTATATAAAGCCAAGCCGCCTGGATCAATAGCAAACTTATATAAATGCGCGTATTAATTTACGTTACAACAGAACACATTAATTTAACCGTTAAAAACACTATCAGTAACTGGAAACTAAACAAATTACGCATATGAAAATAGTATCGTTTAATGTTAATGGACTTCGCTCTAGACTACATCAGCTTGAACATCTTGCATCCACCTATTCGCCAGACATCATTGGCCTTCAGGAAACCAAAGTTCATGACCCTGAATTCCCGCTGTCTGACGTGGAATCTCTTGGTTATCATGTCGAGTTTTGGGGGCAGAAAGGCCATTATGGTGTTGCACTGCTCTCGAAACAAAAACCAACAAAAATAATGAAAGGGTTTCCATCTGACAATGAAGAGGATCAAAAACGACTGATCGTTGGACATTTTGAAGTTAACGGCCAGGAACTTGCGGTAATCAATGGTTATTTTCCTCAGGGAGAAAGCCGGGATCATCCAACTAAATTTCCGGCCAAGAAGAAATTTTATGAAGACCTTCAACACCTGCTAACCGAACAATATAGCAACACACAAAACGTTATTGTCATGGGCGATCTAAACATCTCTCCAGAAGATATTGATATTGGAATAGGCCCAGACAACGCTAAACGATGGCTACGCACAGGAAAGTGCAGCTTTTTGCCAGAAGAAAGAGAATGGCTGGAAAGAATGAAAAGCTGGGGGCTGGAGGATAGCTATCGCAAGCTTTACCCGACCGAAGCGGAGTTATACAGCTGGTTTGACTACCGCAGCAAGGGGTTTGATAGAGAGCCAAAACGAGGGTTACGAATTGACCAGATATGGGCAACCCCCCCTCTAATAAGCACGCTCACCGCTTCAGGAATATATTACGATATTAGGGGTATGGAGAAACCATCTGACCACTGTCCGATCTGGTCAGACTTTAACCTTTAGAGACCTTTAACCCATATACTGCATAAAGGGCTCTGCGATGTGAAGTAGTTATCCTATTTGGTAAGACTTTGCTCAAGCCCTTTGTGTTAGGCATTTTAAACAGGTTATTATGTCGCTATAGTTACAGGACGTATTTTGAACAATGAAAACCCGAGAGCGGATACTACACACAACACTTGAGTTATTTAATGAGTGTGGTGAGCCTAATGTTACAACCCTTCAAATTGCCGATGAAATGGATATCAGTCCAGGCAATCTCTATTATCATTTTAAAAACAAAACTGAAATTCTCAGTGAACTATTCAACTGGTACGAGAGAGAAATTGCCGAAATTTTGGACGTACCTGAATCCAGCCTATCTGTTGAAGACCAGTGGCTATTTCTTCACTTAATCTTCGAAGTCATTGCAAGGTATCGTTTCCTATATCAAGACTTAGTCAACGTTATGTCGAGGCATGAAAAACTCGCAGGCAAGTTTAAGAAGATAATGGCTAAAAAGAAAAACGCTTCTCGGCAGGTCTGCCAAAACCTTGCTCAGCAAGGAATTCTAAAAGCCTCTGAGCAAGAAATAGACGCACTTTGTAAAAGCATCGTACTTACGGCCACCTACTGGGTAAGCTTTTCGATGGTAATGGATGGCGAGCAGAGTGATGAAACGCTAAACCAGGGAGTTTATCAGGTAATGACTCTTGTGCTGCCTTACTTACGTGAAGAGGAACGGGCGATATTACGTGAAATGGGCGAAGCTTACCTTTAGGCTCAGCATCTAAAAGTTAAATAACTCTCAATTGCCCAACCCTGATTCCAGTCATATCTCCTTTCATCAAGGCTACTCACATATAAACAAACTGGTAGCGGTGAAGCGGAATCAAGGGGGCACCGAAACTCAAACTACCCGACCCTGATTCCGGTCGTACCTGTTTTCATCAAGGCTACAGATACTAACCTAACCTTTGCGAGATTCTTCTAACTGTTTTTTAAGATCTGCAATTTGAGCTTCCAGTTCTTTTATTTCTGCTCTGGTAGGAATGCCCATTTTTTGGAGCGCTTTTGAAACACGCTGATCAAACACGCTTTCAAGCTTACCAATTGTTCCATTAGCTTTTTCTTTGACGCCTTCTACCGTATCTTCTACGACCTTAATCCTTTTTTCGACCACTCCACGGGTCATATTTTCAATTTCTTCGCCTTCTTTTACGAGTTTATCAAAGATCTTACCTGCATCTTCCTCAGCTTTGTTATAGGCACCTAAGCCCGCTAGCCAAATCTGGCGAGCGGAATCTTTTATTTTATTGGAGAGCTGCTTTTCGTCTGAAAGCTCTTCTGAATGAGTATCTTTCATATTTTCTTTATCGGACATATCCAACGAAACCTCAGGATAAAAAACGTAACAGCACGGACGGTGCCAGCTACAGCTATTCTAAATGAACAGTTCATTTTTCTCACTTAAAAAGCGACTAAATTTGTAGTTTGTATCGCGTTTCTCACAAATAACTTGGTCAAATACGATTTATTAACTATAAATTTAATAAGTGACAATAAAATAAGCCAATTAAAAACAGGGTGCAGAGAATGGGAATGAGAGCAAAACACACTCTCATTGAATTAGTTGTAAAGTGGCTAAATCGCGAACACCCTCCTAGTGAAATCCCCCTTAGCGACTTCGAACGTGTTCGTTACGAAATTAAACCCGGAGATGTCATTCTGGTCGAAGGGCGTACGCGTGTCAGTGAAGTTATCAAACTGCTAACGCAGAGCCGATGGTCACATGCAGCCCTATACTTGGGGAGATTGCATGAAATAAATCACCCCATGAGTAGAGAGCGGGTCAAGTCGTTTTTTGATGGGCAACCCGATGTTCAATTAATAGTAGAGAGTGAACTGGGGAAAGGAACCATAGTACGCCCACTAACCTTCTACGACAGAGATCATATAAGAATTTGTAGACCTCGAGATTTAACCTACAGAGATATGCAAAGCGTCGTCAATTACGCCATCAGTAGACTCGGTTCTGACTATGACATTAGACAGATATTTGACTTGGCTCGTTTTTTGTTCCCCTGGCGAGTAATGCCCAGGCGTTGGCGCTCAAGCATATTCCAGCACAACATTGGGCTAGCAACTAAAACAGTGTGCTCAACAATGATTGCAGAGGCGTTTGCATCAATCCAGTATCCGATACTTCCGCTCGTTAAGAGAAATGACCAAAATGAAGTAAAAGTGTATAGACGAAACCCAAAACTGTGCACCCCAAGTGATTTCGATTACTCACCTTATTTCGACATCATTAAATACCCATTTATCGATTACTCGAAAGCCAAGCCGCACTACCGCCTGATGCCCTGGACCAGAGAAGGTATATTGAAAAGCCACGAAGAGGGTCAGTACATTACCGACAAAAAGCCCTCTTCGCCCACCCAATAACATACCATCGAGCAACGTATAAGCTGTTATGTCGTAATTAACTAGAGCATTAATAATATATGCGTAAATGTGATTAAAATTTGTACAATTTTAATTTGAAAAATTGAGAACTTCGTCAATACTTAGATGTGACTGGTTTGCATAACCCTGCTGCCAGTCTAGTAGGAAGTCTTTCATGGATACTACTCACACTCTTCCCGGCTACCTTCCCCAGGTGACCGGGTTTTTTTTGATCAAGATTAGTAACCTGCATATCAAATAGATATACTCTCTTCAATTATAAAAAAACCGATTGTTAGAATAGGTCACTATTACCGACATCGGGCTTACAATCAAAAACAACAATGAACACCAAAATGCTTATTTGGATGACAGGAAGAAACTAATGAGCCTTAAGTCGTATTTAAAGGAAAAGTTCGTGTCTAAGGAGCTAGACGCGCAGTTAGATAAGATCGAAAAATCAGTCGGTACGCTTGGATATGACCCATGGGGGTTTAACGCCGAAACCAATAAAATTGTTCTTTCCCTTTATAGTGCCGTTTATAACAAGTACTTTCGAGTGCAAACAGACGGCATAGAAAATATACCAGCAAATGGTCCAGTATTAATTATCGCCAATCACAGCGGCCAACTCCCCATAGATGGAACACTTATTGGCTACGCGCTAGCCACCAGAAAAGTGTCTCCAAGACTTCCCAGGGCGATGATCGAGCGCTTTTTCCCAACGGTTCCATTTTTAGGCAACTTCTTGAATCAAACCGGGGCCGTGCTTGGCGACCCTGTAAATTGTGCAAAGATGCTTGAAAATGACGAAGCGGTTATCGTGTTTCCAGAAGGAATTAGAGGGTCAGGTAAGCTCTACAAAGACCGCTATCAGCTTAAACGATTTGGCAACGGTTTTATGCATTTGGCAATGAAATACAACGCAACCATCGTCCCTTGTGGCGTGGTAGGCTGTGAAGAAACCATTCCGGCTATTGCCAATATTAAACCACTGGCCAAGTTGCTGGGTATTCCCTATGTGCCGGTAACGCTCCCGTTCATACTCCCCGCAAAGGTTCGCTTAAATTTCGGACAACCAATGAAGTTCGAAGGCGGAGATGTCAGGGAAGAAGAAGTCACCCGTCGAGTTGAACAAGTCAAATCTGTTATCAGTGACCTTATCGACAAAGGACTAAGCGAAAGAAAAAGGCTTTTCTAATGAGTAAAAAACAGAAACCAACCGTTCTGATCACTGGTGCAGCAGGTGCGCTGGCGCAACAGGTGATTAACCGTCTGCGCGATACATACCAAATCGTAGCAGTCGATTTTCGTAAGCAAACATACCTTAGTGACGATATCCCCAGCTATCAAATAAATTTTAACAAACGTGTTTTTGAAGACCTGTTTCGTAAATACGACTTCGATGGGGTTATTCACTTGGGGAGAATTACCTCTAGCGAAGAAACCCGTATGAGGCGCTACAACGCTAATGTTCTGGGAACCCAAAAGCTACTGGAACTTAGTCACAAGTACGGCATCGAGAAGGTTATTGTTCTTTCCACTTATCATGTCTACGGTGCCAACGCTTACAACCCTGCGCTGATCGATGAAACCGCACCGCTTAAAGCTGCCGAACTCACGATGGACTTAATAGATTCTGTCGAACTTGAGAATTTGGCAAACATATACCTTTGGAAATATCGTGACCTGAATATCACCATCCTGCGCCCTTGCAATATCGTTGGGCCTGGCGTTCAAAACACGATGAGCTTACTACTTTCTAGCAAACATGCCCCGGTATTAGCGGGCTTTTCGCCGGTAATGCAGTTTATCCACATCGATGATATGGCGGATGCGATCGTGCTAGCGTACGAAAAAAATAAGTCTGGCATCTATAATGTCGCTCCCGAAGACTGGGTGTCATATCAACAAGCCTTGGAGTTAGCAGGTTGCAGTAAAGTTCCACTGCCTTCGATCCCCCCTGGGTTACCGAAATTTCTTACCAAAGTAATGGATCTGAAAATTTTCCCAGCTTTTTTGCTTAATTATTTTAAATACCCGGTTGTAATAGATGGGAGGAGTTTTAACAGAACATTTGGGTTTAAGGTGAAGCGCCCACTTAAAGAAATATTCCGCTATTACAGGGAGATGAAGAACCCCAGCTAAATTGCAATATTCGATACCGCAGCCAATAGGCTGCGGTATCTATGTAGCATGAGTCCGCAACCGCTCTTCCCTGTCTCAATATTTGTACTAATATCCTTACTTATACGATCGCTATATTCTCTCTGCATGTCGGCCCTGTTTTACGCAGTAATAATAAGGAGTGGGACTATGTTGGATATCATTCAGTGGGTCAGTAAAGTATTAACTCCCAAATGGGCCTACCAAAAAAAACCAGACCCCGAGCACTTTTACCGTAGACGATTTACCAAACAATACAGCAGGCGAAAAAAAACGGTGAAAAATATTTGGATTGTGTCAGGGTTTATGATGCTTGCGTTTCCACTTATTCAATTCATAGTACCGACATTACTTTTTACGTCCTTTGTCGCTTTTTGTATACTCGACGAAACTTAACGTAGCGGCGGCACCAGGCAAATATAAAAACTATGGATATATCTTTTGGAACCCTCAGTCACGCTATTGGGTTTGGCATCTATTTTTTAGTCACTGCATTTATTGCAAAAAGCTACTTAAGACGCAATACCGACCGTTCACTGTTTATTGCTTCACTACTCACATGTGTCTGGCTGGGTTTACTTGCCTATCAGCTACGCTATAACTCTCCCCCGTTTTATATCCGCTATTCAATAGAAATATTGAGAAATGCCGCCTGGTTTGGCGTTTTATATGCTCTTCTGGGTATCAAGTTTGTGCCAACGAGCAATATAGAAAACTCACGGCGAGTCTTATCACTCGGCTCAATGGTCGTACTATTGCTGATGCTGGTTGCAGTATTAATTGAGGGTATTACCGACGTAGATCTGGTATCAGGGAAAGTTCTGCTGGCCGGGCAAATTGCATTATCCCTGGTAGGGCTTATTCTGCTCGAACAGATATGGCGCAATGCCAATATCTACGGGAGATCTAGCATTAAGTACCTGTCGATCGCGATAGGCGCCATATTTGGCTATGACTTTTTGATGTATTCGGATGCATTTCTGTTTCAGGAAATATCGAGCCCGATGTGGGACTCCCGTGGCGCAGTCAATGCCGTAGTAGCGCCTCTGATTGCGCTCACTATGATTAACAGCCGTAAGCAGCCGATAGAAGTTCAGGTCTCCAGGCAGGTCATTTTTTACACCGGGTCACTGGTACTCGCAGGTGGCTACTTGCTCGCTATATCGTTGGGAGGCTATTACCTCCGTACGTTTGGTGGCACTTGGGGTGATGCGGTACAGGTACTATTTTTCTTTACCGCAGTGACAATACTGACACTTCTCCTTAGCTCGCCTAAATTAAGGGCCAAGCTAATGGTTTTTATCAGCCAGAACTTCTTTCATTATAAGTACGATTATCGAGAAGAGTGGCTCAAGAGCACCAAGACCCTATCTTTCTCCGACTCAGATGAAGAACTCCCGGTCAGTATCATCAGGATTTTGGCAAAGCTTGTCGAAAGCAACGCAGGTGTACTCTGGTGCAAAGATGACGAAGGGAATTTTACCGCGAGAGGCTACCTCAACAGTCCAACGATCAAGCATGATCTGATCGATGCCAACGCGGATATTATTGAGTATTTTCGTGAGCACGACTGGATAATAAATCTCAACGAATACAATAACGACCCAACGACATATAACCTTTTGGAAATTCCCGAAATTATACTTAACCATCCGTCTCCCTGGTTGGTTATTCCTCTCTTCCTGGGAAATGAGTTAATGGGCTTAGTCCTTGTCGCGCAACCCTATACACGAATGGAACTAAACTGGGAGAACTACGACTTGATAAAAGTTGTTTCCAGGCAGGCGTGTAGCTACCTATCGCAGAGCCAGAGTCAGGAGCGGCTTGCAGAATCAAAGCAGTTCGAAGCAGTGAATAGAACCTCCGCTTTTATGGTTCATGACCTTAAAACGATCATTGCTCAGCTGTCATTACTTGTAAAAAACGCCGACAAGCACAAGAGTAATCCGGCATTTGTAGATGATATGATCTCTACAACAGAGCACGCGGTGCAGAAAATGGGCTATTTGTTAAAGCAAATTCGGAACCCCTCAGAAGAAGAAGCCCCCGAGTTGATAGAGCTTGGCCCTTTACTGGAGGATGTTGTCTCACATCATTCAAAAACACTTCCTGTGCCACAAGTACACCTTCCAGACAGAGAAATTCTAATTCGATCTTCAAAAGAGCAAATTCATACTGTCTTGGGACACCTTATACAGAATGCGCAGGATGCAACAGATAAAGACGGTGAAGTTATCATTTCAGTCAAAACCTCCCCTGGTTTTGCGGTGCTTTTTATTCAGGATACAGGCATAGGAATGAGTGAAGACTTTATCAAAAATCAGCTATTTAAGCCCTTTGAGAGTACAAAAGGGCTTACCGGTATGGGGATTGGAGCCTATCAGAGCCGTGAATATATCAAAAAAATAGGTGGCTCACTTGATGTAACAAGCCAGCAAGGAATCGGCTCATGCTTTAGCGTAAAAATACCGACGGCATAGCCCCCAGAAGCGCATTATATGTAGATACGAAATTTGTAGATATAGCCAAATTGACTAAGCAAACGATTAATATCATGGGTTTAGCTTGGTTTGAGTATTGTAAAGCCACTCATTAATTTATACTCTATGTATTGAATAAGGTTCACACTCTAATCATTCGTGCAAACAACCGCGTTCCCTTTTAGCACCCAAGTTGTTATCTTGCACGCTAGAATTTTTCAGCTCTCGTCAAATGGGGGCAAGAGAACCTCTATAGACCAAATAAGGAAATAATCTCCCGGTGAAAAAAAAGTTACTAATTATCGAAGACGACCCTGGCTTGCAAAGCCAAATGCGTTGGTGTTTCGAAGATACCGAAGTCTATATCGCCGATGACAGGGAGTCTGCTTTATCTCACTTAAGACGCGTAGAACCTCAAGTAGTCACATTGGATTTGGGGCTTCCTCCAGACCCAGGTGGTTCATCCGAAGGTTTTGCCTTGCTAGACGAAATCCTTCGCCTCGCCCCAAACACGAAAATCATCGTTGTTACCGGGCGAGAGGAAAAAGAAAATGCGGTAAAAGCAGTTGGCAATGGAGCATGCGACTTTTATCAAAAGCCCCTTGATGCCGATATATTATCGTTTGTCGTCAACAGGGCTTTTAGGCTGTATGAATTGGAAAAAGAGAACATCGAGTTTAATCGTTCTCAACAGTCTTCTACGCTGAAAGGCCTGATTGCCAACAGCCCACAGATGCTTAAAATTTGCCGAACAGTTGAAAAAATTGCACCTGCGGACGTCACCACACTCATTTTAGGTGAGACCGGAACGGGAAAAGAGGTCATTGCCAAGGCGCTACACGACTTGAGCCCACGATGTGACAAAGCCTTTTCTGCGATAAACTGTGCCGCGATCCCTGAAAACTTGCTTGAGAGTGAACTTTTTGGCTACGAGAAAGGCGCATTCACCGGCGCTAATCAAACCAAAAAAGGCAAAATTGAAATGACCGACGGGGGAACACTTTTCCTCGATGAGATCGGTGATATGCCGATGCCTCTACAGGCCAAGCTGCTCAGGTTTCTTCAGGAAAGGGTTATTGAACGCGTGGGCGGCGTTAGAGAGATTCCTGTAGACGTCAGAGTTGTTTGTGCAACTCACCAGGATATTCAAAACCTAATTTCAATGGGCGATTTTCGCGAAGACCTATATTACAGAGTCAGTGAAATCACCTTAAATATTCCTCCACTAAAAGATAGGGAAGGCGATGCAGTTTTAATCGCCCAGTCTCTTTTGCACAACTTTTCAAATCAACTTGATCGCCCAAACCTGAATTTCACTGATGATGCTATTGGCGCTATTCGTGAGTATAGCTGGCCAGGTAATGTTCGGGAAATGATTAATAAAGTTAAGCGCGCAGCAATAATGGCTGATGGAAAGCGCGTAACCGCCGAAGACCTTGAACTCAGCGAACCATGCAACACCACAGACTCTGTTCTTAATCTAAGGCAAGTGAGAGAGACCGCAGAGAAACATGCTATTCAACACGCGTTACAGATAGCTCAGTACAATATGGCACAAACTGCACGACTATTAGGTGTAACCAGACCTACATTGTACAACTTGACTGATAAGTACAAGCTAGCAACCAATGAACAAAACACGGATTAAGCGAGACTAGGATGAAGAACAAATCGACCTCCCCTTTAATTGCATTGATTTTGGCTGTATCAGTTGCATCAATGACTGGCTGTAGTGATGACACAGAAAACGCTTCTCCCTCGCCTAAAGAGGTGCAGTTTCTAAGTCATATCGATCAGGCAAAGTTTTACCAGAACCAGGGACAGTTAAAAGCCGCTGTTTCAGAGTCAACCAGTGCAATTCAGTTGTACCCTAATCGTTTACAACCGTACACGCTTATATTTGAAACGCTGTTGCTCGCTGGCAGCCCAGGCGAGGTCGAGACAAGAATTGAAGAGCTGCTCAATAAAGAGGGAGTTAACCTTCAAGGGCACGAACAGCAGCTACGTTTTTTACTCGCTAAATCCCTATACATTCAACAAAAGCTGGATCAGGCTCAATCTGAACTCAACTATATTGCGTCAAATTTCAAACCTGGCACTATTGAAGAGCAATTACTGCAGGCTGATATCTACCTCACTAGAGGCGACACTGAAAGTGCAAAGAAGCAGCTTGATTCAATCCTGGCGACTGATAAAACAAACATCGATGCAAAGCTAGGGCTATCAAAGGTCGCATTTATAAATAAAAACCCAGATCTCGCTCGGGAAATAGTTCTAGAAATCACAGAGTCAGGAAATGCGACAACGGATGTGTGGCTTTGGAAAGCGAGATTGGCACACATTCAACAAAAGTTTGAAGAGGCGGAAGAGTCTTATATAAGAGCGCTTGAAGATATATCTCAAGTCGACACAATGACGCCGCAGAAGTATGCCACAATATCATCGCTTATTTATGTATTAAGACAACAAAGCAAAATTGTGGAAGCCAGCCGCTACCAAGAGATATTAGATAAATCGATTCCAGGTGAGATCAAACTGCGCTTTGAGACTGCACTGGCAAGCTTCCAGAAGAAACAATACGCCGAAGCTGAAAAGGAACTTAACGCCATTCTTGATATTTCATCCGCTCATAATCCCAGTGGTATTTTATTGGGTGTCGTTAAAAATGCACAAGGTGACATTGTAGAAGCCGAGCGCCTCCTCTCCATGTATGTCAATGACAATACCAAGCCAGAAATTGTTAAGCTGCTTGCATCGTTACAACTTAAGCTGAACAAGGCATCATCTGCTATCGATACTCTTCAACTGGGGTTGAACAAAAACGACTCTGATGCATCCATGCGGTCACTCCTTGGAATATCTCAAATCGCTTCCGGGCTTAATGATGAGGGAATTAATAACCTTCAAGACGCTATTTCCAAAGCACCCAATGACATTGAGCTGAAGATAAAGTATGCCCAAGCGTTGGCCAAAACAGGCGATAAAGAAAAAGCATTGTCCTTTGTAAAAGACACCTATAAAGATCACCCAGACAACAGCAAGCTACTTACGCTATACAGCTACCTTTTAAGCGACCTAAATCAAACTGAAGAAGCATTGGTAATTACGAAGGAGTGGATCAGTAAAAACAAAACCTCGGCAGAAGGGTACTTAGTGCTTGGGTCACTATACTTGAGCAATGATAACTTCGCTCAAGCGATAAAAGAGTTTGATAATGCCAAAAAGATTGATACAGAAAACCCTTTAATACACATTAACCTGGGAAAGGCGTATTCGAAAAACAGCCAACCAGAAGAAGCACAAAAAGCGCTATATCAAGCGGTAGTGGCAGCACCTGACTCAGCAGATGCGAACCGAATACTATATGGTTATCTGAACTCAACCAGAAGTATCGATCAAACAACTTCAATTTATGAGAAGCTTGTTGCTGAAGTTCCTGATGCGGCTGTTCCAAACCTTGCTCTTGCAGAGCTATATCTAAAGCAGAGCAAAACTGATAAGGCGCTTTCTATTATCCAGGACCCTCGTTTTAGCAACAACCTTATTGCTAAAAACCTGATAAAAGGCGCAGCTCAACAAAAAGCAAAAAGGTTAGTCTCCGAAGGAAAAACCAAAGAAGCTAAAGAGTTCATCGACGCCCTAATCGCCAAGCAAAACAGCAATGACATTGACCTGAACATTCTGCTTGCAAATATCTATTTTCTGTCAAATCAAGAAGAGCTCGGTTTAGAGTTGGTTAATGACCTTAAAAAGTCGCATAAAGATTCTCCCCTGCCCTATGAGTTTATCGCAAACCGTTACTTTCAAAACAAAGACTATGAATCTGCCATAAATGAGTACTCCCAAGCCTGGCAATTAAAGCCCTCTGAACTTTTGGCGATCAGGATGTCACAGACACTGAAGAAGCTTGAGAGCAATGAGGCTCTCAAACCTCTTGAGGATTGGTTGGAAATTGAAAAGAACAGCCCTCGCGTGATGACAATGCTCGCCATGAGTCATCAAGAAGCCGGAAACAAAGACGCTGCAATCGCAATATATGAGCAGCTACTAACAGTGCAAGCGAGTAATGCGGTCGCAATGAATAACCTGGCTTGGTTGTATCATGAAAAACAGAACCCTAAAGCCGAAGAGTTAGCCAAAAGCGCGTCTGAAATTGCATCACAGAATCCCGCTATTCTAGATACCTATGGTTGGATACTGTTTAAAAACGGCCGCACAGAAGAGGCTAGTTCAGTTCTTGAAAAAGCCTATCGTCTCGACAAAAACTCACCAGAAATTAAAGAACACCTAATGGCTGCATACAAGTCTTTGGGAAAGTCTTTTGACCCTGAAAATTTTAACTAAAAAGTGGCCTATAACTAGGGGGATACCTTCCCCCTAATTCCCCTTCAGACGCTTTATTCCAAAGCGACAAAAGCACTGACCAAAATAACTAACGCCTATATCCGTAGTACTTTTCATAACAAAAGAATTAGGCTATTCCAGAAGTCTAACTTGATTAGTTACCTTTCTTAACTAAAACTTACACAAATAATTAGTTCGTTTTTTGAACAAGAATAACAGGACTTTTACTATGCGCTACTTATTTTGCATTACGCTAGCTTTAAGCATTTTGTCCGGTTGTACAATTCTGGGCACCCAGGATGATGACGTTGATATATCAACGCTCCCCCCCACTGCAGCTGGGCCAGACACTGCAAATAAAGGCACAATCGTTCAAGAGTTTTGGGATGAAATAAGTGGAACAACAGTCCGTGACCTTACAAAGTCTAACAAGTTCGTTGCGCAACCGGACTCAACTCTTACGCTTAACAGCTTTAAAGGTGCAACAAACAAAGCAACAAATTATGGCAGTCGAATTCGCGGGTATTTATACCCTGAGACATCTGGCGCATATACATTTTATATTACAAGCAATGACTCAAGCGAACTCTGGATATCTACTGGAGAAAGCCCTAATAACAAACGACTCGTTGCCTATATGGATGGTTATGCGGCAGTTGGCGATATACAAAAATACGCAACTCAGAAGTCAGCTCCGATTAATTTGGAATCAAGCAAAGTTTACTATATTGAAGCCCTTCAAAAGCAAGGATCAGGTAGCGATCAACTCGCTGTTTACTGGGAAGGTCCCGGTATTTCTAGACAGATCATTCCAGGAGAAAACCTCTCCCCTATAGATATGGCAGATGAAGATTCGAGTGCGGGGTACTCAACAGGGTATCGCCTTGGTTATTATGACGGAGGCTTTGGACAACCATATAACGACACGTTTCCTCCCAGTGATAGTGATGAAGATGGCCTCCCCGATAGTTATGAACTTGCAGTAGGGCTTGATCCCTTAGATAGCTCAGACGCCATAGCCGACCCAGATGGCGACCTGCTTAACAACCTTGATGAATTTTTGCTTAGAACAGATACGTTTAATCAGGATACCGATGGAGACGGCATCGACGATGGTTACGAAGTAGCCTACGGCCTTAATGCTCTGGATTCAAGTGACGCTGCACTCGACCTTGACCAAGATGGCGCATCAAACTATGAGGAGTATGTCGCCGGCACAGATGCTAATGATAGCGACTCAAAACCAGCCCCTCCTGAACCACCCGCACCTGATAAGCACCTGGTAGCAGGCTGGTCAACCCAGTTTTTTAGAACAGGCGTTTTAATAGACCCGGTAAAATTCAGAAACGATAGTTCAATTAACTTTGACTGGGCTAGAGGAGCGCCAGACCAAGATGTGCCTGATGACAATTTCTCAGTACGGTTTACGGGCTTTTACACCGCAACCGAACAAGGCACTTACACCTTTGAGGCTACCGCAAATGACTACGTAAAACTATGGGTCGGGGATGTATTGGTTATTGACCACTGGAAGACAGGTTCAACAACCGCTCATAGGGGTACGATCAATCTTGAAAAAGGTAACGAATACCCAATTAAGCTCGAATACGCAGAAGGTGTTGGAAGCGCCGTTATCAAGTTAAGTTTTAAAACGCCCAGCCGGTCACTTGCATTGCTTGATAGTTCAAAGATTCAGACTATTGATACCAGCAATGACAAAGTAACTGATAGTGATGGTGATCAGATTCACGATTATTGGGAGCTTATAACCGGCACAGACCCTTTTGATCCATCAGATGCCGACGGGGATATCGACGGCGATGGCATTGACAATTTAACCTCGTATCTAAACTCGCAAAAACCAAGTCAGCAGCTTGCAGGCTTTACAGCTCAGTATTTCTCTGGCATTAAAATGGACAACTTCATTCTCACAAAACAGGAGCCAGTCATTGACTTTGATTGGGGTAAGTCCAGTCCATATTCAGGGGTTCCAAGTGATAACTTTTCGGTTAGGTTCTTATCCAGACTGACTCCTTCTCATACCTCAGGCAGTGAAAACTATACCTTCTACGTTACCGCTAACGACTACACACGGCTTTACGTCAACGGCAATGTTATTGTCGAGCATTGGGAGCCAGGCTCTACATCGACCCATACTGGAACAGTCAACCTAAACGCAGGCGAAACCTACGACCTAATACTCGAATACGCAGAAGGCCTAGGCAGTGCGTTTATTAAATTGGAATGGGAGTCAGCCAGTCAAACGCGTAGCCTGGTAAGTGAAGAGTTCGCAGCCTTTACAGATATAGAAGCCGACCTCTCAACGGATACAGATAAGGATGGAATTCCGGATTTTTGGGAAGTTCAGTATGGACTTAACCCTCTCAATAGTAACGATGGGTCACTAGATAATGACGGTGATGGCCTTACAAATAGTGAAGAGTTTGCTAATAACTCAAACCCTGGAGCTACAGGCCTTGTACCACCACCCAGTGGCTCAGACGGAGGAACGGTCACACCTCCACCAGTAACTCCTCCACCTGTAACTCCTCCAGACGAAACAGATCCACCCTCAGAAGAAGAGGGTATCGTAATTACAGGTGGAACCGTTACTTTAAGTTGGACTGCGCCCACACAACGAGTTGATGGTAGTTCGCTGCAAACAAGTGAAATATCATCGTACACAGTCAGCTACTCAAAAGACTCGGGCTCACTTGTTGATACAAAAATATCTTCTCCCTATCAACTAACACACACCTATGAGGGGCTACAGCCTGGTATTTATGACTTTTACATTAAAGTAACCGATACCAACGGGCTAACAGGGCCTGCGTCATCGCCAGTGCGGGCTACCCTGAAATAGTGAGTTCATTTGCGCAGGGACGTGAAGGAGATACCCTCCCCTTAACGGGGAGAGCTTGCTTTCGAATTAAATATGACTAGAACAACAAATAAAAACTTAATAGTCTATTTCAAAGGACTAGAAGATGTTTAACCATCTTTATTCGCTACAGTGAAGAAGCTTATTTTATCAGGCACTTTCTGATAGATCCGCCTAAGAATAATGATGCTAGGTTTCTCAACCTTATAAGTTAAGATAACAGCAAGGAGTATTGAAACAATGGTGGCTATAGTAATTCCAATTGCAGGCGAAACCCCATACGAATATGCCCCTTGTATTATCATATAGCCAATATTTTGATGTATTAGATATAACGAATATGAGATTCCCCCCAACCAAACAGTCACGGGATTTCTAAGGAGTTTTATTTTATCTGAAATCGCAAGGTAAAATACAAAGTACATTAAGGTTAAGCCTACCGAAACCTTAAAAGAGTAGATAATAAAAAGTAATGCTAATGACGCCCCCAGAACTATAGCGGTTAGCACGTTTGCCTTTTGACTCCACACCTTATAAAAACAAATACCCGCTGAAAAAAGAGCAATGAAATCGAACAGAAAAAATTTTGTTATTCGTGCATCGGTTTTCTGGTCGAGCCCTGATATAAAAAACATAGCTGCAATTGTGAGCCACAATAACAGCCACTTTTCTATATTTTTGAGCTGATTAAGAATAAATAGAAGGAACATCCAGAAGTAAAATGCAAGTTCAAGTGTTAGCGTCCAGTACACGCCATCCACATGCTTGAATCCTAAGTATTCATGAATCATAAGCAGGTTTGCCACAAAAGTATCTAAGGATACCTCTCGCCCACTTAGACCATAAATAGATACAGCAAGAAACGTTAATGATAAGGCAGCCCAGTAAACAGGATATAACCTAGTAAAACGAGACCATATAAAGTCAAAGGGTTTCTCACATTTGCTCAGAGTCCAAAAGATAACGAAGCCACTAACGAGAAAGAACAGATGGACGCCATAGTAACCAGCAAATGTCCACTCAGGGACGTTAAAGCCATGTCCGTATAATCGGTTGTAGTGATATATATAGTGAAAAGCTAAAACCGCTACAGCGGCAACTCCCCTTAATCCATCAAGAGACTCCAATCGTCTAACTGCCATTCGCTATTCCTAATTTTACAAATGTAGATAAGTGTAAAGTGTGGGGTCAACGAAATTCAGTTATTATTTTTATCTCAAAATTCGATTTAGGGATTCTACATAAATAATACCAATATAAATAGTAGTGAAATCAATTTTTTAAACCAAAAACATCATAAGCAAGAGGATAGATCTGCTATGAAGATTACCCTTACAGGCATATAACCAACTCATAAGGAGAAGGTAATCAACGTATTCTTGTAGCAAGTGATAACAAACGTAAAATATAAACCGATTGCACTTTAACCGCTAAGCAACATCTGCTAGATTTTGCACTTCATTATGGAGCCCCACAGGGTAAAGGGATATGCAGAGTTTAATAGTACAGAAGAAAACATTTTGCTTTTTGTTTATCGCCTTTATGGCGATGTTTGTATATTCCTTTTTCCCAACGCTGACTGACCTTTGGGTTCGCTGGAATAAGTTTGACGAGTCATATTCTCACGGCATGTTGGTCTTAGCGATAAGCGCCTATTACCTATTCATGGTATTAAGAGAGCTGCCAGAAGCCCAGTTTAGACCAGCCCCTTGGGGTGTTTTTCTTATTTTTGGCTCAAGTGTTCTATGGGTACTCGCTTACTACGCTAGCATCGAGGCAATACAGCAACTTCTTCTTCCATGGATAATCTGGCTTTTTTGTTTAACCACTCTAGGCTGGAAAGCATCTAAAAAGCTCATTTTCCCTATTGCATTTCTTTACTTTGCTATCCCTATTTGGGATGTACTGATAATTCCTCTTCAATATATCACCACCGATGTTAACGGTGTTTTATTAAGTATTGCAGGTGTCACAGCGCACATAGAGGATGTGTTCGTCACACTGCCTGTTGGGAAATTTGAAATAGCCGGTGGCTGCTCAGGGCTAAGATACTTGATTATCAGTATGACGCTCACCACACTGTATAGCTACTTAAACTATACCCGCCTTGCCTCTACAGCCATATTGATCGCATCGGGTATCTTGATAGCACTGGTGGCGAACTGGATTCGAGTCTTTATAATTATTCTGGCAGGGAATGCCACCAATATGCAGCACTCGCTTGTTAACGAACATGATCACTTTGGATGGCTTGTTTTTGCCGTAACACTGATCCCGTTATTTTTCCTCGCTCACAAGCTTGAACGAAACGCAGATAATCAAACAAAGGAAAATAAGTCCGCTGGTAAGCAGACGCCTAACAGCATTAGTAGGAAAGCGGCTATATTAGTTATTTTTCTAGCCTTCATTGCAGCGTTTGGCGCCCCTGGATATGCTGCCATATCAATGGCAAACACCTCAAATGATGTAGAAATTAGTAGCTTAGCAGCCCCATCAAAACTTGGAGACTGGACACGAAGCTACCTTAAGAAATACTTGATTGAACCTCCACAGTTTAATGCGCCCGATATTGCATTTGATGGTATCTATTCTAATCAGGCGCATGACATTCAACTATCAATAAGAAGCTACATACAACAAGCCCCAGGAAAGGAATTAATTAACTTTAACAACCATTTATTTAGCAGTAAGCGCTATATAAAGTTGTCTTCAGGACAACTTCGCCCGGAAGGCAATACGTATGGTTATATAGTGATTAAAGAAAAAACCGACAAACGAGAACTGATTACCTATCAATATAATGTTTCTTACACCGAAACCAGCAGCCGCCTAAACGCAAAACTGCTTGAGGTAATTAGGCCTTTGGTTGGCAGCCCTCCTTCTACCCTAACTTATGCACGAATAAAATGTAGCACTGATTGTGCAGATGAAAAACGTATTTCAGCTCAATTCCTTAACTCAGCCAAACTAGAACTAAACCTTTACGTCAATAAAAATATGTGACTGATGTCACATATTTTTACACTTCATGTGATTTCTAACAAGAGAGAATACTTCCAGCACAAATATCTATCTGTTTCTTAAAGACTCTATAGATATTTGTTCGTTTTTTGCTCTATTCCTCACGACCAACATGAGGGAAGAATAATGCAAAAAATAATAAATTACCTTTTATTAACCCTACTATCCACATGCTTAGCTGTTCAGGCCAACGCCTCAGAACTCCGGGCGAGTCCAAATGCCAATCGCAGCGCATCGGTATTACTGGAAGGTGCTTCACTAGTCGGCGACACATATATTTATGCAGAACCGACTTCGACAAGCACAAAACAGGTTCGCTTCTACCTTGATACTGGAACAAGCACACAGCCGACAAAAATAGAAAACCTTGAACCGTACGATTTTGCAGGAACGCAACTAGACAATACCGCAATTGCATTTGATACCACTACTGTAACGGACGGATACCATAGCTTATCTGTAGAGATAGAAGACAACTCCGGCAATATAGAAGTACTAGAGTCACAATTTTTGGTTGCCAATAGCGAGCCTAGCTTGGTACTTGGAAATGCCCTATTAAACGCAAGTGTAACCGAAGGCTCCTCTCCGATTACCCTCAGCACCACTGTTTCTGCCAGTGATGGAACTAACTCCGTATATAATGTAACAGAGTCGACGTCTTGGCTTAACGTATCCGGATCTTCCAGCACGACACCTTCAAATATTGATGTTGTTATAGATCCATCGTCATTGACGCCCGGTGAATACAATTCAGTTATAAATTTTACAGCGACTGGGCTTCACCCCACTCAACTATCCATAACTCTATTGGTTACCGCTCAAGGTACAGGTGCTTATCAACTTTTGGTAAGCGACCAAAGTGATCGATCATCGCCATCTATATTGAACGATTCAACTCTGTCAGGCGACACTCACATATTTATTTCACCAGAAGATAATGTAAAACAGGTCCAGTTTTTCCTAGACAGCCCACTAACAGACCCTGCCACAAAAATAGAGAACGTTAAGCCTTTTGATTTAGGCGGAACTCAAACAAACACAAACGCAATTCCGTATGATACCACCACACTTGTTGACGGTTTTCATACACTGCAGGCAAAAGTCATCATGAACGACTCTAGCGAAGAAGTCGTAACCGCAAACTTCTCAGTTGCAAACTCTACCAGTGGTTTTCTGTTTTCACCATCAATAATAAACGAAGATGTCATATCGGGTAGTTCACCACTTCAAATTAACGTATTGCTTGGCCTCAATGCAGCGGCTGACGGTTCTAGCCCGTTATATAGTGCGGTAAGTAGCGCACCCTGGCTTACCGTTAGCCCTTCCACTGGCTCAGCACCGGAAACCTTATTGGTAACACTTGATCCAACGGGTTTATCCAATGGAACGCATAACGCAAATATACAGGTTTCTTCACCTGGTTTTGAAACTGCTAGTTTGCCGGTAGCAATGACCGTTTCACAGTTTGGCCATATATTGGAAGCCAGTTCCGGTACGATTAACATAAGTAGTACCCCAAACTCTGGCGAAGTATCGCAACTAGTGACCATTTCAACAAGCGACAACACCGCTACAAACTATTCAGTAGCAAGTGATTCGAGCTGGTTGACAGTAACTTCACCTACCGGTTTAACTCCCGAAGACATTACCATCAAAGTGAATACCAATAGCCTGGCTAACGGTAGCTATCAAGGCGTACTGACGGTATCCGCCAGTTCATTCGACTCTATAAGCATTATTGTCAATGTTACAATCTCTGATAGTGACAAATGCGCCCCAGTGATTTGCTCAGCAATTAAAGTGCCTCTTCCTTATGAGTTAAACTTCGACACAGACAATGGGCACCTGTTAGACAAAAACAACATGGGCACAGGGTTTACTTATATCCAGCCCAGCAGCAATGGCGGGGGGCTGCTGAATAGTAAATTTGAAGTTGATACCGGCAGTGATAATCTGGTGCTAACCACAACAGCGGGAATACAATACCTTGCTAACAATAACCTTAACAATGCCTTGGGCGTCGGCTTCGCAGGCCCTAATCAAATAACCGACATATCAACAACGCTAATATCTCCCCCAGAAGGGTCGGGAAATTATGAGCAAGCCGGGCTGTGGTTTGGGTTTGATGAAGATCATTACGTTAAGCTAGTACTGCTTTCAACTCCCTCAGGCGCTACCGTTGAGTTAGCCTACGAGAGTGGCGGGGTAATCAGCAGTAGCACGTACGTTAATGTTCCCAACGTTTCATCCTCAGATCTTACGTTTAGAATAATTGCAACGCCATCCAGCAAAACTGTCACCGGTTATTATTCAATTAATGGCGGCTTTGAACACAAGGTCGATACCTTAACCGTATCACCTGAAATGTTTAGCTTTGACGCAGCCGGTATTGACCCGGAAATTGGAACCCGATCTTTTGCAGGCATATTCGCAACAAACCGTCATAGCACGACAGAGCTGACCTATACATTTGATCACTTTACCGTTAAAGAAAACCTAACGCCTCCTGGCGGAACTAATTTTGACTTTACACGCAAGTCTTATGATATCAGCTTTCCAACCAGCATGGTCTGGGCTCCTGATGGCCGACTGTATGTAACTGAGCTATTTGGAACCATTCATGCGCTGACCTATGATGACAATCTTAACGTCATTGATGACGAAGTTATCAGTTCTTTAACCAGTACGCATGGGGGCAGACTTACATTAGGAATCACTTATCATCAAGATAGTGCGTCGGATCCTAGTGACTTTTCGCTTTGGGTTTCTCATTCCAGCCCCTCAATTGACAATGGGGTTGCCAACTCAGGCACAGTATCAAGATTAAGCGGTACAGGTTTTGGCGTTGTTGAAGATATTGTCACGGGCCTCCCTAGAGCCAAAGCCAATCATGCACCAAACAGTCTACACTTTGGCCCAGATGATAGGCTATATATTGCAATTGGCGGAAACACTGGCGCAGGAGCTCCGGTTAACGTACCAACGGAATTCGGAGATCGAGCAGAGCAACCTCTTTCCGCAGCATTGGTGGTAGCTGATGTATTTGCTAGCGGGTTTGATGGAAGCTGCGCGAATAATGCTGATATTTATGGCCCAGCGCCTTGCGATGTGACCGCTTATTCTACCGGTCTTAGAAATACCTACGATTTTGTATTTCACTCGAATGGTTCAATTTACGCCCCTGACAATGGTTTAGGCGTTACTGGCGCCTTCCCGGCGCAACCATTCCCAGACTGCTCTGGTTTTGCCAGCCCAACACCATGGACTCAAGGAGGTCAAAATCCACTTGAACAACCAGACTTACTACTACAATTAAAAGAAGGGATGTTTTATGGCCACCCAAACCCCTCTATAGACGAGTGCGTATTTAAAGATGGCAGTTACCAGGGAGTTACGCCTTCTCTAAATTATGAACCACCTCTTGCCATTATAGGAGCCCATACATCTTCAAATGGCATTATTGAGTATCAGTCAAATGCGGTCTGCGGTCAGCTTAAAGGAAACCTGCTAATTACCAACTACTCACTGGGCGATAACATTGTAAGAGTTCGGCTTGATGAGAGTGGGAATTCCGTGCTATCGCAGGAGAGTTTGGTCGGTAATTTTAATGACCCTCTAACACTCTCAGAAAACTCAAGTGGAGACATATTTGTAGCCGAGTTTGGAAGTGGAAAAATTACCTCGCTACGAGCTGTTTCTAGCGGATGTTGGGAGTCGCTTTCTGATTCACCAGAATCGCTGTTAGATTCAGGTAGTACCTCTTACAACGGAAAACTCTACACTGTTGGCGGTAAAACACCTTCTGGCCCAGTTAACAGCGTATTCGAATATTCGACCTCAACTGATACCTGGAGCCAACTTACCAACAAACCAGGAACCCCAGTAGAAAATCCTGCCGCAGTTGCGTTTAACAATGCGATATACGTTTTCGGCGGCTCCACTCTTCCCTTTTCTGGTGCAACTCATGAGGCATATAGATACGACATCGCAAGTGACTCATGGAGCGCTATAGCCAATATGCCAACAGCGAGAGGGGGAATTAGAGCCGAAGTCATCAACGGCTTGATTTATATTGCTGGCGGTATGGATCAATCTGGAGCCTCTATTAATACTCTAGAAATATATGATCCTGTTAGCAATTCCTGGTCGTCAGGCTCACCAATGAATGAGGTGAGGGATAACCCTGGAACAGCAGTCATAAATGGCAAGTTGTACGTTATTGGTGGACGAGAGCGTACATCAAATGGCGTAACAATAAATGGAACCAAGTCATCAGGCGAGGTATACAACCCAGCAAACGATAGTTGGAACAGTATAGCCAATATGCCAACAGGAAGAAGGACAATGGTGGTTGGCGCACTCAACGAAAAAATACAAGTAATTGGAGGAGAGTATAACCCCGCAGCTCCCGACTTTATGTTCAGGGAAAATGAAGAATATGACCCTGTTTTCGACACGTGGACGGCCCTCCCTATAACGCCTTATCCGAGGCACGGAGCTGCATTTTCTACAATCAATAATGCGCTTTACATAAATGGTGGCGGAGAAAAAGGAGGCAGTTCTTTTACAAATACAACCGAGAAGTTTACCCGCTAAACAGCAATACTCCGGTAAAGGGACTCCCCTTTACCGGAGCAGTCAATGCAGCTATTACCCCGTTAGCAACATCATAAAGTCTGTTTTAGGTTCAAATAAAGATTAGGATACGGAAGTCACGTTTACTCGAAGAAATATACTTACTGAATGTCTTCGTCACAGTTAAGCCCCTCGCCCCCAACAGCACACGTAATAAGTCATTAGTGCTTCTTCAACTACGACCCACCAATTAGCCCAAAAAATTGATTTTGCAGCTATTAAAGTAAAAATTATTTTGTGATAGTCGATAGTAATTTTTACACTATGGCCACTCTATGCGGTATATTGATTACTCGTTTTACCGTTAGGCAACAATAAGACTCAAAGAGCAAATAGCGTTGAAATATAAACATAAAAGCCCCCTCCCCCTGTTCGACACGCTTAAAGTGATGCTAGAAGAGAAGTACGAGAAAAACCCAACTGTGCTGGCTCGTATAAAGTCAGATGCACCAGCCAATGCCGAATCAGATTATAATATTGCCTGTGAGTTTTTATGCAGTTATCGGGGTAGTGCCGATACGTTTGCGTCGTATCGCCGAGAAGTTGAGCGTCTATTGCAATGGGCCTGGTTCGTGGCAGGTATTAGCCTCAAAGACATACGACGTTCTGAAATAGATGACTTTCTGGACTTTTGTCAACATCCCCCTAAGGAGTGGATTGGTTTGAAAACGGTTTCTCGCTTTGTTGACCAGCATGGGCAACGCGTTATTAACCGGGAGTGGCGACCTTTTGTTTCTAAAGTGGGTAAAGTTGAGTACTCGTCTGAACATACGCCAGATATCAATAACTGGGTATTATCACAAAAATCATTTCAAGCGATCTTTTCAATTCTCAGTAGCTTCTTTAACTTTCTGATTCAGGAAGAACACAGTGACGTCAACCCTATTGCCCTTATTCGCCAAAAGAGTAAATTCATCCGCAAAAAGCAGAGCGAAAAGATTCGCCGCTTATCTGATTTACAATGGGAATATGTAATTGAAACAGCAGAAATAATGGCGCAACAAAACCCGCTTGTGCACGAGCGAACGCTGTTTGTCATGAACGCGCTGTATGGCATGTATCTGCGTATTTCCGAACTGACACAAAGTGAGCGCTGGTACCCCAAAATGGGAGACTTTCAGCTAGATATGGATGGCAATTGGTGGTTTATCACTGTTGGTAAGGGTAACAAAGAGCGATCAGTTTCTGTCAGTGATGAAATGCTGGCCGCTTTAAAGCGCTACCGAACCTATAGGAATTTATCTGTTTTACCCTACCCGGGAGAGCAGACTCCACTCATCCCAAAAACCAGGGGAACGGGTGCTGTATCAAGCACGCGTCAGATCAGAAATATTGTACAAACTTGTTTTGATGCAGCCGTCAAACGGATGGTTGAAGATGGGTTCATTGAGGATTCTGAGCGGCTAAAAACAGCGACGGTTCACTGGCTCCGCCACACAGGAATCTCCGACGATGTTAAGCGCCGCCCAAGAGAACACGTAAGAGATGATGCCGGGCACGGCTCAAGCGCAATTACTGACAAGTATATTGACGTTGAACTGCGTGAAAGGCATGCGTCGGCGCGAAAGAAGTCTATTAAGCCAAGCTAACAGTCGGCTAATCTAAAAGAATATAAGCATACGCAGCATTAACCTACGTTATTTACTAAAGCGACTTACACACCGTAGGAATTATTGCTACAATTTTGTGTCGCTCAACTCAATGTATGGTTATATTATGGATGATTGGAAAGTTTCAATAAAACAGCAACTTGTGACACATAGTTCAGGTAGTGTCTTTAAGTTTAATGGTCGACCCGGGTCAACAAATTACGGCGTTTCCCCCTCATTTAATAGTACAAACCTCACTGCACTGGAACAGGTTCAGTTGATCCGAAAAGCGGTCAGCGTGTATCAACAATCGACTGAGGAAATAAATGCACACCTTCAAGAGCTTGAGACATCATAAACGCTGTTGTTAAACAAATAGTCTTCGGTTCTGAGAAAATTTGAACTTCTGCGGCTATATCCGGGCTGAAAGCTCGTATATTTCATTCCACTGTTTATCCGCAATAAGCTTGCGTGAAGCAACCCAGGAACCACCAATAGACTTCACGTTGCTCAGTTCAAGGTACTTAAGGTAGTCCAGCTCACTGATCCCCCCTGTCGGGCAAAAGATAACGTTAGGAAAAGGCCCGGAGAACGCTTTCAACATATCAACACCGCCGGCCTGGGCCGCCGGATAAAACTTTAAGAAATTAAACCCATTACTTGTCGCTGTCATAATTTCTGTTGCTGTAGCAACGCCGGGTAAATAAGCTAATCCATGTTTCTCGGCTTGTTCGGCAATATCAAGTGAAAAGCCAGGGCTTACAATAAAACGCCCACCCGCTTTTGCAACGTCTGCGACCTGTTCAGGCCTCACTACTGTTCCTGCACCCACAATAATATCGGGAAAACTGCCAGCCAGGATATGTATTGCTTTAAGCGCTGCGGGTGTTCGTAACGTAATTTCAATTAATCGAATTCCGCCTTTGGTAAGTGCGCCTGCAAGTGATATTGCATCTTCAGCATCATCAATCACAATAACCGGAATAACGGGCTTGGTATGCAATAACCAAGCATCAAACATAGCATCGGATTTATTCATCAGTTGTTTCCTTATATCCTTGAAGGGCAAGTAATTGTCGCTATTGAAACGTTGTAGCCCCCTCCTCTGCTGATGTTGCTCTCGATCTCATGCCTTGAAACAACCCTCTTCCCAGACTGCTTGAACTTTGCTTGAGACTCTCATTGGTAAACTGCTTCAGTCTGGACTGGAGGTCTGCATTAACTGACAGAGTGCCTTTAACCGCATCAATGTCTATAACATCTCCCTCAGCGATCACTGCAATAGCCCCCCCTGCATTACTTTCCGGGGTGACATGAATCACCGATAACACTTTACCCGATGCACCCGATAAACGCCCATCCGTCACTAACGCAACGTTATAGCCTCTATCCTGTAATACGCCCAACACAGGCATAAGCTTATGCAGTTCGGGCATTCCGTTCGCGCGTGGCCCCTGCTCTTTTACCACTACAACACAATCTTTATCTAGCAACCCTTCTTCAAAGGCCTGTTTAACGGCTTCCTGCGAACAAAAGACGGCTGCTGGAGCTTTGATTTTGTGATGCTTTTCGGGCACAGACGATAGTTTTACAATGGCCCGTCCAATATCTCCGGCAATCAAACAGAGGCCGCCGCTGGCTGCAAAGGGGTCAGAACCTATTCTGATAATACTTTTATCAAGGCTCTCAGTGGAGGCTGTCCAGGACAAAGTTTGATTGCCCAATGAAGGTCTCTGAGTATACTTTTCAAGTCCTTGCCCCATAATCGTCGCTACATCGCGGTGCAGCATACCAAGCTCAAGAAGCTCCTTAATAACCAGTGGGACACCTCCTGCGTGATGAAACTGATTAATATCAGCATCCCCACTAGGGTAGACCCGAGCGAGCAAAGGAACGACGGCTGACAATGCTGAAAAATCATCCCAATTGATCACTATCCCAGCGGCACGAGCAATCGCAACAAGATGAATGGTATGATTGGTAGAGCCTCCAGTGGCAATAAGCCCAATCATTGCGTTTACAACGGACTTTTCGTCAATCATTTTTCCCAGTGGGGTATAGTGATCAGTAAGTGCTGTAATTTTGCATATTTGTTCCGCGGCCGATACTGTCAGTGCATCCCGCAATTCAGTGCCAGGCGGAATAAAAGATGAACCAGGAAGATGCAGACCAAGAAACTCCATCAGCATCTGATTACTATTCGCCGTCCCGTAAAACGTGCAAGTACCAGGAGAGTGGTAGGACTTAACTTCTGCTTCGAGCAATTGGTCTTTACTTATTAAACCTTCTGCATACTGCTGCCTGATGTGCGCTTTTTGTTTATTCGGTAAACCTGTTGGCATAGGGCCTGCTGGTACAAATACCGCTGGCAGGTGACCAAACTCCAAAGCCGCGATTAGCAGGCCGGGCACAATCTTGTCGCAAACTCCCAAGTACAGAGCGCCGTCAAAAACGTTGTGGCTCAATGCAACTGCGGCGGACATCGCTATGACATCACGGCTCAGTAGCGAAAGCTCCATACCTGGCTGGCCTTGAGTAATGCCATCGCACATTGCCGGAACACCAGCGGCAAACTGCGCGACATGCCCCTTTCTAGCAACGGCTTCCTTTATAAGTTTCGGGTATGCGCTATACGGTTGGTGCGCTGAAAGTAACTCATTATAGGCAGAGATAATAGCGATATTTGCATGCTGCTCACGCTGTTTAAGAATTAACTTTTCGTGGTCTGTGGACGCCGCCACATCATGCGCCAAGTTGGTACAGCTTACCTGGCTTCTTGCTGGGCCTTGCACAAACGCCGTCTCAACCTTGTTAAGATAGGCAGCCCTGCTTTGCGCACTGCGATGCAAAATTCGATCTGTAATCATAGATATGGTTTTGTTCATATCAGCTCGCCTTGTTATCGCTAGTAGCCGCCCAAAATACGGTTACCGGAACAGCGTCTTGTTTGAGTACTGCTGTAATGGGTAAGTTTGGCACCGCACTTGCGTTAATCTCTTTGCAAGCACGCCTATATACGGCCAATTTATCTTCACCTGTCATTAGCAGATAGATTTTCTTTGCTGTTAGAATTTTGGCTAGAGTAAGAGATATTCGCTCCTTTGGCTCTGACGGAGCAAAGGTCGCCAGGCACTGCCTGGAACTGCTTAGATCCAACCCTTTTGCTAAAACATCGGAATGCGGAAACAGCGAAGCAAAATGGCCATCAGCCCCCATCCCTAATATGACCAAGTCTAAAGATGGGAGTTCATTTTGAAGATACTTTTCGAGCTCAGCTTCAGCCTTTTCTGCTGAAGGATGATGAGTTTTAAGGCTGATAAAACGAGCACCTTGAGCGCTATTCTGTAATAAGTGCTGCCTAACCATTCTCTCATTACTCGCAGTATGATCAACAGGTACCCAACGCTCATCTGTTAAGGTTATCGTGACGTTATGCCAGCTCAAATCGACTAAGGAAAGACCGTCGTATAGGTTAACAGGTGTTGTTCCGCCACTGACCGCGAGACTAGTTTCGCCCGACTCTTTTATAGACCTCGAAATATCTCGTGCAATTGTATCTACAAGCTCGTTGAGCATTTCCTGATGGTTATTAAATAATCGCTCAATCACTCTTCCCCCTCGTTAAGCATACTCTCTTGTAGAGGGCTGCTTGTCTCATCCCACAGACGACCGTCTTTAGCCAGCAATAGTGTGGCAGCAGCTGGCCCCCAGCTACCGGCAATATAGGGTTCAGGCTCCTGCTCTGACTCATCCCAGTGCTTCAAAATTGGGTCAAGCCACTCCCAGGCAGCGATTAGTTCGTCCTGCCTGACAAATAGCGTTTGATTATTACTAATGACATCACCAAGCAGTCTTTCGTAAGCATCAGGTATATGTTTACGGTTAAGGTAGTCAGGGCTTAAACTAAGCTCGGTTGACCGCACACTAACACCTGGGCCTCTTTTCTTTTCACACAGTTTTAACCTGATTCCTTCATCAGGCTGGAGTCGAAATACCAGCTTGTTGGCCATGGTATTTTTATGCTGTAAGTCGAAAATTGAGTGGGGAACTTCCTTAAAGTGGACAACAATTTCACAGGCTCTATGAACTAACCGCTTCCCCGTTCGAAGGTAAAAAGGAACCCCAGCCCAACGCCAATTATCAATTTCAACTTTCATGGCGACGAATGTTTCTGTTTCACTCGAAGGAGCTACGCCCTCCTCGTCCAGATAACCAGCGACGGCGACGCCGTTCGAAATACCTGAACTGTATTGGCCCCTAACGACTTTTTTTTGTACGTCCTGATCGCCCAGTACTCGAAGCGCTCTAAGCACTTTTACTTTTTCATCACGAACGGCATCCGGGTTAAACCGGGCAGGAGGCTCCATGGCGACAATACACAGCAGTTGCAAAAGGTGGTTTTGCCCCATATCCCTAAGCGCACCCACGTGATCGTAAAACTGTGCTCGCTCCTCAACCCCCAAGGTTTCAGATATCGTAATCTGAATGTTATCGATATATTTCTGATTCCACTGAGACTCAAATATTGTGTTGGCAAACCGCAAAACCAGCAGATTTTGAACAGTCTCCTTCCCCAAGTAATGATCGATTCTAAAGATCTGCTGCTCTTTAAAGTGGCGGCACACCAGTTGGTTTATTTTTTTCGCAGAAGCCAAATCTGAACCAATAGGCTTTTCCAACACTATTCTACTTTTTAAGCTATTTAAGCGGGCCTTGGCTAACCCATTACATATTTTTCCGTACAGCGCTGACGGCGTAGCAAGATAAAATATCTTATTGCTGTCGGCTTGCTGTTCAACCAGCTCCTTTAGCTCACCGTAGTTATCAGGCTCTGTTGCGTCAAATGACAAGCAGACAACATGTTTTGTGAAAGACGCCCACTTTGATTTTAATTTTTTATCATTAAGGTCGTGTTTAACCCCGACAGACTTGTGCAACGTTTCGATAAAGTCTTTGTGCTCTCGTCTAAATAAAGCAACCAGCCTCCACTCATTAGGAAGCCTCGCGTCAGCGTATAGCGAAAACAGTGCTGGCAAGAGTTTGCGGGTAGATAGGTCTCCAGTTGACCCAAACAACACTAAGTCAAATGGCTCATTTAACGGCATCATAATCAATACGGCCCCTATTACAAATTGACTCGCTGAACAACTTCGGATGTAACAACGGTAAAGCCACAAAACTGAAAAAGAGACATGCTTACCGCAGTCAGACTTATCGTTATACCATAGTTTATTAGGGTAAGGCCAAACAGCATCCTAGCCAAGCATTTAAAGATTATGTCGATCAATAGAGACCAGCCTGACGATAGTGATCAGCTAGAATAACATGCCAAGGCCTTTGCTTGATGCGTGCACAAAAGGTGTGCAGGATGCGAAATATCTTAAGTTGAATGTCTTAATATCGCCCGTAAATTGATTCTGGCTGCTCGTTAAAAATCACTATTTTCTGCATATAAAATAGCGTATCCCTCTGTTATTTCGTAATATTTTATATCTGGCATATCAATTGCGTTTACAGGAATATGGTTAGAACCATTTGCACTTAAACAAATGATACTAGTGAAGAGAGAAACGATATGTCATATCTAGCGCCTTCCGAGTTTGCCACCAAGATGGTGGACGCCGGAGAATCAAAAATATTTATGTCTACCAGAGACACCTTAATCCGAGCGTTTATGGCCGGAGCAATATTAGCTTTAGCTGCGGTGTTCGCAATTACCGTCGCAGTTAAAACAGGAATGTTTTTACTCGGAGCAATATTATTCCCGGTCGGCTTTTGCATGCTCTACCTAATGGGCTTTGATTTGCTAACGGGAGTGTTTGTGTTAGCGCCTTTAGCGCTACTCGATAAGCGCCCAGGCGTTACAGCCAAGGGCGTGTTGAGAAACTGGGGACTAGTCTTTGTAGGCAACTTTGCTGGAGCCCTCACCGTCGCGTTTATGATGGCGTTTATTTTCACCTACGGGTTTAATGTCGAGGCTGGCCCTATCGGAGAGAAGGTAGCAGGCATTGGCGAAGCACGCACACTAGGCTATGCACAATACGGCGCTGATGGTTGGTTAACTATTTTTATACGCGGAATGCTGTGTAATTGGATGGTATCTCTCGGTGTTGTAGGCGCAATGATCTCAACGTCAGTTAGCGGCAAGGTTATTGCGATGTGGATGCCAATATTTCTATTTTTCTTTATGGGGTTCGAGCACTCAGTCGTAAACATGTTCTTATTCCCCTTTAGTATCATCATGGGGGGGGACTTCTCGGTTATGGATTACCTAATCTGGAATGAAATTCCAACAGCGTTAGGCAACCTAATCGGCGGTCTCGCCTTTACAGGGTTAACCTTGTATACAACACACGTCAAAACGGCACCAAAGCGCTCAGCTGAACCCTACATGAGCAAAGTGGCATAACCTTCAATAGGTTAAACAAGCCTAAACCCGGTAAATCTGTTTAGGCTTGTTTATACAATGAGTATTATGAAAGAAAAGCTCAAGGTTTCCCTTGGACAATGCTCTGATCGCGGCAGAAAGTCAGAAAACCAGGACAATCATGGCGCCCGCCTTCCCAATGATTCACTACTAGCACTGAAAGGCGTTGCGATCGCAATGTCTGACGGCATTAGTTCCAGCGATGTAAGTCATATAGCGAGCGAAACTGCCGTTAATGCATTTCTTGAAGACTACTACTGCACGTCAGAAGCCTGGTCGGTAAAAACCTCAGCCGAACGAGTGTTAAAAGCGACAAATTCCTGGCTAAACTCTCAGTCCTTAAAGGATTCAAGTCGCTACGACAGAGACAAAGGATATGTTTGCACTTTTAGCGCAGTCATTCTAAAAAATCTCACCGCTCATATTTTTCATGTGGGCGACTCAAGAGTCTATCGCCTCAATGAGAACGGCCTTGAACAACTAACTCACGATCACCGCTTATGGGAAACTGAAGAAAAAAGTTATCTTAGCCGGGCAATGGGCATGGCTGCCCAGTGCGAGTTCGATTATCAAGCGCTTCCCCTTCAAAACAACGACATTTATATCATCTGCACTGACGGGGTCTATGAATTCGTTAAGACACAACAAATAGTTGAAACAGTCAGACATTATAATGATGACCTGAATAAGGCCGCCCGCACGATTGCAGAGCATGCATATAACCAAGGTAGCGAGGATAACCTAACCATACAAATTGTTAAAATTGAATCACTTCCCACAGACGTTCACAACGACATTAAAAAAACTGCTGAAGCATTAAATCTTCCGCCAGCACTAACAGCCGGTGTTGAATTTGACGGATACGAAGTTCTGCGCCAGATCCATACAAGTAGCCGCAGCCTGGTTTACTTAGCGCAAGACAAGGTGTCTAAAAAGAACGTTGTCTTGAAGATACCGACATCAAATTCCCACGACGATAAGCGTTATATAGAGAGCTTTTTACTTGAAGAGTGGATAGCCAGACGCCTCAGCAGCGCTCATGTACTTAAGGCTAAACGGCCCGACCGGGAACGCCAGTACATTTACACTGTGTTTGAATTTATAGAAGGCCAAACCCTTGCTCAATGGGCAATAGACAACCCAAAACCATCGCTTGAAACGGTTCGCGGTATTGTAGAGCAAATTGCAAAGGGTCTACATGCATTTCATCGAATGGAAATGCTGCATCAAGATTTAAGGCCAGAGAATATTATGATCGATACGGAGGGTACCGTAAAAATTATAGATTTTGGTTCTGTTAGCGTTGCTGGCCTGGTTGAAACAGAAGTACAACAGCCACTGACCTATTTAAAAGGAACTGCGCTCTATAGTGCACCGGAATATTTTTTGGGTTGCTCGGGTACGGTCAAATCCGAGCTGTTTTCACTCGGCGTCATCACCTATTTCTTACTTTCTGGACGCTACCCATATGATACTGACGTAGCCAAAGCCAAAACTCGAGCAGCGCAAAAAAAACTTTGGTACCGCACGATTATCAATGACGAGGTAGAGATTCCAATATGGGTTGACGATGCAATACATAGAGCCGTTCACCCTTTCCCGGAAAACAGGTATGAAGAGGTTTTCGAGTTTATCCATGACTTGAAGAAGCCAAACCGCAGGTTCATAGAAAAAACACGGCCTCCTCTCATACAGCGAAACCCAGTAAGGGTATGGCAAGGTATTTCAGCAATACTCGCCATGATAGTCGTTTACCTGATCAGTCAATAACGATGATGAATCCTTCTAGTCAATCTAAATAATCGGAGAATATAATGATTAACAGTCGTGAAGAGGTAACAAACCTGATTCTTTCAAAAAAAGTAGCGAAAGGTATCAAGTGGAGTGAAGTAGCAGCCTCTATTGAACTTTCAAAAGAGTGGACGACCGCAGCTTGCCTGGGGCAGATGACCTTTAGTAAGCAGCAAGCAGAGATCGTTGGCAATATTTTTGAGCTCCCAGACGAAGCCATTGCATGGTTACAAATTCCTCCCTATAAAGGGTCTTTGCCCACCGCCGTTCCTACAGACCCTCTTCTGTACCGATGGTATGAAGTGGTAAATGTATACGGGTCAACGATTAAAGCCCTTATACACGAAGAGTTTGGTGATGGAATAATGAGCGCTATTGATTTTTCGATGGATATCAAGCGAGAAAAAAACCCAAACGGAGACAGAGTTGATGTGACCCTGTCAGGTAAATTCTTACCCTATAAAACCTACTAACTTTGTATATAAAAGAAAGGCAGCCTCATCAGGCTGCCTTTCGGTCATGTTGCAGACAACAATATAGCGTTAACTCGCCTTTTTAATATCAATATGCCTTACATTAGTCTTTGCAACTTCCTTGCGAGGTATATTGATCGTCAAAACCCCATTTTTGAAGTCTGCTTTAATATCATCCTGCGAAGCATCTTCTGGAAGGGATAAGACCCTTTGGAATTTCCCGTAAGTCCGTTCCATACGGTGATACTCTTTATTTTTATCCTCTTTCTCCTGCTTCTTTTCACCCTTTATTACCAGCGTATCATTTGACACCTCAAGTTCTACCGCGTCTTCATCTACGCCTGGCACTTCCAGCGAGATCGTGTAGTTCTTGCTATCTGATTCAATATTAATATTGGGCTTTAGCAAGTTAGTCTGCTCGCTGAAAAAGGACGTATCCCAACCTGTTGGCAAAGTGCCAAATCCCTTAAATGCTTCATCAAACAAACGGTTAATATCCTGATGCAAACGCATTATAGGGCTTTGCATCATAGGGCTGGGCGCCAAAGAGTGTTCGTTACGTTCCCTTTCACGCCTTTCACCTTCTTCATGATTTAGCCAGTTCCAGGGGTTTAGTTGTTTAAGATCCATAGCGCACCCTCCTCTCGTTACTATTACTAAGGACTCTGAGCCATCTTATCGTCGACTATCGGTAGACCAACCAGCTCAGAGACAACCTCTACCCTAAAGCTCTAACGTCAACTCTCAACTGACGTTTGTTGCTTCCTGTTGAGTATATAATTGCGGCATGAGTGTTATTCAAGAAGCACTGAAAGACCAATTTTTATTATGGATACAGCTGTTTATAGCTAGATGATTTATACGCCAAAGAGTGACGAGTATTCAGCAACTTAAATAGGAACTCACGCTTTACTGGCGTACTTGAGTGGGCGATAATCGCCGAACTGATAACGCATATTAAGATAATGCACTTAGTCTGAGTATCCAATACAGGAATAGCTGTGAATCAACATTTTTTAAAAATGCGTGAAACACTCGAACAACGCTTTAAAGCTGAACTTTCTGACTGGAGCCGGTTCATAGACTTTTTTCATCTGCAGCAACTCGATGAGGGTGAACACTGGATCAAAGCGGGCCAGAGTTGTGAAGAGTTCTTTTACATCGCAGAAGGTCTGGTTCGAATTTACTATGTCGACCAGGAAGGAAACGAAGTAAACGAAGGCTTTTATGAGGAAGGGATGCTACTGGGACCTATCTCTAGCTTCGTAAGCGGAGCTCCCTGCCCGTACTACATTCAGACTATTGAACCAGCCACCTTACTGATCGCAAACTATCCAAAGTTTCACGCATATGCTCTGGATAAACCGGAAATACTGAACTTTGAAATAACCTTTATGCATAGTTTGTTTGTCAGCAACGCCAAGCGCGATGCCAAACGTTTAATATGCAATGGTGAGCAGCGTTATCGTTGGTTTTGCAAAGAATACCAACATCTACTGGATCGAATTCCTCAGTATCACATCGCTTCATTTTTAGGTATGACGCCAGTCAGTCTATCCAGACTAAAGAAGAATCTTAACCAGACTAATTAAAAAGAAGAAGCCAGGAGTGCGGGCAGCCTGACTAGCTGCCCGCAACGCAATGGCCTATATTAGACTGCCAACGCGAGTCGTGTGCCCTGATCAATAGCACGCTTTGCATCAAGCTCAGCAGCGTAGTCGGCACCGCCGATTAGTTGATAAGGCTTGTTTAACCCTTCTGCCAAATCCCTTAATGGGTCTTGTCCTGCACAGATCACCACATTATCAACATCAAGAACGCGTTTTTCGCCCGCTACATCAATATGTAACCCTTGATCATCAATCTTTTCATACGAACATGCAGGAATCATGTTAACCCCTTTGTTCTTAAGTCCGGTGCGGTGAATCCACCCCGTTGTTTTACCGAGCTTGGCACCCACCTTCGATTTCTTCCTTTGCAGCAGATAAACCTTGCGCGCAGAGGGCGCTACTTCAGCGTCAATGCCTTCAATGCCACCGCGGGCTTTAAGGGTCATATCGACGCCCCACTCTTTCATGAACGCCTCAATATTCTGACTGGTTGCTTCTCCGCTATGACACAGATACTCAGAGACATCAAAGCCTATGCCACCTGCGCCAATCACCGCAACCTTCTTGCCAACATCAGCCTTGTCTCGAAGAACATCAAGGTAACCCAGTACTTTAGGGTGGTCGATGCCTTCAATTTCCGGCAAACGCGGCTGAATGCCTGTTGCAATAATAACTTCGTCGAAATCATTATTGTTTAAATCATCAACAGTGACTTTGCGCCCTAGCTCTAAATGAACCCCCGTTTTTTCAATTTGTTTACCAAAATAGCGAAGTGTTTCGTAAAACTCTTCTTTACCTGGAATTTGTTTTGCGATGTTGAACTGGCCACCGATTTGATCAGCAGCATCAAATAGTGTGACTTGATGTCCTCGCTCTGCGGCGGTTGTCGCAAAGGCCAAGCCAGCAGGCCCTGCACCAATTACAGCCAGTTTTTTAACGGTTTCGACTGGCTTAAGAACCATTTCTGTCTCATGACATGCCCGAGGGTTAACCAAACAGCTGGTTAGTTTGCCGCTAAATACATTATCGAGACAGGCCTGATTACAACCAATGCATGTATTGATCTCTTCGCTCTTACCCTCAATCGCTTTCTGTACGAAAAACGCATCAGCCAGGAATGGGCGTGCCATCGATACCATATCGGCATCACCACGCTCCAAAACCTCTTCAGCCACTTCGGGCGTGTTGATACGATTAGAGGTAATAAGTGGTATGTTCAGCTCTTTCTTGAACTTCGCAGTCACCCATGTAAATGCCGCGCGAGGAACTTTGGTCGCAATGGTCGGAACACGCGCTTCGTGCCAGCCAATGCCGGTATTAATAATCGTTGCACCGGCTTTTTCAATCGCTTTGCCTAATTGAAGCACTTCTTCATAAGTACTTCCGCCTTCTACAAGGTCTAGCATTGACAGGCGGTAGATAATGATAAACTCTTTGCCAACTGCTTCGCGCACCCGTCTGACAACTTCAACGGCCAAGCGCATTCTATTTTCGTACTCACCACCCCAGCGGTCATCTCGATGGTTAGTTCGTTTGGCCAAAAACTGGTTAATGAAATAACCCTCTGACCCCATCACCTCAACACCGTCATAGCCACCTATTTGCGCGTTAACTGCAAGTTGTACGATGTCATTGATCTGCTTTTCGATCCCCTCTTCGTCAAGCGCTTTAGGCTTAAATGGGTTAATAGGTGCTTGAACGGCAGAAGGAGCGACTGAATTTGGGTTAAAGGCGTAGCGGCCGGTATGTAAAATCTGCATACAGATTTTACCGCCTTCTTTGTGTACTGCATCAGTAATAACCCGGTGTGCCAACGCATCTTCTTTGGTCTTAATGAGTTGCGTTTGAGGGTGTGTTGCGGCCTCTGCACTTGGCCCAAAACCACCAGTAACAATCAACGCAACACCACCCCGCGCGCGCTCTGCAAAAAATGCGGCCATGCGCTCCAGGCCATCGGGCTGTTCTTCAAGACCGGTGTGCATAGAGCCCATTAGTACGCGGTTCTTAAGGGTGGTAAAACCCAAATCCAGAGGCTTTAACATATTTGGGTAACGTTTTGCTGACATCTCTATCTCCAGGTATCTCTCAGCACCGCTTTGAACGTGAACCGTCACGTATATAAAAAGGCCATGCTGAATTAGTTTTTTTGTATTCACTCTGAGTTTAGATAAACCAGAGTTTTGTCTAATTATCGACCATACTAATCATTACCTGTGTTGCGTTCCTTAACATTTGATAATAGGTTTGGTAAAACCGGGTAAACCTTTCACCCTTTTCACCATTTCATTGTGTCTGGCTGGTGCTAAGCCATCCCCAGTGCGGCAAAGCGCTCTTCCAAGTCCGCTAGGATCGTCGGATCGTCAATGGTTGACGGTATAGAGTAATCTTCTCCATCCGCTATCTGACGAATCGTTTTGCGTAATATTTTCCCTGACCGGGTTTTCGGCAATTTATCCACTACCATTGCACGATGGAAACAGGCTAGCGGCCCCACCTGATCACGTACCAGTTGAATGAGTTCTTTTTCCAGTATCTCCTCATCTACATCGACACCATCTTTAAGCAGCACTAACCCTATCGGCACTTGCCCTTTTAGTGGATCTGCAACGCCAAAAACAGCGCACTCCGCCACCGCTTGATGTGAACCAACGATTTCCTCCATCTCTCCTGTCGAGAGTCTGTGCCCTGCTACGTTAATCACATCGTCGGTACGCCCCATAATAAACAAGTAACCGTCCTCATCTATATAGCCTCCATCACCTGATAGATAATACCCGGTAAACGTTTCCAGATATGAACGCTTATATCTCGCAGTATCATTCCATATGGTCGACAAACAACCTGGTGGCATGGGCAGCTTAACAACAACATTTCCCTGTTCATTGGGTTGTGCCGTTTCGCCGTGCTCGTTCAATATCTGTACGTCAAACCCAACCGTCGGCATGGTTGCAGAACCCGGTTTTACAGGCATCAGCTCTTCACCCACGGGGTTGCAAGCGATGGCCCAACCAGTTTCTGTCTGCCACCAGTGATCAAGCACGGGTATACCAGATTTTTCTTTTAGCCATTCGTAGGTCGGCGGATCAAGCCGTTCGCCCGCCAAATACAGCCTTTCCAGTGAAGTTAAGTCATACTGATTAATAAGTAGACCCTCTGGGTCTTCTTTACGTATGGCTCGAAACGCGGTGGGTGCCGAGAACAGTATTTTCACTTTATGCTCACTGCAGACTCGCCAGAAAGCCCCCGCATCCGGTGTTTTAACTGGCTTACCTTCATACAAAATAGTTGTACACCCCGTTAATAACGGTGCGTAGATAATATATGAATGGCCTACGACCCACCCTACATCAGAGGCCGCCCAGTATACGTCGCCAGGCTTAACACCATAGACCCACTCCATGCTATATCGCATTGCGACTGCATGGCCGCCATTATCCCTCACTACACCTTTAGGCTTGCCCGTCGTACCAGAGGTGTAAAGTATGTAAAGCGGGTCTGTCGAACGCACTGAAACAGGGTCTTTCGGGGTTGCTTGATCTACGAGTGAGTTCCAGTCAAGATCCCGACCTTCAACGAGAGTGCACGGGGCTTGGTCACGCTGAACAATAATGCAGTTAGATGGCGTATGCTCGGCTAGTTCAACCCCCTGATCCAATAGCGGTTTGTATGCAATCACCTTGTTGATTTCGATTCCGCAGGACGCAGAAATGATAACTTTTGGCGTTGCATCGTCAATTCTCACTGCTAGCTCGTTTGCAGCAAAACCTCCAAATACAACCGAGTGAATAGCACCGATTCGCGCACACGCCAGCATCGCTATTGCAGCTTCTGGAATCATTGGCATATAAAGAATTACTCGATCACCTTTGCCAACACCTAAATCATCAAGTACTCCAGCAAACAAAGCGACCTTATCTCTAAGCGCTATATAACTGTATTTCTCAACAGTGTTCGTTACAGGCGAGTCATAGATCAAGGCCGTTTGATCCCCTCGGCCTTGTTCGATATGGTAATCTAGCGCAAGATAAGACGTGTTAAGTTCACCGTCGGCGTACCAGCAATCTAATCCCTCGTCCGTTTTGCCAAGGATTTTTTCTGGTTTTTTATACCAGGCAATAAGTTCAGATTTTTTCTTCCAGAAAGTTTCGGGGTTTGAGATCGATGAATTATAGGTGGCGTTGTATGACATGACAAAACTCCCTGCAACGTTACAAATTGTATACAATTACAAAGAGTTTAGAACACTATTTGATCAATTCATCTAAGACATAAGGCTAACAAGGTGATCATTTAGCCGGCCCTTAATGCCAGTATTGCAGGAACATCAATGTTTCCGGTATAACGAACAAATGCTTCCTCTTTTGACTCCATCGCCAAAATAGACATTCGGTCAGCCAACTCATTGCCTTCAACCCCAACATGCCCGTTTACATGAAGTACTTTTATATTCTCTTTTAGCGTTTGGTAGAGTGAAAATATCTCTTTAATCAGCTCAAGATTTTTAATTTCTCCGCCTGGCTTCTTCCAGCCTTTTTTCTGCCAACCTGCAGCCCATTGTGTAATACATTGAATTGAGTATTTTGAATCACAGAAAATGGCAACGGTTCGTTTTGCATCTACCTCGTTTTCCGCCATCAGCAGCGCTTGGTGCAACGCATTGAGCTCAGCAGTATTGTTAGTGCCTTTCGGATTATATAGGCCATACCACAGGCTATCTATTTTACCGTCTCGATAGACCGCCACCCCAGACCCGGCTTCGCCTGGGTTCGGCTCACAGCCTCCATCAGTAAAAATTTTTGTTTCTGCTTTAAGCTGCTCAACCTCCTGAGCGGAGTAGGTTTTTATTGTACGACTTGCTGTGTTCGCTTTACGCCTGGTTGCTTGTGGAGCACTTCCGCCTTTTGTCCCCACGCTTGACGATACTGAGCTCCCCTTAAAGGCAGACTCCGCTTCAGCTAACGTTTTAAATGATTTATATTTTGCACCAGCAAACTTATCAATCTGCTTTTTACAGGTTGCCCAATCAGTAAAAATTCCAGTTTCTCTACCACGCCACACTACATAATATTTCGATGCCACAATGTTTCCTTAAGATTGTTTGGTCGAACTAACAGTTAATTGTTTTACTACCGGGTATAATTTGCCATCTGCGTCAATGATTGGTGGACTCTCGCAGGAAATTATATACCTACTCAACTTACACAGCAGCAGCCAACAATGACAGTTAATCTCATAGATACTATTAATCTCACAGATAATATTAATTTCACAGATAATATTAATCTCACAGATACTATCAACAAGACCGACAATACCGATAATAGCAAAGCCACCTGCTCAAGCTGTGAAGCGATATGTTGCCGTATGAAAGTAATGATTATTACTGATACAGGCGTACCCGATCACTATATAGATACAGATAAATGGGGCAGTGAAACCATGGCCCGGCTTGATGATGGATGGTGCGCAGCACTGAACCGCAACACGATGATGTGCTCAATTTACGAAAAAAGACCATTGATATGTAGAGAGTTTGCAATGGGTGAAGATGAGTGTGTGAGTGCACGAAGCAACTATTCAGAAAAACACTATCCTGACACAGAGGGAAAGCTCTAACTCGTAAACTGCCGACCTGCTACCACCTGACGATTTATGCGATAGGCTATATCATCACATCAAAACTAGGTCATCACACCAAAAGGGTTTTGTTTAACGTTTCTACCGCCATTATGCTGATTCTTTTGATGGGATAGCTTAACTTTTTTAGCGACAAGCTTTGACTTATCTGCATGGCATTCAAACTCAACGGTTACGCCAACTCTTAGAAACTGACAGTTTAGTAAGTCTGCTTTGCGGACCATAATATCAGGCCCACTACCATTCTCAAGAAAACCATACTCTTTATCTCTAAACCACTTTTTAACAACAGTTTGCAAAATAGAACCTCCAATGTGCTGACATGATGATGGCAAACTAAAACGACGACGAGTCCTGTTTGGACACATCCAGGTATTAACCTCTATTAATAGGGAAATTGAGCCTCAGCGCTTTGCTAATGACTTCGCGCACTTACATTTTTGCTGTTTTTTCTTCTTTTTATAAATTTAGCAGATTTTTTCTGTTTAAGCCCTTTCAAGCCAATAGGAAGATTACAGCGTGCGTAATCCAGCAAGTCAAGTAACGATTTATCCAGAGGCGACATAAAGTCGGTGTAATTCTGCTCTTTTAAACTGATTTTGTTAAGCATTGACTCCCATTGTGCGGTCATATCGGGCAAGGTCATTGCCTCAGGTAAACTGGTTATTAGCCCTCGCCCTATTGGTGTGGCGTGTATATGCTTACCTTTGCGCTCAATAAAATGTCTTTTGAAGAGCAACTCTATAATGTTTGCTCGTGTTGCCTCCGTCCCCAGACCGTCGGTATCTTTGAGTATTTTTTTAACCTCTGGATTGGAGACAAATCGGCTAATACCCGTCATGGCGGCCAACAAGGTTGCATCGGTGAAAGCTGCTGGAGGCTTCGTTTGCTTGTCTAACACCTCCCCGCGTTCACAGAATAACAATTGCCCTTTCTTAACGTCTGGCAGGTTATCTTCATTTTTCGAACCGGAGGATGGCAGTAACTGCTTCCAGCCAATAGCCGTGGTATGCCGCGCTTTCGTGACAAAAACGCCCCCGGCAATATCCAGTTCAATTTTGCCATCGACATATTCCCAGCGCGGATAGAACTGCATAAGGTACTGCCTGGCTATCAATTCGTAAACCTGGCTTTCAACGCTTGAAAGCATGGCGCGGTTTTTCGCGGCCGTGGGAATAATAGCGTGATGGGCACCAACCTTATCGTCACTCCAGGCCTTACTTCTTATTCCGCTATCAGCCCCTTCGCATTCCCCCTTTAGCTGGCTCGTAGCCTTAATTGCCTGGATGATATCTGACGCTTGATGAAAGTGCGCCTCTGGCAAATAGCGATTATCTGACCTGGGATAGGTAATTAACTTATGGTTCTCATATAGCGCCTGACACGTATCTAATACGACCTTGGCGTTAAGGCCGTACCGCTTGGACGCATCGATTTGCAGTGACGATAAGTTGTACGGCAAAGGAGGTGCCTGTTTTTTGGGTTTGCGTTCAACATTTTTAACCACTGCTTGCTGATTAAAGATCCGGCCAATAACGTTTTCAGCCAGTGCTCTATTAATCACCCTGCCTTCGGAATCACAATAAGGTAAGCATGCCTCACTAGGTTGCCATTTGGCAGTAAATGGAGGGTGAGGCTCGTGCTGGATATGAGCCAACACCTCAAAGTATGTGGTAGGTTTAAAATCCTCAACCTCCAGATCGCGCTTAACAACAAGCCCCAGTAAAGGGGTTTGAACTCGACCTATCGAAACGACACCTTCGTAACCCACCTTCCGGCCTTGCACTGTGTAGGCTCGCGTCATGTTAATCCCGTATAACCAGTCAGCTCTTGATCGAGCCAGTGCAGAAATAGAGAGGGCAGCAAAATGGCTGTTCGGCTGTAGGTTTGATAATGATTTTGCAACCGCTGCATGATTAAGGTCACTGATTAAACAGCGTTGCAGGTTTGTTTTGACGCTACTGGAAACGCCCACATGGTTGATAACTTCATCAACCAGTAATTGTCCTTCGCGATCGGGGTCACCGCAGTGCACAATAGCTTTCGCTTGCTTGATAAGCTTCTTAACAACATTAAACTGTTTTTTTGTTTTATGTTTGGGAATCAGCTTCCATTGATTGGGCGATATCGGTAAATGTTCTAACTGCCATTTTTTAAAAGCCGGGTCATAGGCATCAGGTTCGGCCTGCTCCAGTATGTGGCCAATACACCAGGTAACCGCATCCCCGTTTCCTACCTTAACAAATCCGTCCTGTTTAATATGGGGCTTTGGCAACGCAGACACAATTGCTCTGCCTAAACTTGGTTTTTCAGCGATATAAAGTTTCATTTGGCCATTAAGAGTGGATAATCGGGCATTGGCTGACCAAAGCAGCCATAACACTGTATAGACTACTGGTTATAATAAATGGACGCAAGATACATCTATAGAGATTCGTGCTATGTTATGAGCCAACAGCGCGCTTTAATAGCGCCATATATACATATTCCTCTCTGGTTTATACGGCGTTCCGTCGTTAGAACGAAACTTAAATGGAATAGATTTTTGCTTCATCCCGATATTTTTTCTAATCACGAAGTGCAAATGAGGGCCACTTGAATAACCTGTGCTACCTGAGCGCGCAAGCGACTGACCGACCTCTACTCTATCCCCCGCCTTAACCATAAGGCCTCCAAGCAGAATGTGGACATAACTGGCAATTGTGCCATCATCATGCAGTACGGTAAGAAAGTTTGCTTTATCTAAAAAGTACTTACTACTCACGCTCCCCATGTGATAATCATCTTTTACCGACATCACAACCCCTGCCCTGGCCGCTTTAATAATCGTACCGACGGGCATTGCTATATCAACCGCATAATAGCTGGGTTCTTTCGAGTGAGAAAACCGTCCGCCAAATGCCTGTGTAATTCTAAAGCCTTTGCCTTTAGGTACTGGGGGTGTATAGATGTAAGATTCTGACTCCGCCTCCGGGTCACCCGCGACCCACCAGTATCTGTGTTTTGGTTTTGCCTGGTATTCACTGCCATAGGTAAAGAGAAGCTTGCTCGACTTAGCAGGCAACACCAACGTTTTGAAGCTGTTGGCAGACTCCCCATAAACGACCTTGAATTCGACCGGGCCATAGTAGGGGTTAAACGCAAACAGTTGCTGCTGCAGGCCCTCTCGTTTGGTGACAAGAGAAGGCCTCGCCCGCTTTCTAATATTTTTCTTGTACTCCGAACGCTCAAAACGCTCTGACGTGGGCTTTTTATCAGTAAAGTGCCAACGGCCTTTTGAGTCTTGATACTTATAAACAGTTTGTGCACTAGACGTTGTAATACAAAAAATTTGTAGCGCAAAGAGCGAGGCAATAATAGCGAGTACTCTCATTTAGATACCCCCCTCATACTGTTTTATTTTATAACGCACAGCTCCCCTCCTGAGAGTCTTTCAATCCCGATACTCTTTAGACACGTCTTTATGAAAAACGTGCTCGATACGCACTTGGCGATACCCCCGTATGCTTCTTAAACAACCTTATGAATGACGAAACGTCCTTATAGCCAACCTCGTGAGTGATCGATTCGACTGTCATATGCTCTCTCTTGAGCAGTTTTTTGGCGGCATCAACTCTTAAGCTCTGTAAATAGTGTATAAGGCTATCCCCTGTCGCTTGCTTAAAACGTCTTATCAAGGTGCGCTCCGTCATTGCCATTTTTCCAGCGAGAGAGGCGACTGAAATATCTTGTCGATAGTTTTGGTCGAGCCAATCTTGCAAACTAAGGATTGCACTATCCTGGTGATAACGCCTTCCCGGAATACTACTGTAAGTCGATCCGCTTGTTTTGGTAATATCGATGACATTTGACCTTGCACTTGCAATGGCAACATCATATCCGCAGTAACGCTCTATCAGGAATAGAGCCATGTCTAACCAGGCCATTCCTCCACCTGAACAGAAATAGGGACCGTCAGAGGTTATTAACTGATCGGCCTGCAAGTTAACTTTCGGATAACGTGCTCTAAATTCATCAATAAAGCCCCAGTGTGTCGTTGCAAGCCTATTATCCAAAAGACCTGTTTCAGCCAGTAAAAATGCGCCGGTACAATTGCTCGCTATATCTGCTCCCAACTCAGCCTGCTTTATAATCCAAGGCATTAATTCACCATTGCGCTCAAGTGTCTGTTGGATGTCACCGGCAATCGTGGGTATCAATATTAAGTCAGTGTGTTCAATATCAAACAATGCCCTATGTGCTTTTATTTCGATATTATTGGCACACTTAACGGGGGTTCCTTTCAGTGTTGCCACCTCAACCGTAAACTGCGATTCCAATGCCTGGCCATGTATATAGTTCCATGTAACACCTGCGGTACTTAACAGGTCTGCAGCCCCTGTAATTGCAGATGCAAAAGCATAATCAAATCCTAAAACAGTGACATGACGCATATAGGTTCCCGATTACTATATCGATATTGGCGTGATCAGCACACATTATGTCATACAGGACAGTTATATCGAGATAATTTCTATGAGATAGTGAACTTATTGATTTGTCTTCATCTTTCTTGTCTTTCAACATGCTTAAAGGCTTCCCATGTCAAACACCCTGTTAAGTGCTCGCGATGTTCAGTTTCAATTATATGAAGTGCTCAATACTGCTTCGCTCCCCAACAGAGCGCATTTTTCAGAGCATAACCAGGAAACCTTTGATGCGGCTATTGGTACCGCCGCAAAAATAGCAGAGAATCTATTCGCGACACACAACGCAAAGCTGGATCGCCAAGAGCCGGAGTTTGATGGCAAAAATGTCACTATTATCCCGGAAGTGAAAGAAGCCTTTGACGCATTAGCGCAGGCGGGTTTTATCGCCGGGAGGCAAGCATACGCGCTAGGCGGAATGCAGTTACCCGAGGTGATCATGTCTGTTTGCATGGGATACTTTACCAGCGCAAACCCTTCGACCTCAGGCTACGCATTTTTAACGGCAGCAGCGGCAAATCTAATAGACAAGTTTGCAAGTGATACCTTAAAAAAGCAGTTTTTAAGCCCCACGCTTGAAGGTCGGTTTAGTGGCACGATGGCACTGACCGAACCCCATGCAGGTTCTTCCCTTGCAGATATACGCACGTCTGCAAAACAAACAGATCGAGGGCACTACTTGATCAAGGGCGACAAGATGTTTATCTCGGGCGGAGATCACGAGCTCACAGAAAACATCGTGCATTTGGTATTAGCGAAAATAGAAGGGGCTCCTGTGGGTGTTAAAGGTATTTCACTGTTTTTGGTGCCTAAGTTTGTTTTGAACGAAGAGGGGCAACCGCAGCACCGTAACGATGTTGCACTAACCGGCCTTATTCATAAACTGGGATATCGTGGTACGACGTCAACGGCTTTGTCGTTTGGCGAGAATGGCTCTTGCGTGGGTTACTTGATTGGCGAAAAGCATCAAGGGCTGCGCTACATGTTCCAAATGATGAATGAAGCTCGCGTAGGCGTTGCAATGGGCGCGTCCATGATTGGTTACCGTGGTTACCTGTATTCACTTGAGTACGCACGAGAACGCATACAGGGGCGGCACACTACAGACGCCCCCACTTCTGCGCCAGTTCCAATTATTGATCACGCCGATGTCCGCCGTATGTTACTGGCGCAAAAGTCTTATGTAGAAGGCGGTCTTTCTCTTTGCTTATTTGGCGCCTCCCTACTAGACGATATCAATACCTTGGAAGATAAAAGCGGTGTTGCTGAGACGCAGATATTGCTGGATTTGTTAACGCCGGTTATTAAATCCTGGTGCTCCGAGTATGGGACAAAAGCAAATGACCTGGCTATACAGGTATTGGGCGGAGCGGGTTATACAAGGGAGTACCCTGTTGAGCAATTTTGGCGTGACAACCGCCTTAACCCGATTCATGAAGGTACTAACGGAATCCAGGCACTTGACCTGCTGGGACGTAAAGTATGGCAACATAAGGGCTCAGGCTTGCAACTTTTGGGCAAACGAATTCAAGCCGATATTGAACATGCTCTGTCTGTTAATCAGACTCAAACGGCGGCGAGCAACGAAACTAACGGCGACGATAACCGCCTATCAGAATGGGCCAACGAACTGAAATCAGCGCTCTCCCTTGTTCAAAAAGTCACTGTTCAGCTGGGCGGGGATCTTGCCGATAAGCGCGTTAATGAAACCCTGGCGAACGCAACCTGCTATATGAATGTGGTTGGTAAAGTCGTCGTCGCATGGATGTGGTTAAGACAAGCGAATGCCGCCAGAGAAGGCTTGATAAAGCAAGGTGCTCTTAAGCAACTTAATAGTGAAGAAAGTGACTTTTATTTGGGCAAACTACACGCCGCTCAGTACTTTTTTAACTGGGAACTTCCCAGCATTCAGCAAGACTTGTCACTGCTTTCACGCAGAGACGACACCTGTATGGCCATGAAAAGCGAATGGTTTTAGGTCTTATCCAGAGAGGAGGAGTTAACGGCTAACAATAAGCATTAGGATGAGATATTGGCGCTAGAGCAAAGCTTTAACGCGGTCACTCAAGCACCACTGCTCCCCTGCGGATTTAAGCGCTTTGCTTTTGTGGCATATATTTGAAACTCGCGAACGACGGATACCCGTGCTCGCAGAAATGGCGTCTAGGTTGCTAATAGCATTTTCAGATTGCGCTTTGAAGAAGCTAACTACTGCGGCTTCATCCATCTTGAATTTTATCCAGTTAAACAATCCAATATGGGCAATAAGCGCGACAATAACAACAATACAGACGACAACGGTTTCACTCATATTGACACCTTTACATATGCAACCTTACTCATTGAGCTTTTTCAGCGTTTTTTACTTGCACCAACCAATATGAGACACCCAGCGCTATCGTGACCAAAGATAGCCCCACTATCTGCTCGGCTGTCACATCTTTGAGGTCTAACACGATGACTTTTCGGGCTACTGCCATCAGCGCTGTCGCAATAACCAGTTGAACGGGAATGATATTAGTCCCGAGATAAAGCCTTATGTTGGTGAATATTTCAATCGCAATCAACACAGCCATAAACGCCGCAAACGTCTCGAGAATATCGCCTACATCCAGCAAAAAATAGGGAGGCGTATGCATTTTCTGGTACAGCACATACACAACATCTGCGATACTCCAAAGTATCACCAGCACCATTAATACGGCCAGAAATTTAACCGCTACCCTAATCGCCCGGTGCAAAAACCGAATCAACGGGTCGGAGTGTTCTTCTGGTATCTCTTCATGTCTCATATTCACAGTTAACCATATTTTGTTTTTTGAAAGCGGCGAGTGATATGTATAGCTTTTAAGTTAAGTTGACCAACTGCACGACAGTGTTTATCAGCATAATAAGCAATATAAGCAGAGACAAAGCGAACACACGCATCCTGTATGGAACATAGTTCGAGTGTGTATGGATATATGAGTGAATATAACGCAAAGCGACGTAGCTCCACGCTAAAACAACCCCTAACATATCAACCGTACTTGTTAATACCGCAATAATACAGAGTACGTAAAAGAGTATGGGGGTTTCAAATTGATTGGCGATATTATTTGATACTTTAATGACATCCTCAGTCCAGGCCTGATTGTTAAGCGCTGTCACCTTTAGATCAACCGCCTTGCTTTTAACTGCTTGTGCTTTCCTGATAACCAGTGGAATATATAACAACACAACAAGCAAAACATGCGCGAGTACTGGGTATAGAATATCAATTTTACTCATATAGAGCTTCCTGCAATGAATGGTTATGATTTTTCTTGATACAATACATCGCTACTAAGAGGTTATAGACTCTGATTTAGCTTATGACGTAGCCGTATAGGCATATATTAGCGACTTTCTAATACTCTATATCACTCATCAGTAGTTGGGTACAATAAAATATGTCGATATTTG